>DTSE01000302.1:718-2834 GCA_012965515.1 Candidatus Melainabacteria bacterium | reverse complement strand
GAGGCATTTGTTCTCAGCGAAGCTGCGTATGGTCAGTTTTGGGCGGGAGACTACGATGCAGCAAAGCAGAATCTGAACAAAGCGCTCGAGGCATTGAAGAAAAAGCCGGATCGAAATCTGTCTGAGTTTGTCTATTCAATTTATGTAGATATCTACAAGGATTGTGAGGACGAAAAAGCGACGGAGCTTTGGATGCGCAAACGGCTGGCGCTGTTCTCTCCCAAAGACGGTGAAAAGTACTATCAATATAGTCGGTCGCTGGCGCACAATTTGCGGCGGCAGAAGCGTTTTGAGGAGGCAGACAACATTATGCCGCAGAGGAAACGTAGGCGAGCTGGTGCAAAAACCGAGTGGGAATGGTTTTTGACAGACAAGGAAAAGGCGGATGTTGAGAAGGCTGATGCGGCAAACGCTGGCAAAGCGCTTTCGAAGTCGGCAGACAGCAAGCGCTGAAACGAGGGGCAACAGCCTGTTCTACAGTCGCCTCACAAATAGGAACACCTACTGTCCGTCGCCTTGAACTTCCGTAGCTGGCTTATGCGCAGGTCGTTTCAAAATAGATTTGGCAAACTGACTGAGGCGCGCGAGATGCACGTAGGAAACGGCTTCTTGCTGTTTCGGGAAGAGCGCTTTGGTGGCGAACCAATCAGTGCGTCCGAGAACACCATCCACTTGTCGTGGTGTAAGACCCAACGCTTCCATCTGCGCACGCCCTTCCGGCGTGCTGTAGCGAGAATGCAAACTTTGCATTTCCGCCTTAGCCTGCGGGCTCAGCGGCTTGCCGGCGAATTCGTTGTAGAGTCCCTGGCTCAGCGTCTCATGCGCCTTACGCGCCATCGGCAGAGGTGTAAGCTCCAGCTTCGACGTGGGAGCGCGGAACGCGTAACCAAGGTCGATGTTGTGCACCTTGTCCGACACGGACATATTCATCGCATGGTTGTCCCATTCGCCCATCACCATACGATGGAGGAACGCGTCACTGTAATTAGTCGATAGAGTTGTCGATGATTGGAGATGATCGCGGATGGTTTTCTTGGGGATGGTCTTTCCATCGGGCATCGCAAGAACATTGCGGTAGTGATCGACGAGGTTAGGCCCATTCATTTCCTGAATGTAGCCAACATATGATTTGCCATTGATCTCGGCACTTCTCGCAACTGTGGTTGGCACGTTCGTCTTAAACCCAAGCATATTCATGCCGTAACCAGCGATTTCATTTTGCATTCGAACAGCAAAAGCTTCAGTAAAATCATTGGGGCGAAAGACAGCCGGTATGACTTCTCCAGATGGAGACTTGACCTTCCCGAACCAAGTCTCTGTGTGCAGTCCCGTCGCCTTTCGCTCAGGGATAAACACACCATCGCGCAGTGCTTGCTGCCGAGCATCGACAATTTCACCTCGCTGGAACGGTGTTGAACGCGCCTTCTCCATCGCGCCCGGAGCATCCGGCTCCAGTTTCATTCCGCGGGTTGCTTGCCATGCACCTACGCGACCGCCGGCTGCATCGAAGACGCCTTGCAGAAACGCTTTGCGCGAGAGCTGCTCGAAGTCGAGTTTTCCATCTTCGCGAATTTGTCGGTCCAATTCGCGGCCGAAGCCGCTGGTGACGCCCATGGTTCCGGCGGACATTGTATAGAGCGTGGACGGCTTGTACGACACCATACCGCGCGACTTGTTGAATGCCGTGGCGAAAAGCGCGTCGTTGACGCCGAATGCAACAGCATCGATAGCCATTGCGCCGGGGTTCGCCGTCACGGAAAGAGTACGTGCCATACCTTGAGATAGGCTGAACTCGCCCTTCGCGTCATAGTAATTCTGGCGCGTCAGCATCGTGTCGGAGCCGCGATTGATGATGCCCATGCTGACGCCGGTCGCGCCCGGAGTCATGGCGGCGCCTTCGAACGCGCGGAAGGAGGCTTTGAGCAAAGCTCCTTTGCCCAGCCCGAGTCCCGCGTCTGTGAGCTGGTTTTGCACCGTATCGCCCATTTTCGCTTCGTCGGACATGTAGGTCAAAGCTAGAGAGGGCAGCGCAACCTTGCCTTTCATAAAGATAGGAAGGGTTTTGAGGAAGCCGCGCATGTACATGGACATCTCGTCGGCGCCCTTGTCCGTTGTC
>DTSE01000302.1:0-708 GCA_012965515.1 Candidatus Melainabacteria bacterium | reverse complement strand
GTTACGGCTTCGGCAAGAGGGTGAACGGCGGTGTCTAAATAGGACCGCAACTTGTTTGGTCCCCCGCCCTGACCGGCAACTTCCTGATTGCGAACGGACTCAGGCAGTGCACCGGCAACTATAAAATTGCCGACGCCAACGTTTTCGATGGTCAGGTTGGGCTTATCACCTTCCTGTTTCTCGGGCGTTTGCTTCTGATTGCTGGGTGAATCCAGTCCTGCCATGTACTAATCGGGCTCCGTGGGCTGTTGGTCCGTTTAATCCATCCATCTCAGGGAGTGCCGTACTCCCTTCTAATATGTGCCCCAAAACCGGCAGAACTAAAGCTGGGCGGGGAAAAGCGCCACCGGTGGGGCTTCAGGCTGCGCCAGGTGATACGCAAGAACTCCTGACAACCACCGGTTCTGCGTATGGACCGGCGCACATTTCTGTTTCAGTAGCAGTTTCGCAACAGTTTAGTAGCCAATCCAAAACAACTGCCGCCTAAATTGGGTGCATGAGCAGCCCTGCTGCACTTCCCCCCGCAACTCACTGAAGACATCGGCCTGAAGCTGATTACAGTCTCAAGGTTATTACCAAGGAGAATTATTATGACTGCCTATGATGTTGTAGCCAACGTAGAGAAAGCAGAGCGAGCCGGTGGTATCAACGCCGCTTACGATCAATTCAAAGTTGAAGTGGACACCATCAATAGGAATTTTGCGCCGG
>DTSE01000301.1 GCA_012965515.1 Candidatus Melainabacteria bacterium | reverse complement strand
CACTGACCGGAAAACGTCCTTTTTCGGCGAAAGACCTGGTCAGCTTGATGTACCTGCACGTCAATGATGAACCTCCAAAACTCTCGGAGGTCGAGCCTGATTTGCAATTCCCCCCCGTGCTCGAAGAAATGATCTCCTCGACGCTGGCGAAGGATCCTGCCGCCCGCCCGCAAAGTGTGGAAGCACTTCTCGCCAAGCTCAGCTCGGTTCTGGAACAGTGCCAAGACAATTTGCCCGCCGCGCCGACTGTGTCTTCAAAGGTTGGTCACGAAGAAAGCTCGCCGCTTTTTGCCACTGAAAAGGAGAGGCACCATGGGGCAAGCAGCGATACTCATGATGTTTTCATCGGAGCCAGAGCAAAGGCAAAAGAAGCACAGCAGGCACGCAATCACGGCAGCACAGCCGCAAACCGCAAGGAAGCCGCGAATCCAAAAGATAACCAGGAAGGGCTTAGTGAGACGGATTTGGTTGCAGCGTCGCTAATCGAATTGAGCAATGACGCGTTAAACGCCTATGTGCCGAACAGCGGTGCCTCGGAGCCTGCAGCGTTCGACGCCAGTCCCGGTGCTGCCTCCGGTGACGGCGTACCCAGGCTGTCAGGTGTACAGCCGGCCAATGCGGCCGCCATCTCTCAGTCTTACGATCACAGCACTCAAGATTTGATCGCACCTTCTGCAAAGAACAGGGAAATCGCTGCGCCACTACAGGCGGTGAACCGCCAGGAAGAAATCAGCTCCAGAAGCAGGGATGTACGCAGTACAGGGTCGCACGCAGAGGAAGCAGCAGCACATTATCACAACGAATCGGAATGGTCCCCCGGGGCGTTGAAAATTATCCTTCCGTTGATTGTCATTATCGTTGTCGGAGCAATCGGTATTCTAAAATTGTGGGACATCGCAACTCCCGACACAGCAGACGAACTGCTCGTAAGAGGACATACCGAACAAGCAATCAACATGTTGGAAAACCGGCAGCGCACACTGAGACACTTGAGTCCGGCAGAAACATCTACCCTCCATACGGCATACTTAAATTTGGCGCGCAAATACGCCAATCAGCGCAAGTATGGACCGGCTGTGAATACTCTCAAAAAAATCCCCGCCAATTCTCAGTATCAGGATACCGCGTCCGGATTGATGCAATCGTACAGGCGACAACTTTCATTGACGAACGGCAGGTGAAGGAATGAAGCTTTGCGACACCTGCAACGAACTTTTCGACGACGACAAGGACCTCTGTCCGGTTGATAGCGTCCGTCTGGCTGATGCAGGAAAAAGCCCGTTTATCGGCAAATACATCGATGATCGATATCGCATTCTGGCCTTTCTGGGACAGGGTTCAATGGGTGCGGTATTCAGGGCGCTCGATGAAACGACATCCAGACAGATGGCAATCAAGCTTCTGCATGGCAGCAGAGTCGCCGATCCGAATTCTCGCCGCCGTTTCCTGCGCGAAGCGAAAACAATCAGCAGCCTCAATCATCCCAATATCGTAAAACTCTTCCACTACGGACTGCTAGGTGAAGAACAACCCTATATCGTCACAGAGTTTCTCAAAGGCGAGTCCCTGGCGCGCCGGATTCGCGACAAGGGTCACATCTCTTTAGACGAGGCGCTACCAATCATGAGGCAGGTTCTCAGCGCCGTAGCGGAGGCTCACAGAGCGAAGATTATTCACCGCGACTTGAAGCCGGAGAATATCGTTCTCGAAAACGAAATCGTCAAAGTGCTGGATTTCGGCGTTGCAAAACTGATGTTCGAGCGCAACGAACAATCAGGTTCGCTAACAATGGACGGTAAAGTTTGCGGCTCACCCGGATACATGAGTCCGGAACAGTGTCGAGGCGAAGAACTGGATATTCGCAGCGATGTCTATTCGCTGGGCGTGACGATTTTCGAGATGCTGACAGGCAAGCGACCGTTCTATGCCGATGACGTCATGGGCTTGATGTTCATGCACGTAAACCGTCCACCGCCGAGCATGAATGCCATTCGCGTTGATCTGCCGTTTCCTAACGGCTTGGAAGCAGCAGTTCGCAAGTCCTTGAGCAAAACAAAATTTGAGCGCCAAGCTAATGCTGAAGAGCTTCTCGACGATATCGAGATGGCTCTGTCCAAATTCGAAAAGAAAAAGGACAGTGCCGCAGTCGCCTCTTCAGGTTGGATTCCATTCGATGATGCATCTACCAAAGCCGTACACATGGCTTTGAAAGACAGTCAGTTCGCGATTACGACACCGCAGGAAGTGCTCAATATTCCCGAAAGTCAGTTACGGGAAGACACAGCTCATGCCGAACAAGCCAGCGGAAAGAAGGATATTCTTTCGGCCGGATCGAAGCATCGCTTCAACGTCTTTGTCTTCACATTGGTCTCGGCGTTCCTCATGTTCTCAGCACTGAAGCTTGTCTTCCCGGAGCAGCCGCCGCCTGCACTGAGCACCGTAGAAGAGTTGATTACACAGGGCCGAACTGCCGAAGCTCTGCAAATGCTGGATAAGATAAAACGACAAAAATTGAAGCCGCAAGAACAAACCTACGTGGACGATTTGCTCTTCAATCTTGGCGTGCGGCTGGCTCAAGCGAAGAACTATCAAGGAGCGGCTGACTCGCTTCTTAGAGTTTCGAAAAACTCTGAACACTTCGCGAAGGCAACAAATTTAGGAAAACGATACAGAAAACTCAGCGAAAACTAGATTTATAGACACATTTTTGGAGTAAGAACCGTGACAGAGCCGATCAAGGTAGTGATCATAGAAGATCACCAAGCTACTCTCGATGGCTTGTCGATTGGGCTATCGCAGGAAAGCGACATCAAGATTATTGCCTCATCCCTGGATGGAGATGAAGGCTACAAGTTGGTTGAAGAGTTGAAACCGGATGTGGTCCTCCTCGATCTTCACTTGCCAGGCACCCACGGACCCCGCTCCATGGTGGAGAAATTTTCGCAGTTAAAGGATTCGAAGTTGGTGATCTTCTCCGCGGAGAGCCGCATGGCATTCATTCAAACAGTTTTAGCCATGGGCGTTCAAGCATATCTGCTCAAATCGGAAAGAGTGGCAAAGGTTGCCGAAACAATCAAACGAGTGATGAACGGTGAAACCGGAATTGTTTCCGAACAGGTGAAAGGCAATTGGAAGAAATTGACGCGCAGCGAAGATGAAGTGCTGCGAATGATGGCGAGAGGGATGAAGTATCAAGACATCGCCGATGCACGCACTACGTCAATCACCACAGTTAGAAAACAATGCGAAACTTTACTACTAAAGCTGGGATTGGAGACAAGAGAGCAACTCATCGCCTGGGCTGTGGAAAACGGCTATGGCAGCGTAGATATGGGCGCACGAGGCGTATAGAAGGTCGTGGTCAACTTCCCCTTCGATGCACGAAAATTAGCCAAGCTTCTTTTCCCTGCCAAAACGATCGAAGTAAAGCAGTCAGCTCCCGTTGAACAGAAGACACAAGCAGCTGCCGTTACAGACACCGATGGCAGAGAATACCTGCTCATCGCTGTAACCCTGATGGACAGCCTATTTGAAGCACTGCAACACCGTGTCGAAAATGAAGCGCAACAGGAGCGCTTCGAATCTCTCGAACTCTCGGCGCCGAAGCATATAAAAGAACCGGATAGCCCACCTCACATAAATGCCCTGGTGAGCAAGAAGAATCTGCCCAAAAGTTTCTATCGATTTCGCGCCAAGAATAAAGACCTGTGCCTTTCGGTAAGAGCATCCTCGCACGCTATCGAGATGTTCATCATTCCTACCAAAGAGACTGTTTTTCTCTCTTACGCCGAATTTGATACCAGACTCAAATACAAACTTGATCTTGTGCACACGAAATACGGGCACACATGGATGCATAACGGCGAAAGAGTGCGGGTGGAGGAGATACTACTTCTTCTTGACCGCTGCCTTTCATCCCTTTATCCAGAAGAAGATAAAGAGGGCATCAGCGATCCGGCGCTTCACAAACCTTTGATTGTACCAAAACTGCCGCGCGCTCAGAAAGTCGATCAACACAAGCTGGAAGTACAAAATCTTGCTTGGAAGATCGTTCAACAGCAAGAAGAAACAAAGCGACGTGTTGCCAGAGATCTGCACGACACGGTAATTGCGGATTTGCTCATGCTCAAGCGTTACATGTCGGGAGACAGGGCGCTGACTAATGAAGAGTTACTGGAAACCCTTGATGAGGTAGTAGAAAAACTGCGCGACATCTGCAACGATTATGCGCCGAGAAACCTCCAGGACTGGGGACTAAAAGTAAGCGTCGAGGGGCTTTTAGAGCGCGTCGAAGAACGTTCCGGTATCTCTTGCAATCTTGATGTGGAAACGGAATTACCCAGATTGCCCGAGATGATCCAATTGCACATTTTCAGGATCATTCAGGAAGCGTTGAACAATGCAGAAAAATATTCGTCCGCTTCGGAAATCACAGTAAAAATCGAGGAACCGTCGGATGGTTGCTACGTTTTTACCGTCAGCGACAACGGCACAGGCTACGACGCGTCGATTCTCGACGAAGAAAGAACCGACTCGGGCGGAATGGGAATGGGCAGCATGAGGCAACGCGCTGAAATCATGCGCTCTCTCTATTCGGTTCAATTAACCTTCACTTCAAAGCCTGCCGAAGGCGCCGCAGTTCGTTTGGAAGTTTTCACCAAGTAAAAGGTCGGGCGCAAGGGCTCTCGAAAGTCGAGTGGGGCGACGGCTCCAGCCTGCAGTTTTAAGAGCCGCCTGGAAGGTGGCGGTGACTACATTACTAAACCGGTTCCGGCAGCGCGAAGAGCTTTCTCGTGTTCAGCATCGCACTTTGAGCGATTGCTTCAACTGTTGAACCTCTCAGCTCAGCAAGTTTCTCCGCAACATACCAAACATATTGCGGTTCATTCTTTGCACCACGCACCTTCTGCGGTGCCAGGAAAGGACAATCAGTTTCAACAATAATCTTATCGTCAGGCACATGCTTCGCCGCTTCTTGTAGGGCTTTAGCATTTGGAAAGGTAACGATGCCCGAGAACGAAACATAAAATCCTAGGTCGGCAATGCTAGGCAAGTGCTCAGGTGTTCCAGTAAAACAGTGAAAAACACCTTTTAGAGAATCAGCGCTTGTTCCGGCGCCTTCCTCTTTCAAAATATCGAAAGCTTCTTGCCATGCGTCTCGGCAATGCACGATTACAGGTTTGTTCAACTTCTTTGCCAGACGGCATTGCGCGGCAAACGCTCTCTTCTGGCTGTCGTGATCGCTATTGTTGTAGAAGAAATCGAGACCGCACTCGCCCACTCCTACAGCCTTCGGATGCGCGGAGGCCTTCTCTATTTCTTCACCGCACTTGTCAGTCCAGTCCTTCGCCTCGTGCGGATGCAGACCTGTCGCGAAAAAAAGATTCGCATGGCGTTCGGCGATATCTTTCAGTTCATCAATGTTGTTCAACACAACACCAGGATTGACCATTTGCACCACACCGTTCTCGAAAGAACGCTTGATGACTTCTTCGCGATCCTCGCCAAAGAACTCGCTCACCACGTGCGCATGGCTGTCAATAATCCCGCACGGTTTTTTGGGCAATTCTTTTGTCTTTTCCATGTTTTCGAGTCACCTGGATCCATTAAAATTGGACTGAACGATTTACTGATTGTGCTCCGCAGAGTTCGAACGTTTAATTAAACACGTACTTCCGGCTTCGTATATACCGAATTTACTTTTTAGCGTTTTAGAGTAGAGTACAAATATGGAGTCCTGACAACCCTTACCACCCCAATGTGTCTGCCATGAAGCCATCCAAATCATCCTGTTTCGGACCAATTCTTCACAAGATGACGACATTAACTCTGGCTACTGCGTTTGCCGGTCAGTTCATGGTCGGGTCTGTCCAGGCGGCGACACAACCGAACAAGACGTTCAAACTGCGCGTCGACCAGGGTTTCATCCGTCCGGAAGACGGTCCGAGTCTAAACCGCAATGACATGAAAAACGCGGGCGATCCGTTCGACAGCAGCGGCAGCGGGCAAGAGGACACTTTCGACGCACCAGCCTCAGCCTTTCAGGTTCAGGCGGCTAAAACTGGAATGCCGCCAGGTTTCAACCTGAATGCCAACGACGGCGGTGAATTTAATGGTCAAGGAATGCCCGGCATGGGCGACCAGATGCCGCCACCGCAGCAAGGTCGCCAGATGATGATGCAGCCTGACATGGCACCGCCCACCCAAATGAATCAAATGCGTCAGAATCCAAATGACCCTGACGGTCAGGAGATGAAACTCGCCTGGGACGAATGGCACAGACGAGTGGCCGAGTGCATTTTCAATCAAATAAGCGGATATGCAAAGACGTTTTTGTCCAAAAGTCCGCCTTTAGTCTGTGTAATCAACTATACGATCACCAGAGACGGACGCGTGATCAATATTCGCATGCAGTCAAACAGTTCCAGCATAGCGTACAACGCGATGGTCTATGCCACGGTGGCAAAAATGGCAGGTAACCCTGTCCTACAGTTTCCGCCAGGCAGCAGGCGTATGAGTGTCGATAAATTATCCACGTTCGGTCACAACAATGGCGGTCCGACTGGTTTCAGGTCCATAACCGGCGACCAAGAAACCATGAAGATGCAAAATCGTAGATAAGCGCTCGAGTTTCGGACATAATAATCACGATGTGCCTTTGATCCCAAGGGATCTCGTTTAACTGCGTCGAGGATATACGTGCCCGATACAGCAATAGCTGCGCTCAAAGAAGAGCTGGCAAGAGTGGTCGGGAAGAACTATGTTCTTTCCACAGCCTTATCACTGGCTCTTTATGAATGCGATGCAGAAACGATGGACGTCGCCCGGCCAGACTTGGTTGTTTTGCCTAAATCAACCGCTGAAGTTCAAAAGGTTGTAGAACTAGCTAATAAGTATTCGGTTCCTTTCACTGCCCGGGGCGCCGCCACTGGTTTATCCGGAGGTGCTACGACAATTTACGGTGGCATCAGTCTGGTTCTCACAAGAATGAACCGTATCCTTAGAATCGACCCAAAGGATATGGTGGCGGAAGTTCAAGCCGGGGTGACCAATCTATCCGTGTCACAGGCCGCGGCGCCATATGGACTTTACTTTGCACCTGATCCGTCCAGCCAGTCTGCATCAACAATTGGCGGCAATCTGGCTGAAAATTCCGGTGGTCCGCATACACTCAAATATGGCATGACCATACATCATGTATTGAGCACAAAAGTAGTCTTGCCTGATGGCTCTGTCACCGTCTTTGGTGGCAGAGCAAAGGACAAGATTTCGCTAGATCTGCTTGGTCTTATGGTCGGCTCAGAGGGCACGCTGGGCATCGCAACCGAGGCCACGGTAAGGCTATTACCGAGGTCTCGCTTTGTTGAAACCATGCTCGCATACTTTCCCAGCGTGGGAACAGGCGGACAAGCCGTTTCCGAAATAGTTGCTTGCGGTGTTATCCCGGCAGCGATGGAGATGATTGATAGCGTCACTCTAAATGCCGTGGAAGATTATCTACACATGGGGCTCAACCGCGCTGCCGGATGTTTACTCATTGTCGAATTAGACGGGCCGCAAGAAAGCATTCACGTGCAGCGACAGATAGTTGAGAAAGTCGCCAAAGAAAATGGTTCGCTTTCGTTGAACTGGGCCAAAGACGACAAAGAAAGAGCGCTGATTTGGAAAGCAAGAAAGACTTCGTTTGGCGCATTGGGGCGCATCGCTCCACACGGATACGTTCTTGACGGCGTAATCCCGAGAAGCAAACTCAAGGAGGCGATTGAAAGAATTGCCGATATCGGAGAGAAGCACGAACTAACAATTGCAAACGTCTACCACGCCGGTGACGGGAATCTCCACCCCTGTTTGCTTTATCATCGCGAGAACGAAGACGAAGTAAGAAGAGTCATGCTGGCAGGAAGGGAAATCCTCGAGCTATGCGTAGAACTCGGCGGAACATTATCAGGCGAACACGGCATCGGCATTGAAAAAGTCCATGAGATGCCCATGGCGTTTTCCCCTGAAGATTTGGAAGCCATGACCTGGATTAAAAATTCCTTTGATCCCCGCTCCATCTGCAATCCAGGCAAAATTATTCCCCAACTGAAATCCTGCGGCGAGTCAGGCATGCGCCCCCTTCTGAGACACAAGCTTTTGAGCGGATGCTAAAAATATGAATGTAAGCAGAACGGGCATAAATAGAAAGACTTATTACCAAATACGGTTTGGCTCATTGACCTCGAATTATGGCAAAGATTCTTCTTGTTGAAGACGATCAAAATCTAGCTTTTTTGCTGCAGATGCAGCTCGAGCATGAGAAGCAAATGGTCGATGTCGTGCATTCAGGCTTGGATGCGCTTCAAAACCTGAAAGATCACACTTACGATCTAGTCATCATGGACTGGATGCTCCCTGATTTGAGCGGTGTCGACGTCATTTCCAAGTTTAGAAACATAGGCGGTCGCACGCCCATTCTCATGCTTACAGCTAAAGGCGCACCTGAAGATATGGCTCAAGGATTGGATGCAGGCGCAGACGACTATTTGGTTAAGCCATTCCATCCTACGGAATTAGGTGCACGAGTAAGAGCCTTGATCCGCCGCCCTGCTGCTTTTGCCGGGCGCGTTTTGCAAATTCAAGACCTGGAACTCGATACAGTGACCAACCGAGTTTCTCGGGCGGACAAAGCAATTGAATTAACCGCTAAGGAATTTTCGCTTTTAGAACTCTTGATGCGCCATCCCAATCAAAGTTTTTCTCTAGAACAAATTCTGGATCGTCTTTGGCAGACCGATTCTTCAGCGTCCATTGATACGGTTAGAACTCACATGAAAACGTTGCGGAAGAAATTAGGAGACAGCGAAGACAATTCAATCATTCGCACCAAGCGCGGTGTGGGCTACAGAATCGTCGATCAGTAGCCGATAAGCAGGAGCGTCTATGGCAGTCGAGGAAAAAGTTTCAAAAGCAAAAAGCAAGCTTTCTTCCTTTGACTTGGTGTTTTTGGCATCGACGCTTATTCTTTCGGCACTTTTTCTTTCCAACACAATTGCAATTCTGCAAGCAGCCGCGAAGCTCAATGAGATTGGAGCACAATGCGCCTACGCTGCGGCTCATGAAAGAAGCGAGACTTCGGCGCAAGCTGCCGTACAAAAGGTAATTGAAAGACACAAGCCGGACGGATTTTTTGTGCGAGAACCGCTCACTTGCAGTGTTATTGTTTTTCGAAATTCCCGAGATCTTGGACGCGAAGCGAATAAAGATATCGTGCATGTTCCAATTCCCTATGCGACTGTAAAAACATCTTTCGCTGCATGGGTACCCGCATCGTTCCTGTTTACCGGTACTCTGGACAAACACATTGAGGAGGCGACGGGAGACCATAGTGTGGTCAGATTCTCCGCATTACATACAAGTCCGTACCTCACACTCTATGATGAAACGCAGAAGAGCGGACGAACCTCTATATAGTACTTAGGAGCTGGATGGAACAGTCGTCAAACGCCAAAGCGCAGCCCTCGAGCAGCAACCTGACAATCAAAGCGGCTTTTGCCGTGCTTGCTACCGCTTTGGTACTCCTCTACATCGGCGGCGTCGCCAGCCAACAGCTTCAACCGGGCAGCAACTCCATTTCTCAAAGCCAAGAAGCGCTCTATGAGATGGAAGAGACGATGACTGCTTATTCGGACTTGCGTTGCGCCGAAATAGCCTTCATCAACCATGGTGAAGATCGCGGGCTGGCCTACATGAGAGATTGCGAAAATAGAATCAATCAGCACTTGGATAAGCTGATTCAATTGCTCGGCGATCGTGCTGACAAGTACGAGATGCAAGCAATCAAGACGAACTTCAATGACAGGCTGATGATGAACGAGCAGATCATTGAGACTCGCAAAAAGAAGGGATATGCAGCAACCTCAGTGATTCTAGACTCGACGGAGTTTAGAAAGCTGACGAATCTTATCGAAGGTCAGCTGGTTGATCTGCGCACTCGAGAAAAGCAAATGCAGCTTGCCACGAGTGAAACCATAAGCAACAACAACATTCAAACACTCGGCGCAATCTGGATCATGATGACGGCAGCATTTTTGATTTTGCTGTCCATGCTTTTCATTCTCAATCGCTATGTCGTCGACTCTCGAGAGGCCGAGAGAAAACTTGCTGAAAGAGAAGCGAGAATGCGAGCCATAGTAGACACTGCTCCTGACGGCATCGTTACCTTTTCGGATGCAGGAGAAATCGAGTCGGCAAATGACGCTATGCAACAGATGTTCGGATACAGCGCTGGTGAATTGATTGGCGGTCAAATTGCTGCGATTATGGAAAACCTGACCCTGGAAACACCCGACAAGCAGACGAAATCACAGTTCGGCGAAAAACATGTAGTCGGCATTGGAGAAGAAATACAGGGTAGGCGAAAGGACGGAAGTACGTTCCCTGTTGAAGCGGCGCTTTCTGTGCTCAACTTGGGAGACCGGCGAATCTATACTGGTATCGTCCGCGATATCACAGCCCGGAAAGAAGCTGAAAAGCGGGTGAGCGAATTTTACTCCACTGTTTCACACGAGCTACGCACACCGCTCACCTCAATCCGCACGGCACTTGGTTTGATGACCAGCGGAGCAGTAGGCGAGTTGACGCAAAAGGGCGGACATCTTGTTCGCATCGCCGGTGGGGAATGCGACAGATTGATACGACTGATCAATGACATTCTGGATTTCAGAAAGATCGAAGCTGGCAAACTGATGCTCAAGCCTCAATTGACCAATCCGCAATCGCTTGTTGACACAACGTTCCAAGCCATTCGTGGCTTAGCCGATGATGCAGGTGTCACGCTTACAAAATCGATTGAGTTCAATGAGGCATTGTATTGTGATCCCGATCGCATCGTGCAGGTTTTAACCAATCTGATTTCCAACGCCATCAAATTTTCCGACAAAGGAAAAGAAGTGAAAATTCGCGTAACTGAAACGGAGAAAGGACGGGCTAGATTTGCAATTATCGACCAGGGACCCGGCATCCGCGACGACCAGATGAATAAGCTATTTGCAAAATTCCAACAACTCGACTCTTCCGACACGAGAAAGAAAGGTGGCACAGGGCTTGGCTTGGCGATTTCCAAAGCAATCATCGTGCAGCATGGTGGCGAAGTCGGTGTAGAAACATCAGTTGGAAAAGGTTCGACTTTCTGGTTTGAACTTTCTCCAGGTGAAAGTTTGCCTTCCGCACCCGATGAAACGCTGACCCTGCACAGACTGAGAGTGATGCTTGTTGCTGATGACGAAAAACTTACAGAACCTCTAAAAGACCTGCTGCAAAAATCCGGCTTCGACCTGTTGCGCGCCGCGACTTTGGCCCAAGCAGAGCGCATCATTGAAAAAACATTTCCGGACATCGTGCTTGTCGACGTAGAGCTTGCCGACGGAAGCGGCTTGGAAATTATCAAACAAGCAGGCGGAGCATTGGTTACCAAAGAAGTGCCAATCATAGTCCTAGGGGGATGGAACGAAGAAACAGGCAGAATCGCCAACCCGGTGCTTGTGGATGTGCAGAAGAACCCTTTCGATTGCACTCGTTTGCGAAAGGTAGCAAGACAGGCAGGCGTTTTGAATGTAGAAAGCAGAGTGCTCATAATCGAGGGTGATTCCGCCAGGTCCAATCTTCTGAAAAAAACAATAGGTCGCGAGGGCTTTCAGGTTGTCGACGAAATTGAACAATCACTTTCAGCTATGGTCAGAGAACTCGAACCAGACATAATCGTGCTTGATCTGTCAGTTTCCAACGAACGCTGCTTCGAAGTTCTTGCAGGATTGAGACAGGGCGAGGAGCAATCATTACCTCTCATCGTATATACGGAGAAGGGTTTGGCGAATGCCGATATAAATAAGATGACGCTTGGTCTGACACGACACCTTACCGGGACAGGTATTTCTACTGACGAATTTTGCGAATCGGTAAGTCGTCTCGTCCACGGGATAGTGATGACAACGACCGAAAGCCGCCAACCGGTGGAATCCCCGAACTAGTCATGAGGTCTTTTGTTCTCCCTCAGCCGGTTTTGCTGGAAAAGCGGCAGATTAAATATCCGTGAATATCTGCCACTGAGCGGGTATGATTCGGGTGTGAGACTTACTACGTGGCGTAAGCTTTTGCAAAATTCCCATCAACAAACATTTGGCGGGCTTTCAGGAGGGCATATCTGATTGCACGGAAAACTTGATCTTGGTAAAGCTAAGGGACTGAAGAAGTCTGAGATTAAACAGCTCAATCGCATCCTGCAGCAAAGAATTCCAGCCGGTAAGTTGCTCACTATCGACCTGGCTGAGAGCGTCTCCGAAGTATCGCATTCAACCGGGCATCCAGTTTCAGTTGTCGTAAACAGGCGTGGTCAGGTCGTTAACGTCACCCTTGGACATCCTTCCGAAGTAAACATGCCGGAACTGAGAGGCGTAAGAGTAGGTCCCGGAAGGCTTTGCGGACACAGAATAATTCACACCAGCCTCGACAACGGCAAGGCAGCACAAGCCAACAAGCTTTCTTTCAGAAAGGAAGATCTTCAGTGCCTGCTCAAGAATCGCCTTGATGCGATTGCACAGGTTTCCGTCAACACAGATGGGGATTTCAGTCGCTCGAAGGGCGAACATACTCGCTTTGCCGACATTGTACATATCGCACATATACTGCCGGGTCGGGATTCCGAAGGTCAGCTTTGGAAGCTATTTCCGCCAATGACCGCAAGACGCGCTCAAGAGGAAGATTTCGAAGAACTGATTCAGGCACTGGAAAACGAATTCAGACGCGAAGCGCCCGGTCTGCAAGTTGCAAAAGGAGAGGAGCGGGCGATCCTGGTCGGTTTGATATCGGAAGGGCAAAACGGCTTTCAGGTTGACGACGATTTGGACGAAATGTCGCTTCTTGCAAAGACTGCCGGCGCAACGGTTTGCGGTCGACTGACTCAGTCGCGTTCACAACCAGACCCCAAATATTTCCTCGGCTCAGGGAAAGTTCAGGAATTGGCACTCTTGGTTCAAGAAATGGGAGCCAATATCGTCATAGTCGATAAGGAGCTTTCCGCCAACCAGCAGCAAAACCTGGAAGAAATAGTCGCGGTCAAGGTTATTGACCGCACAGAACTCATACTGGATATCTTTGCTCAACGCGCACAAACCAAGGAAGGTAAGCTGCAAGTCGAACTTGCCCAGCTCAAATATCTTTTCCCGAGACTAGTTGGAAAAGGCACGGCACTCAGCAGATTGGGCGGCGGCATCGGCACAAGAGGTCCTGGTGAAACCAAACTCGAAATCGATAGACGTCGTATTCGCGATCGAATCACATTCTTGGAACGCGAAACGCAACGAATCAAGAATTATCGTGATACGCAACGCCGCAAACGCACAGATGAAAATCTGCCGGTGGTTGCATTGACAGGATATACAAACTCCGGCAAATCCACTTTGTTAAACGCTCTTGCAAAGTCGGACATGGTTGTCGAAGACAAACTTTTCGCTACACTCGACCCTGCAACAAGAAGAACAACATTACCAGATCATTCACCGGTACTGCTTACTGACACAGTCGGATTCATCAAGAAACTACCGACATCGCTGATTGCTGCATTTAGAGCAACTCTCGAAGAAGTCGCAGTCGCAGATGTTCTTTTGCATGTTGTCGATGCAAGTCACCCGAACGTGATGGAACACATGAGTTCCGTCTACGATGTTCTCAGCGAACTAGGGGCTGTAGACAAGCCTATCATCACTGTTTTGAATAAAACCGACAAAGCACGCAAAGAAGATCTTGAGTGGCTTTCCGCCCAGGTTCCGAATCCGGTTATGGTATCAGCGGTGATGCGCACTGGATTAGGTGGTTTGCTGCAAAATATTCAGACAGTTTTGGAAGAAGTCTGCCCGACTCGCCGATTGCACAGCGCGTAGCTTCAATTCCTCTAACTTCAAAATCCTCGACCCGAGTAGAAAAGCAACTGCCTGACTCCGGGAGGTTCGGATTCGACTGAAAGAATGATCGAAGAATAAACCGGCATGTTTGGTTCAGGTTCTTCAGCAGAATAGAAATTCAATTGATTCATGCGCTGAACAAAAGCATTGAAAGATTGCTTGGGCACAATAATCGCGCTCGGTGACATTGTCTTTGCATGCAGGTCTAAAAACAATCGCAAGCAAGCATCGGCTGCAGCCTTGATTTCGTCGTCACCGGCAGGGCTCGCCGCGTGCTGAACATGCAAAGCAATTTTTTGAGGTGGTTGAAATGCTAAACTCCCCAAGCGACGCAAACCAACCGGATCTCCGGTTCGATACCAAATCACCTCATACTTTTTCTCGTTCTTTTCTTTTATAGATTGACTATTTACACGAGCCAAAACCAAGTTGTCGAATCCATTTTTGTCGTTGCGCAAATACAGCCAGTCCACGAATTGCAGAGTGCGAACTTGGCACATTGCGAGATCTGGATTCCAACGTACTAGTACCTGATGGATTTGAAGAGTTGAAAGCGCTGGATCTGCAATCCGAATTTGTGAACAGACAAAGCAGGCTTTATAAAGGCAATATCGATGCGGTTCTACCTTCACCCGATGATGACATGCACTTTAAACTTTCGGCATTGCCTGCACCGGTGAAGCGCACTATATCTGGTGCACGTTTACTTTCGGATGAAAGGTTTGAGAGCCAGTCGAAATTTGATCCGCATACGCAAAAAGTAAGTTTCTCAGGTAAGGTACCTTGCGCTGTAAGGCTGAAAATCACCACCCATGTGACGGCAAGCGGAAGAGGGGAATTGTCTGGTAATGTGGCAAGTAGTAGTGTAGCCCTCACGGACGGGGGCACCCCAGCCCCGGATGAGGAGCCTTAATCGATGGCAAAGAGTGAGCAACTTTCGAAAGTGGATGACCTGTATGCCCAAGGGAAGTACCAGGAAGCCGCCGCAGAATGTTCGCGGGTGCTGTCAGGGTTGCCTGAGAATTCCGGTGAGCGTGCGCTGACACTCCTCAAGCTGGGTCGCTTGCAAGACAGGCTGCACAATCTGGATAAGGCAATCGAATATTTGCGCACCTCCGTTGAGATTTCCAAGAAAGTTTTTGGTGAAAACAATGAGAAGACCGCAGAAGCCATGTCTGCACTGGCTCTCTCTCTAGCCGCAAACGGCGACACCAACGAAGCCGAAGCCCTGGTCGAAGAAGCAACAAAGCTGCGCTGCCAGGCGTGCGGAGTTGACAGCCCTGAAGCAGCCGACGCTTACGACGACTTAGGTCTCGTGCATTTGAGCTGCGGTCATCCAAAGGAAGCCGAGAAAAGTCTGGTTAAATCAATGGGAATAAGACGCCGCAAGCCGGGCAAAATGCACAAAGATTACGCAATTTCGCTCAGGCATACGGCGATTCTAAGACAGAAGGAGGGAAAGGTTTCACTTTCCGAGCCACTTCTCAATGAGTCAGTCGAAATTCTTCAAAGGCAGCTAGGCAAAGACCATCCGGAAGTCGGGGTGTCCCTGGATCTTCTTGCTGAGCAACAATTCGAGCGCAAACGTCCAATTGAGGCGGAAAAGAATTGGCGCCGGGTGAGAGACATATTGGCGCCAGCGTTGCCTGAAGAACATCCCGCGCGCATCTCGGTACTCAACCGTCTAGCGGCTTGTGCCCTGATTTTGCGTGGGTCTGAAGAAGCTACCCAGCTGTACAAACAAGCACTAGAAATCTGCGATAGGGCATACCCCGAAGATACTGTATTCAAGCTCGATTCGGTTCTGGGACTTGGCCTCACCTACCTGCGAGATTATCAATTCGCCGAAGCAGAGCCTCATGTAAAGCGCGGTCTTCGCATGATTGAAAGTTTGAGTTCTCGCGAAATGCGTCTCGAAAATTTGCTAATCGACAAGCTGATCACCATCTACATTTTCCAAGGCAAGTTTGGCGATGCACTGCTGCTCTTGCCAAACTCTCTGCGTGCAAAACATACGGCGGATTTCAACGACACGATGGATTCGATTTATCAAATCGCCAACATGATTAGAAAGTCCATCGGCAAAGAGCCGCTAAAACACTAGACCTCGACAAGCCCGGCAATCGGACAGAGCGTGTTCTTACCCAGAGCGTGCTCAGAACCGAATATGACGAAGTGCCGAACCAGTGGCGCGTGCAGCGGCCGTATTGATACCGCGATTCAAGTTGCGATTCAAAGCCCTATTTACGGACCTGTTGACCGTTCTCGGAACACCAGTCAACATGTTGGGTCCATGCGATTTGGTGCGGAAATATGATTGGTTGGTTCCAGGCGCACCACCGACTACACCGGTTTGACGCTTAGGCATAATGTTCATCAGCACGTCCATCAAGCCGCCGGCTCCACCCATTCCTCCAAGTGCACCACCCATGCCCCCCATCGGGCTGCCCATGCCGCCACCCATGCCGTTCATGGGGTTGGTCAGACCGCCCCCCATAGGGTTCATTTGGTTTCCACCCATACCTGCCATCTGGCCGCCCATTGCGTTCGGGTCAGCAGCGATGCCACCGCCCATGGTATTGCCGCCATTGTTGATGGTTCGATCGCGTTCTACACCACCTTGAAGTTGAGTGCTTCCCATAGACTGTTCTTGCTGTAGAACGTCACCAAGCGTGGCTCCGCTGCCTCCACCGCTATTTCCGGTTTGCCAACCTGAAAGGCCAGTTGAGCCACCGCCACCACCTGAATTGGCTCCACTGCTACTGTTTTGCCATCCAGATAAACCTTGTCCACCATCTCCGGAACCCGAACCACCGCTACCGCCCTGCCAACCGGACAAGCCTTGTCCCTGCCAGCCGGATGAACTATGTCCGCTATTACCGGAACTCGATCCGCTGCTGCTTCCGCCTTGCCAGCCGGACAAACCTTGCCCTGCGTTGCTGGAATTAGATCCGCTGCTGCCGCCCTGCCAACCGGAAAGACCTTGTCCACCATTGCTGGAACTCGCCCCCCCGCTTCCCGACTGCCATCCGGACAAGCCTTGTCCTTTCGATGAAAAGTCGCTGGAAAAGTCGTCTGTTCTCAACGGCGGAGAGGAGTTCTTGGAGGAAGAACTGGTTTTCTTTGCAGGGGTCTTGGATTGCTGAAGATAACTGCCAGGTGGTGTTGAACCCCAATTAGCTTCAGGCGCTGACGATGCGCCGGACGATTGCCAATCAGAGAGACCTTGCTGCGCATAAGCCGGAGAAGCAAGAAATACTCCGCAGGAGATTGCAGCAAGAATTCGGCTGCTGGAAGCAGACCTATCCCTAGACCTGATCATAGTTCTTCTCCAAATATAGTAAGTAGTCGTATCTAATACCTAATTCCACCGCTTGTCAAGGTTATCTTTCAGTATCTCCGCGGCTTTCACCAGCATTTCGCTCCGATTCTCTGCCGCTCAAAAACGCAGGTTTCTCAACCCGTTATTCAGTATGTTGTTCATCATGCTTCCGCCCATTGGAGCGCCCAAAAGACCAGGCGATCCCATCATTGGATAACCCATTGGCGCTGCACCATAAGGCATTCCATAGCCGCCCATCGGCATGCCCATTCCCATACCGCCCATCGGGTAACCGCCCATGCCATATCCGGGCATTCCCATTCCCATTCCCATTCCCATGCCACCCATTCCATAAGCAGGTGTGGTCATCGCACCCTTGACCATATTCAACAAACCAGCTCCGACCTTCTCAGCTGTAGACGGCTGCTGAACGTTATTCGCTGGATTCTGCTGAAACGTTTCCTTCAACTCTTCCATGCTCGGATAGCCTTCGTTTGGAGGCGGCGTCGGCATAGAGTTTTGAGGGGGTGGCGGCGCTGTGTAAGATTGCTGCGCCTGACCTTGCAAACTTGGCTGCATGGCTGGTTGATTTTGATAATTCCAGTTTTGCCCACCTTGCTGCTGGTATGCCTGAGGTGCGCCGTAAGTGCCGCTTCCCGCTGCGGGCGGGCCAAAATTGGATGGCGGTGCGCCTTGAGGATACCCATTTTGTTGTCCGTACCCCTGCGGTGCCTGCATGTTTGGCGGTGCGGTCCCCTGCCATTGCTGTTGCGGAGCGCCTTGCCATTGTTGCTGCGGCGGCGGTCCGCCCTGATATCCGCTTGGATAATTCGGTGCGTTCATCGGCGCAGCTTGCCCCTGAGGAGGTCCCCATTGCCCATTCTGTGCAGGCGGTTGCGAACTCCACTGAGCTGGAGGAGTGCTCTGAGGCTGTTGCCCTTGCCATTGCACAGGCGGTGCATTTTGATACTGTGGAGGTGGAGCCTGATAGGGCGCCTGTTGCGGCGCGCCCTGCTGAGCAATTAGAAGGCGAGCATCTTGCGACGCAAGTCCGGGTGTCGCAATAAATCCGCTGTAAAAAAAAGCGGAAAGAAGAGCCAAATTGGCTCTTCGCTTCCGTTGCACTTTGTTGGATGGTCTCATTGTTCCATCCTTTCTAAACTTGGAAAGTATTACTTACTGAAGCTGAGATTACTGGTTCTAACAGGCTTTCTCAGACTGGCAATCTGACCTTTCAGATTGCTGAGTGCGGCGATGATTTGTTCGTCCTTATCTCCCTTGCACTCAACGTCCGGCTTGACTCCAACTTTGTTGATGTCAGTGCCATCTGGGGTGAGGTACTTGGAGACAGTGATGTGAATCGCTGCGCCGCCTGGCAAACGATTGATCTCTTGTACCAGACCTTTCCCGTAAGTGCGGGTACCGATGATCTTGGCTCTGTTGTTGTCTTTCAATGCTCCGGCCAAAATCTCGCTGGCGCTTGCGCTTTCTTCATCAACAAGAACTACGATCGGCTGGCGTGTCACAGGGTCGCCGGAAGCGACGTCTGCATGGCGTCCGTGACGGCTGATAGTGCTGACGATGGTACCTTTTTCGAGGAGCATATCTGCAATTTCAAGGGCGTTGGAAAGTAGACCGCCGGGGTTGTCTCTGAGGTCGACTATCAAGCCTTCGCAGTTTGCAGTCTTTGCCAGTGCTGCACGAAACTCTTTGGAAGCATCATTGGAGATGAAGGTCGAGAGGGTGATTTGCCCGATCTTGCCGCCTTCGAGGAATTTAGTGGAAACAGCGTGAATGGCGATTTCTTGTCTGACGATGTTGAACTTTTTGGTTTCATCTGCGCGCTTAATGCTGATGACTACTGGGGTGCCGGCTTTGCCGCGGATTTTTTCTGCAGCTTGCTCGGGGGTGATACCTACGGCGTTCGAGCCGTCGATCTCGACGATCTCGTCTTTAGCTCTCATACCTGCTGTTTCAGCGGGTCCACCTTCGATAGTGCGGGTGACCACGAGGCGTTGCTCTTTTTGCTGGAGGTTGACGCCGATGCCGACGATGCGAGCGTCGATGGCGTCGTTTTCATCCTGGAATGCACGTGGATCGAGGAAGCGGGTGTACGGGTCGTTGAGCGTTTCCAGCATCGCCTTGATGAAGCGGAACGCATCAGCGTTGGTGTGGATCTGAGCATCGTATTTGTGTTCGAGGTCGCCCCAGTTCTTGCCGGACATGTTGGCGTCGTAATAGTTGTCTTTCACGAGCTGCCAGGCGCGGTGGTAGATTTCCACCGGCTGCGATCTGTGACCAGATGCGGGCTGGTACAGCATCGATACGACAAAAAACGCAGACAAAAGCAAAGCGCTAATGCGCTTAACGTGTTTCATAGGGAACCACACCAGGCGAAATAAGTATGAAGAGACCACCGCTCAGTAGAGCGGTTTGTCGACCCCTGTGCAATCTTGGGGTCCGTAAAGGTCTTATGCCACGATTAAGCGAATTTCAACACGTTTTTCAAAAAAAATATCTCTTTACAACACGCTCAGCGCTTAAACGCCGCAGGTGGGCGCGCTACGGCGCTTATGCCATACTCCTCCCACCGGGTAGACACCACCTTCTTGACATCTTCGCACATTTCCAAAGGCTTTGGCCAGTCTCTCTCGAAGCCTTCAGCTCTCCATTTTCTGGTGGCGTCTATGCCTACTTTGCTCCCATAACCTAATAACGGGCACGCGTGATCAAGAATGTCCAAAGGCCCTTCGACGAACATCATGTCTCTTTTTGGGTCTGTATTGCCAAAAACATGAAGGGCTACCTGTGAAAGGTTCTGAACATCGACGTCTTTATCCAAGACTATTGCGAACTTAGTGAACATAAGCTGCCCTAGTCCCCACAAGGCACTCATTACCTTTTTGGCATGGCCAGGAAAGCGTTTGTCTATCGCGAGAATTACACAGTTGTGAAACACCCCTTCCCACGGAAGATTCATATCCACGATTTCAGGAACAAGCATTTGAACCATGGGCAGAAATATACGCTCTGTAGCTTTGCCTAGATAACAGTCTTCTTGAGGAGGTATTCCTACTATTGTTGTTTGATATATAGGACTCTTTCGGTGAGTAATTGCAGTGACATGCAATACAGGGAAAAGTCCAGCAAGGCTGTAGAAGCCGGTGTGATCACCAAAAGGACCCTCTTCTCTTAGCTCGGATTGTTCGACATAACCCTCGATAACTATCTCTGCGTTAGCAGGCACTTCTAAATCGATGGTCTTGCACTTAGTTAGTTTTACGGGGCTCTGTCTCAAGAAACCTGCAAATAGAAGCTCATCTATGTCCGGTGGAAGCGGCGCTGTCGCTGCATAGGTGACCGCGGGATCAGAACCGAGAACAATAGCTACTTCCAGGCGATTATTTGCTTGCTGCGCTTCCTTCTCGTCAAAGAACGTTCCGTAATTCGGTGGCTCGGTGCCGCGTGATTTTTCCGTCCATTCACCGCGCGAATCCCGGCGCGACTCCTCAAAGTGTTTGGCACCATCATGATGCTTATGCCAATGCATTCCAGTCAGGTTGTTGCCGTATTTTTGCAGGCGATAGACACCAAGATTACGAATGCCCGTCTTCGGGTCACGAGTAATAACAACGCCCAAAGTCACAAACGGACCGGCGTCCTCCGGCCAGCATTTGATAATGGGCAGTTTGTCCAACATCGGCTCGGAAGGATCGGTGATAACCACTTCCTGACAAGGTGCAGAACCACTGGAAAGTTTCGGAGGAAACTTCGCGACATCCATAAGAGTGGGTAGCAGTGCCAGTTTCTCAAGGAAATTTTCTGGCACTTTCGGTTTGATCAAATGACGGATGCGATCCGCAATGTCGTCCAGACTTTCTGTTTCCAAAGCCAAACATATGCGTTTCATCGAACCGAACGCATTAATTAAAACCGGCATGTCGTAGCCATCTACGTTCGTAAATAGCAACGCTTTATTGGAACCATCGGAGGCTTTGCTCACGCGATCGGTAATCTCGGCAATCTCCAGATCTGCTGAAACTTTCACATCGATTCTTATCAGCTCACCGTGCCGGTCCAGCACTTCGATGAATTCTCTGAGATCGTTGTAACCCATGGACTGATCTGCCTCTTTAGCTTTCAAACGGACAGGAAAAACGCTATTTTAGCTGCAAAAACCACCAGGGACGGACAAAAGCGAACTTGTGTCTCATTTATTAATCGAAATGAGAGATCAAAACGATAGCCACCAGATATTCAACAGTCATCCAGAAGCAGCCGCATACGTATGCAATCGGAATTTTCCGGACAGTACGAATGGGCCGAGCGCTTGTTAACGTAATTTGCATAGCAAGTGCTATATCGGCTCTGCATCTAGCAATTGCCAAGAATGCAACCATAAAATGTTCAATGGGGTAGTTGAAGCTATTCGTCAACGCGATAAACTAAATGCATCAACGGTGAGTGCTCACTTAAATGTTGAGCGCTTTGAGCCGAGGGGCCTTGTGGAAACGACAGGTCGGCGCTGACCGGACACTGTAACAAGCGAGCCCGCTATGCGTGAAGGACTGACTGAAGCGCATTGAGATACTGAGCCCTAACGCAAAGGGCAGTCAGGCAGTAGCATGAAAACCGTCGCAGAGCAATCTGGACGGTTTTTTGTTTGGAGTGCCTTTGTGCACCAGATATAGTGGCACATCATTTTAATCTCACGATCTTTTGTTCGACATTCGTCCCTTGCACTGAAACAAACTAGCGAATGCCGCTCATCAGCCTCTTCACGAGAGGAGTGAGACACCAGAGAACAAATGCGGCAAGGAACAAGAAGCCGCCCATAAATCCGAACATGGATATGAGGGTACTGGTGCTGTTCTCATCGAAGAAGCCCGCAAGATAACCAGCAAGGAAATTTCCGCATGCAGTGGCGAGCATCCAAACACCCATCGTGCTGCTTGCAAAACGCGCCGGAGCAAGTTTCGAAACAGTTGAAAGTCCGACTGGACTCAAGCACATTTCTCCGAGAACTTGCAGAAGATAGGAGAGCACAAGCCACATTGGACCAACTTTTCCGTGCGCAGCAAGTAGAGAAGCTGGAACCATGATGCCAATCCCTGCCCCCAGCAAGGCAAGACCAATAGCAAATTTAGCTGGACTGGAAGGCTGTCTATGTCCCATTTTGACCCAAAGGACTGAAAATGCCGGAGCCAAAATAATGCAATAAACGGCAGGCAAAGTTTGAAACCAGCTGGATGGAAATTTCCATCCGAACACCGAACAGTCTGTCAGACGATCTGCAAATAGATTCAAGCTGGATCCATCTTGTTCATAAACTGCCCAGAAAAATGCTGCAAAGGAAAATAGGATAGCTATCGCGCCCAAGCGGCTCCATTCCTGCTTTGTGAGCGGCAACTTCTCTCCCTGCTTTGGAGTTTCAGAATCACTAGCAGAGTCTGCTGCTACTTCAGCTCTTGCTTGACTCTGTTTTCCAATCGGTCTGGCACCTTTGCTGCCGAGCCGTTTGTATTGAAACAAGAAATGCGCTAGTCCAACGAGCATGCCAATCCCAGCCGCAGCAAAACCAAAGTGCCAGCTATCCGATGGTTTGAAACCATAACCTGCGATAAAAGATTTGAACTGTTCACTTTGAGCGAGGTAGCCACAAACCAACGGTGACAAAGCCGCACCAATATTGATGCCCATATAGAAGATTGAAAAGCCGCCATCACGACGGTCATCATCTCTGGAATAAAGGCTGCCCAACAAGGTGCTTATGTTTGGCTTGAGCAGACCAGTCCCGAGAATGATCAGAATCAATCCGGCATAGAAGGCAAACTGCGAGTGAATCGCCAGAGTGAAGTGACCTAGTGCAATTATGCTGCCGCCAATGAGAATGCACATCTTGGCGCCAAGAAACTTGTCCGCGATCAAGCCGCCGGGAATCGAAGTCACATAAACGGCAGAAGTGTAAGCACCATATATGGTGGCCGCTGTTCTCGTGTCCATCGCCATGCCACCATCGGCCAAAGATGCCACCATATAGAGCATCAGAATAGCGCGCATGCCGTAATAGCTGAAACGCTCCCACAATTCAGTGAAAAACAGCGTTGTCAGGCCGCTCGGATGTCCCCAAAGACCGGCTACATCCGAAACACTTTCGGAATTGTCGGCAGGTGGAGTTTGATCCATTGTCGTGTTCATTTCTTGCCTAACTCAAATTGTCCGGACCAAAATGCAGTGGCAAGAGTTCCTTCAAGTTGATCACTTCAAGCCGCCCATCAGCTTTTTCCACTACAACATCAAGGTTGATACCAAACTCCGCCAACATCTGTCTGCTTGCTCCGCTCGGATACGCAGAAGGATGAATTGCTATAGCCTTGAACTTGCGCACGCCTTCACTGATGGCAGCGGTCAATGCGGCGGTTTCTGCACCCACGGCCCCGCCGAATGCAGCACATTCCATCTTCGAACCTTTGAAGATTTTGCCATCGGCAGAAAGTAAAGCCGCACCTTGAGCCGTTTTTGAATAAGGGGCATAAGCCGCCTCTGCAGCTTGCTTCGCGCAGTCGACGAGCGCTTTATATTCAGCCAGGCGCTCCAATGGTTGACTCCCTGAGTTGCCAAAACAGGAAGAAACATACCATAAGTAGAGGACTCTTTGCCCGGCAAGCAAAGTAGCTCGAAAGCTGTTTTCTACACCTGTTTCCTATAGCAAATCAGGCGGGAGAAACTTCGGTATATGGAGGCAAACGAAGCTCCAGATTGATCAGCCACATGAGTAGTTCACGTGCGCGTTCGACTCCAAAGCTTGGCAATAGATCTGATTCTTCGGCTTGCCATTCGCCATGTCCAATGTGCGCAGAAGAGGGACTTTCTTTCGGCTGGAAATCGATTTGATCAGCCGTCATTACTTCCGACTCTGTAACTGGACTGACGTTTACGCTCACGCCTGCCTGTGCGCCCGCCACTGAGGCAGCAACATTTGTGGCATACGGCAATGCGTTAGGAGAAAAAGGCTCGGTCACGCAGAAAAGCTCCGAAGGGAATTGGGTTTGTGCGATGCCAGTGCACCCACAAATAAGAGCCTAATTCTTGGAAACGCCCTGGCCTATGCTGAAATTCCCACCTTGGAAAGTTTGAATGTGCTTGGCAACCGACTTTTTCAGACCTTTATCTCGGCAGACCTGATGAAATCAACCATCTTGCGCCACGCCTGACCTCGATGAGAAAGAGTATTTTTCTCTTCATTTGTAATCATTGCTGAGGTTTGATCTCTGCCGTCCAACTCAAAAATCGGATCATAGCCAAAGCCATTTTCACCGCGTGATGCAAATCCAATGCTGCCATGCCATCGTTCTTCCGTTGTTTTCAATATGCTTCCATCAGGCAGGCAAAGTGCCATCGCACAAACGAACGCTGCTTGCCGCTTTCCTTCTGGAATTGAAACCATCTCTTCGAGAATTTTCTCTCGTCTATCTTTGTCCGTTCCTTCGCAATACCTGGCGGATCTAATGCCTGGACGCCCGTCCAGCGCAATGATTTCCAGCCCGGAATCATCAGCGACCGCCGGCAAATTGGTTACCCTGGCGGCAGCACGAGCCTTTATGAGCGCGTTTTCGAGAAATGTCGAACCGGTCTCCTCAGGGTCGAGATCTTCCGGCATAGGCAAAAGCTCAATGCCATAAGGCTCGGCCATTTGCGAGAACTCTCGAATCTTGCCGGGATTGTGGGTAGCTAGAATTACCTTCATTCTGCTTTTTTTTGGTTCTTGCGCGTGCTTTTCGCTTCGTCAGTGCGCTTTTTTGCGGAGTTCAACGGAGTTACATTGCTGGTTTTGGCAGCCTGAGAGTTTCCACCAGAACCATTGCTGCCGCGACGTCTGTGATCTTTCCTTTGGACACGAAGCACATCGCTAATCTGGCTTATCGACTGAGCAACCCGCGTCAACTGCTCAATATCGAGCACTTCCATGATCAGATGAATTGTGGCAGTTTTCTTGTCGCGTTGTGTTTCGACTTTCAGATCTCGCAAATTCACTTCGAAGTTCGAAACTTTCTTGAGGATATCGTGAGCAATGCCGATACGATCGAGGCATTCGATAGTCAATGCGGCCGGATACGTAGTGTGCCTTTCTGGCGACCAGTCAACGGCCATGCATCTGTCCGCTTCAACTTTTTGCAAATTGCCGCAGTCAGCTTTATGAACAGCGATGCCACTGCCTCTGGTGACTATGCCGATAATTTCTTCACCAGGAACAGGTTGGCAGCATTTCGCCAAATGGTGCAACAAACCACCCAGGCTGCCGATTGAGCTTTGCTTGGCTGGCTGCCCACCAATCGAGATTTTCTCCAGTGTCTTATCCACTGGATCTTTGGCATCTTTTTCACGCACACGATTGGCGACCTGCGTTACTGAAAGATCGCCATATCCGACTGCAGCGAGAATGTCATCCGGATCGCTGATGTTAAGGCGTTTTCCAACATCTTTGACTTTTTCGGACTTGAGAAACTCATCAAGCGCGCCTTTGCCGAGCTCTTCTTCCAGCATCTGGCGGCCTTGTTGAATGTGCTCTTCGCGATGGTGCTTCTTAAACCACTGGCGAATGCGACTCTTAGCGCTGTGCGTCTTGGCGAAGTTAAGCCAGTCCATGGTCGGATGAGCATTTTTGCTCGTAATGATCTCGACAATGTCGCCGTTCTTCATCGCAGTGTTGAGAGGAACAATTCGATCGTTGATACGAGCGCCGATGCATTTGTGACCGACATCGGTGTGAACGCGGTAAGCGAAATCAATTGGAGTAGCGCCTTTCGGCAGGTCATAAACGTCGCCGCGCGGGCTGAACACAAATACTTCGTCGGCGAAAAGGTCCATTTTCACCGTGTCGAGATATTCTTGAGCATCAGCGAGATCTTGCTGCCAATCTACCAGTTGTCTGAGCCATGCCAGCTTTTGATCGTCCTGGCTGTCCGCAACGACCGAATCTCCGGCTTCTTTGTATGCCCAATGCGCGGCGATACCGTATTCCGCTACGTGGTGCATTCTGCGTGTTCTAATTTGAATCTCTACTGGTTTGCCTTTGGGTCCGACGACTGCCGTGTGCAAGGACTGGTAGTTATTGGGCTTGGGCATGGCGATGTAATCTTTGAACCGCCCAGGAATCGGCTTGAACAAAGCGTGCACAAGTCCCATGACCTCATAGCACTTCTGAGTGTCAGGGTCAGCATTCAATTCGCAGTAATTCTTGTCTTGATTGCTGTCAATAATTACCCTAATGGCCAGTACGTCATAGAGTTCTTCAAAAGTCTTTTGCTGCTTCTTCATCTTCTTCCAGATGCCGAAGAAGTGCTTAGGGCGTCCGACAATTTCCGCTTCGATGCCGCGGTTATCCAGTTCGCTGCGCATTTTTTCGACCACTTGCTCGATCAAGTAATCTCTTTCAGAATGCGTATCGGCGACCAGTCTTTCAATCTCTGTGAACTCTTCAGGGTGGAGATACTTGAGACCGAGATCCTCAAGCTCCCATTTCATGCGTCCCAAACCGAAGCGATTGGCCAGAGGCGCGTAGATCTCCAGCGTTTCCTTGGCGATCTCGCATTGTTTGCGAGGAAGCATGTACTCCATAGTACGCATGTTGTGCAGTCGATCTGCAAGCTTCACCAACACAACTCGAACGTCTTCGGCAATGGCAACGATAAGCTTGCGAAAGTTCTCCGCTTGCCTTTCTTCTTTGGAGCTGAAGCTGAACTTTCCTAGTTTGGTCACGCCTTCAACGATTTTGAGAACCGGCTTGCCGAATTTCTCTTCCATCTCTTTGGGCTTCACATCACAATCTTCAAGCACATCGTGCAATAGTCCGGCAGCGATGGTTTGGTAGTCGCAATTCAGCTCTGAAAGCAGGCAGGCGACTTCGACCGGGTGAATAATATAGGGCTCTTCGGACTTGCGGACCTGTCCATCGTGACTCTTGAAAGCGAATTCATACGCCTTGCGCACATAGTCGAGTTCTTCTTGTGGCCGAGCTTGGCGGCTTAGAATTTCAAAGAGTCTAGCCTCGATGGGCTGGGGCATCAAAAGCTTCCTATAAAAATGATGCGCCGTTTCGGCTTTGCGGCGTTAATGAAGATTATACAATTGAGGAAACGCTTATCCCAGCGGTCGTGACGAACTATTTCTTTGACTTGCCACGCCAGCAAACGCCGAAAGAACGGGACTTTTTACGATTTTCAAGCGGGCTGGGCGTTTCGGACCCCATCACGGCAGCGGTTCAATCCTGAAGCCAGAAGGGGCGCCCAATGAGTCGCCCTGGCGATGCATGGCATCGCCCCTACAACACCGAAGAGCCAGTTACCTTTTCATAAACTGCGCGGCCCGAATAGTTCCGCCACGGGTCTTTTCTTCCATAGGCTTTAGTAGATCCGGTATCAGCGATATTCAGTAACCGGCGAAAGCTATGTTTGTTCAAGCTCGGGAACTTTGCAACCACCAACCCGTCATCTGGCTAAGGCCGGCGAGCCTGGGGCAAGGCTGCTTTCCTCTTAACTGTCTGTTGCGTCGTCTCATGAAATAGGTACCAAATATGCGCCCTACCCTTGTGTGGACGCGGAGCACCGCTATTGGTGCCGCCGTGGTTGCTTTGCTGCTCTCTTCCAGCCTTACCGCTCCCTCGTTCGCTGAAGCCCAGATGAATCCAAAGTCAGTCGCCATGGCGGTGCCGCTCACTGGTGTAATTCACCAACAGCAGGCAATAGGCAAAAAAGACTTCATCATCAGCAAAACCGTAGTACATGCGTCTCCGCAGAAGGTCTTCGAAGTCGTCACCGACTATGCTAACGCCGTCAGATACTTTTCAAATCTGACTTCATGTGAAGTCTTGAGCGAGAAGAATGGTGTAAAACACGTTCATTTCAATGCCAAAGCAACAGGGCTTTTGAAACTGGACTATGTACTGGCGATTGACCAGAGCAAACCAAACCGCATTGAGTGGACGCGCGTAAAAGGTTCATTCAAAGCAAATGAAGGATATTGGGACCTGGCTCCGGTTGATGGCGGCAGATCCACATTAGTCACGTACGCAAAGCATGTTGACCCTGGTTTCTTCACACCAAAAATGTTCGTCCATACAACCTTGAAAGACACAGCTGAAAACATCTTTCGAGACCTGAAGAGAAACGTCGAACCACCGCAAGTGGCTGTCGATTCTTCCTTAAAAAAGGTCGTTAAGTAGCAGACCTAGGGCTCAAGCCATTGTGAAATGCTGGTTGACCGCAGTCAGCCGGCATTTTTCTTTTGTCAAACAAGTTGACCTTCTCGGTCCTTTATCTCTTCAACTTTTCGCCATTCCATATCTATTAGATCGCCAGGCTCAAGTGTGATGGAGAAAGTTTCCTCAAAGCCTTTCTTAAATGCCGGTATCAATTCTGTTGCAGATACAACAATTCCTGTTATCTCGAACAGATTCGCATGCCTCTGCTTATCCTCTTTGGTGCTTTTCTCTTTACTGAGCAAGAGTTCTCCCATAAGGTCTTGCTCCTGACACAGAAGAATCGATCCATGCTGAAGCAAGGCATCGTGCCTGCGTAACTGGGCGCTGCCTACAATTTTTTTTACCGTGATAGTGCAAATCAGCGGTCGTCGTCGCAGTAAAACAATCGTGCATCTGGTTGGCTGCGGCCTGCCCTTTGCCAATTTCCACATCAACACCTAAATGCTTGAACCCCAAAATAAGAGCCTGGCAGATTTTCTTATATGACTCAATAACACTCGATCCCAGGTTCTTCCCCGACTCCGGCAATTCGCAGCCGTAAAAAGCGAAAAACTCGCCTATCTCATTCTTGAGAAGCGAGCGA
>DTSE01000300.1 GCA_012965515.1 Candidatus Melainabacteria bacterium | reverse complement strand
ACAAACCAGTTAAAGAAGCTTGAGTCTGTGAGCTTTTTGCACGCCCGCGAAGGTTACTAATAGGCAATTGGAGAACTTTGGACTCCCCGCCCGAGTTTGGTAAGGTATGACATCCCTTTTCAGCCCTTTTCCAACAGAACAAAAAACCTCAAAGCAACCCCTTGCGTGCTTTACCTGCAATTTCCGAACGCCTCGCGGCGCCGGATTTCGGCTGCGTCTTGAGAGTTTTCACTAGTATCTCGAAGTTGAAAGGCTAGCACCCGAGCACTAGCTTCGCGATTGGTCGCGTAGCTAAAGCTCATGACCGAGCGTCTTCTGACGTTCAGAAATATGGATGATAACGATATGGAAAAAACACGGACGTTTGCTCCAGAGAGTGGTCCTCCAGTGCAAGATGCCTGGCTCGATCGCTTGAGTTACAGACGCCTTCTCTCGGTGGCCGGTTCGATGCTCATCGCAATCAAGGCGCCGAATGCGGTTTTCCGGAAGGTGTACAACGCAGCGCGCATGATTCCCCACAACATGCGCCGAACCGAGACGGCGAAAATGGCTCGACAAGCGCTGGTGACTGAGATGAAGGGGTACCTGAACGTACACCGCTCGCTCGATCCCCTTCGCGTCGAGCACATCGAACGTCCTCGTGAGCAGCGCTTTCCCGAGCTCTCAGAGTGGGGTACGTTGCCGCCTGGATTCTGGCACGTCAGCTTGGAAGAGTTCGCCGGCAGACTAGCTTTCAATCGGCATCGCAAGGCTCAGCTGCAGCTCCTCTACGAGGCGCTCGTTCTGCTGAAGTCGGCGGGCTGCAAGAAAGTGACTATCGCCGGCAGCTTTACGAGCAACAAGCCGAAGCCTGGTGACATCGACCTTATGTGGGACACAGACGGTCTCGACAGCGAACAGCTTGGGCCCATCTTCGACGAAGACAACTCAATCGAGCGGCAGAAGCTGTTCGGTATCGATGCTTCGTGTGAGGAATGGAAGCTCAAGCTCTCCATTGTTCAGTCGCTGTGGGGTGGCGATGCGCCCACGCGCAAGGAGTTCATCGACAATGAGTTCGACCAGCTGCCGCGATTCCGCGCAGTCGGCGTTCTCGTTCTCGACCTCACGCAAGACCTCGCCGCTCTGCGGTTCTGAGCCTACGACTGCCCTGCAAGTGCTCTTCTCCAGGCGCTTCCAGGTGCAGTCGTTTTTCGACGAGTTTCTCTTATATGCTTTAGTATGCAGAAAACAGACATGCAGATTACAAAGCACGCTTACAAAGTACTGACGTTGTAACCGTAGGGGCGATGCCATGCATCGCCCGGGCGACGCATGGCGTCGCCCCTACAGTTCTGTTACTTAGGTTTTCTCTTTAGCTTCGCGTCGGCTTTTGCCTTAAGAATCATCGCACCCTGAGCCAATTTGGGATTGTTCTTTATCTTGGCCGCTTCAACGGAAGCTTCCTTAAACTTGCCCGATTCGAAGTTGGACATAGCTAAAATCAGCCTAGTCTGTTCATCGCCAGGATGCGATTTCAAAAGGTTGGTACTTTCAGAAATCACATCAAAGTGTCGTCCCAGTTTGTTCAAAGCCGTGATGCGCAGCTGCTGCACTTTGTCCCTGCTCGGGCAACCGCCTTTGTTCAAGTCTGCATCGCTGAGTTTGAGGACCTGGTCTACGTCGTCCAAAGCCTTTTGAGCTTTGCCCTGCAGTAAATTGGTTGCAGCGCGGTGCAACAGGTAAACCGGCTTGTGTACCGGGTCTTTCTTGATGATTTCGTCGAACTTCTCGATCGGCACGGAACTTAAATCGACAATATTTCCGCCCTTCACAGCAAGGAAGGATGTCTTCTGCTGTTGGTTGGTTCCGGAGATTTTGCCGCTCATTGCTTTCTTCGCCATATCGATATCACGCTTGGAGTTTTTCTTGTCACCTTTGCGCAGATAGCAAACAGCCCGATCTCGGTATGCAGCTGCTGACGCCGGATTCATGTTGATGATCTTCGTGTAGTCGGCAAGCGCCAAATCATACTTCTTCAGCTGCGTGTAGGCTGCGGCGCGGCGGTTGTACACATCTGACGAATCTTTTCGCAAAGAGATCGCTTTATTGCAATCTGCAACAGCTTCGCTGTATCTCTTCATCGCCAGCAGTGTCAATGCTCTGTCAGCATAGGCAATTCCGAGTTCTGGGTTTGCTTTGATTAGATTAGTGTATGCGCCATAGGCTTGCGCCCGCCTGCGTGCCCTCGCCGTCTTTGCGGCTTCTTGCAGGTTTCTCACAGAAGAAACCAGCGCCTTTTGCTGCGCTTGAGTAATCACAACCTTCGGAGGTCCAGAAGGCGCGGCGGTCTGAGGAGCAGGTTGCGGCCCTGACTTTGACGCTGGCTGGGCTGCGGCTTCTTTGACAGGTTGAACTGGCTGTTCACGGGCAACACCAGGGCAATTTTGAACTTATTGCCGAACGTCTGTTGCCTCTAATTCAGCACATGAATGAAGAGGCCTGCATCGGTTCCATCTCGGAAATTTTCGACGGCGATGAGCCGCATCGTCCCATGGGCTGCGTTGCCCAAGCCTGGTCAGTTGCAGAAGTGACGAGAGTAGTTTTGAAATATCCTCAACTCAGAGAAATTTTGGAATCTACCGTAGCACCGCCAGCGGTGGCGGTTTGATTGCAATATAACAGAAGGAGACCGGAAAGGTTAACGGTATAAAGGTATAAAGGCATGAAGATTCAATCCAAACACTGTGCAATCCTCGCTAGCTCTCTGGCTGGTTTCCTTTTGCTTGGCTGGCAAGCCGAGGCGCAAAACAAAACCGCAACACCAGTTCAACCTGTCAAAGAAGCCGCAGCCCAGCCAGCGTCAAAGTCAGGG
>DTSE01000299.1:2309-2854 GCA_012965515.1 Candidatus Melainabacteria bacterium | reverse complement strand
GGCGACATAGGCCAGCATGTTGTCGTACGTTTCGAAACCCGATTCGTCGATCACAAAAATGGCACGATCCAAGATGCCAAGTTCATTGAGATGCTTAGCGATAACATCGAAATAGTCGCCGATGAGTTTGTCAAATTCCTCTCGCGATAACTGCACCCAATTGGGATCGTTGGGGTTGGCATCAATACTATATGTGACGCCATTAAGCCGATGCATATGCATCAGGTGGCCATTGCTGTGGTATACAGTAAACCATGGCATGTCGCGGTCGATAACAAAGTCTTCGACCGCTTTGTCGAAGCCGTTGGAGAAATCCCAGTCTGTAATTTCCGGTGCCAGCCCGGGCCCGCGATCCACCACCTTATACGTGTAATTCATATACAGATCAGGACATCTCGGGAGCAGATGGTTATCGAGCAATGCATGGAAATATTTTTCGGCGAGAGAGCGGGCCTTGCTTGGCAACGTGTCCCCTTTCATTCCATGGAATGACAAGATCGAAACAGAATCCTCGGCCATGTCGGCTTCGCCTTTTTTTGCCGCAT
>DTSE01000299.1:0-2273 GCA_012965515.1 Candidatus Melainabacteria bacterium | reverse complement strand
CGTTTGGGTTTGAGAGTAAGCGGAGCGACCCGCAGCTCGATGGGCAGTTTAAGCGTTTTGTCATCGACGCTCAGTTTGATCCTTCCCGAATGTGTGCCAGGCGGAGTCTTTTCTGTTGGAGTTATGGTAGTAACCAGAAGGTGATGACCATCGGCAGAGTCCGGATCGAGTTCGTAGTCCAGTGGCACCATGGCATCGTAGCGCGTCTCGATCAACTTGCCTTTGAGTTCACCCTGGACGGTTGGTCCGTCGTAGACGGGAATCGTTGCTACTCGATGAAAAGTAACCGAGGCCGGCAAGTCGCATGTCGCCGACAGGTTCTTCAGACGCGGAGTGCTCGAATTAACAGCGATGACCACAGACGCCGATCCTCCAGGGAGCGAATCGACTTGCGCAGGTCCTGCTCGCGGCGAACGTGGTTTATATCCCGCGAGGGCACCAACTTTCATCGGCAGCGCGGGATCAACCGTCCACGCGGTGAGATCGCCCTCCGAAACAAGGATCGCGCCTTCATTGAGATTCTGACATTCCGCCTCGCCGACTTCGCAAATTACTGCTTCATTATTGTCGACAGCGAGCATCTCCTCATACGGAACAGTCAATCGATGCCCCGCGCGAGCCATTCCGTAAAGATGTAATTCATCGACCGGTGAATCGGGTTCGATAGCAAGTTTCCAAGACACTGGTTGCAGCATTAAATCGGCAACGCCTCCGCGACCGATAAACGCATGAGAAATTTGCAATCGGGCTTGCAGTGAATCACCCGCTTTAGTTTGAGGACGAAACAGAACTTGTTTCCTCGTCCATTCTCCAGCTGGCGGCAGCCTATTGCTATAAGAATGTGCTACCTGGGAGAACAAGACATGCTCCGGGTGATGCAGCATGACATCCATTTCATTGTCTTTGGCCTCCATCATGATCCAGTATTCAAGCAGGTAGTTGCGCCCGGATTCAAGCTCAACTAGCTGCTCAAGCTTAGCGTTAGCTATTTGCTGCTCTTTAATCATCAGCGCCGTACGTGGTTGTTCGCCAAGTTGAACTTCCTCAAACGACATCTTTTGTGAGGAAAAGCCGATCCATGGACCTTTGCGTTGTTTTAAATCTGCGAAGTCGCCATCGACTTGAAACGGCTTGTCCTCCCTGACAAGCACAAAACTTCCTATGATTTTATTAGTGCGCGGATTGACCACCACCGCGCGTTCAAAGGCGAATGTCTCTTCGGTGATTTGATCGACGGCCACCTCGCCGAACTTCTCCATGAGTTTGGGGACATCGACTTTAACCATCGCGCGCGCGTCGACAGTCTGAGGTAGCTTCAACGAGACACGATAGGGGTGTGACGAAAATTGCCACTCGTCAGTTGCATACACTGTGCTTGAAAGGAGCACGCTAGCTGAAATCGCCCACCAAATTCGTGAATGCAACACGAACAATGATTTGTGTGTTGAATATAGCATTCGCCTATTCAGCCGCCTTCTGCATGGCAATATCAAACAGCATTTGGCGAGCTTCTTGATAGTCGTGGTAACTCAAGTACCACTGCACAGGGTTGGGGCCACACATGTCTGCAAAGCCTTGGTCGACGGCATCAATTCCTTCCTTGTCAACGGTGAGCGATTTCCCCGCATCGTCGTGGCCCTTCTCAAGCACATCTAACAGCGCGCGAAGTTCGATGCCATCTCTCATGAGAGTTAACCGAAACGATGGAATGATTTGGTCATTGGGTTGCTCTGGCACTCCACGCGGATCGGGGGGATAGTAAAACGAAAGAACACCAGGGCCATGGTGATAGAACGGATTAATCCAGGGATTGATCGCTGGGCCTAACGCATATTTGAATCCGCCCATATCTCCTTTTTTGTAGCCATAAGTGTAAGACCAATGAAAGAGCTCCCAGCAGTACCAGCCATCGACTCCCAACTGCTGAAGCCTTAAGGGCATGAACGCCGTACTCAGTCCAGCAGCTTCCAACACAAGATGATCGGTCTCGACATTGTAAACCCACTGATATTTACCAGGTCTTTCAAATCGCGTTCCCCATTCGGGTTCAAAAAAATTGTAGTGCTCGTCGTTGATCGGCATTGGCACATCGAGAATCTCATCCATCAACAACTTTCCGTTGGGGAGTCGATGCGTCCACGTTGATACATGTTGAATCGTGTGACCGATCTTAATTTTCTTGGCATGCGGCTGAGCTTTCATCGCCATCACGCAATTGTAGATGTTGTCGTAGGAATGTATTTCTGACTCATCGATAACAAACATGGCTCGCT
>DTSE01000298.1:1734-2858 GCA_012965515.1 Candidatus Melainabacteria bacterium | reverse complement strand
AAAAGGATCAACTATTTCTAAACCATTCTTCTTGGCGTAAGAAATTCTTGGTTGAGATATTCTCCGGCGCCTGACTGCGGTTTCGAACTTCTTGCCGTTTCCTTTCAGCCCGCTACGTATTTCCCCCACTGACAGCACTCGCGCAAGCCGCTAATTTGGGTCTAGACTCCTTTAAGAACAATACAAAAGGCACATGACTCCTCCCGAAAGAGTCACCGATTCGTCGGTGAAGACCTCAGACGTGGTAGCTGAGTTCGGCGCAGCGGCGTTTGATTCAGCGATTCAACGACCGATCAATGGGTTGACCCAGCTGACCGGAAAGTTGCTTGGTCATGAGTTGCCGCAATTGGCCCTGGTTGATGTCCCCAAAGCGAGCACAGGCTCCGAAGTCTTCGCGCAGCAAGCCGGGGCGGCGGTCGGCATGTTGGTCCCATTCTTCGGCACCCGCGCACTGGTCCGGGGCGGTTTGGGCAGCCGGTTGGGAACAGGTTATGGCGGCGTCGCTTTGGAAGGCGGCTTGACCGGCTTGGCGATGGGTACCGTCCTCACACCGGTGGAAAACGGGCAACCATTTTGGCAAACGCGTCTGGCAAATGGACTTACCGACGCAGGCACATTCTCCTTGTTGAATGTTACAGGCAAGGGCGTCGGTTCGCTGAAAGCATTTGGAATGACGGCGGAAACACCGCTCCTCAGCCGCATCGGCAAGGGGGTTGCTGCTGGGTCTATAAGCGGACTGCCGGCAGGATTTGCGCATGCGGAATTGCACTCAATAACTCATGGAAGAGGCCCTGCAAGCAGCGCTGAAGTGTTCGGCGACATGGCCGGTTTTGCTCTCTTTGGTGGATTGCTTGGTGGCGTCGGCGGTGCCCGGGCACGTTCGCGCTTCTTGCAAAACAACGAAGTCGCTGACACTTCGAAAACTCCAGCACCGGCAGAAACCGTACGTCCGCCAGAGCCAGTTCGTCCTTCAGAGCCGATCAAGGCAGACAACCCACGCGGCGAAAAGAATTCCGGCGGTCAGGAACGACCAGCCGTAATCACTGAAGGAACTCGAGTCTATACGACCGAGGAAATGTTGCGCGTAGTCGAAGCAAGAGCGCATAACTGGTGATCACAATGTC
>DTSE01000298.1:622-1724 GCA_012965515.1 Candidatus Melainabacteria bacterium | reverse complement strand
AGCACGTGAAGCCGCATCCCGCCTCGCTCGCGAGTCGGCTGTGAAGGCCGAGGCTGGTGAACCGAACAAGATTCTCAAAGTCAAGAAAGAGGGTTACATAGACGCTGGAGACGAAGGCAAAGTCTATTCCAACGGCGATGGTTCTGTGACCAAGATCTATCACGACAACAGCAGAAACATGGAATCCGTTAAGGCGATTTACGATAAGCTCAATTCAATCGGAATTCGCACACCGAAGATTCTGGAAGTCGGGAAGTCGGAAGAAGGTCTTCCAGCCATGCGCATGGAACAGATTGGCGACGGCGATTCTCTGCGCATGCAGCTGATGATGCGCGAAATCATGGGTAAAGACCTCGCTTCGCTGAGACAGCAGTATTGGGCATATGCTGATGCGCTCAAGCAAGCCAATCTCAGGATCGATTGGAACCTAAAGAATATGCGTTTCGAGAACGGCAAGCTCTATATTCTCGATCCTTCATTCATGAAGAACGAGCCAACGAGCGACGCCACGTACAACATGTTCGCGAGTATGATCGGACCGCGTCCGTAAGTTGCTAAACGCCGACTTCTTGTCCCGCTTCGATGTAAGCAGCGACATCGACGTCGACTGCTTCTTCCGCACCGATTGCGTCGAGTTCTTCATTTAGCGTTTTGAAATTGATGGAAGGCGGAACAGAAACGATCGCGTTCATGCAAAACAGCGGCGTTCCGGTTTCAGGAGCTGGAACCAACTCTGTCTCCATCGATTGAATGTTGATGCCGTGGTTCTTCAAATACGATGTGATCTTATGCACGATGCCCTCGTGGTCAGCACCTTCAAGGCTGATTTGATAATTCGTGTAGCCTTTGAAGCGCGATGCGTCAGGCGCCTTGGTTTTCTTTGTCGTGACGTGGATTTTTTCTTTCGCCAGTGACTCGAGGTCTTTGAGAAGTTCTGCCTCTTTCGCCTCTGGCACTGTCACCAGCGCGATAGCTGCGAATTCGCCACCCAACACTGTCATGCGGCTGTCTTCCATATTTGCGCCATGGCGTGTAATCACCTCGGCCAGATGCGAAACGATGCCCGGTCTATCTTCGCCGACTGCCGTCACCAACAAATGCT
>DTSE01000298.1:0-594 GCA_012965515.1 Candidatus Melainabacteria bacterium | reverse complement strand
CCTTTTCGTAGCTGCATTGCCGAGAGAGGAACCGCGCAGAGTTCTCGTCCGGCGCCTCCTCTACAATTTACCCGTGAGTAAACTTAGACCAAACATCATACAATGCGGCCCTGAAATGAGGCGTATTTCGACGTCCTTGAAGGTTCAATTCGGGGCTTGTCATTGGCAATTGTAAACAAAATCCGAAAAAACTCTCGACAAGGTCAGCCCCGTCCTGTTAACCTCAAGGGGTAATTGTCGTTCCAGGATGTTTTAAATCCTTCATGCCGCTCAGCACAAGAGTGATTGTTGAATCCGCTGCCCGCAACCACGGGCATCATCACCATCATCATTCTTGAAACGGGAGCGGAACCTCACGACAGAATAGCTTTGCATTAATGCAAAAACTGTTGAGACCCGCTCGGAAGGCGGGTTTTTTTGTTAGCGAATTTTTGAATCACACTTCGCGCCAAACTAGGAAACGAGAAAATGAAAAACACAGTTGAAGCCCCAGCTCAGGAAAAGACCACGGCGACAGCCTCTGAGACGGACTCCGCGTTGGCAGTCGGCACACTGAAAATGGTCTTGCCGTCAGGTCGAATTCAAGAAAAGGTT
>DTSE01000297.1 GCA_012965515.1 Candidatus Melainabacteria bacterium | reverse complement strand
GCCTTCATTGTCTACCACTTCGAAGAGTTCCACTGGAGATGATTCTTCCATGAACATAGATTCGTTGTTGGCACGAGATTGTTCAGACTTCACGCCCGGGCTGATGTTGCTTTGTCTGGTGTAGGTTTGATCAGCTTGAACACTTTTCCAGCCCGAAGGAAGTTTTACTTGGGCGATGAGGCGTGCTTTGGTTTCTGCTTTCTGTTGTTGCGCGGCGATTTCGGCATCCATTGCCGTGACGGCCGATTGGACTTGCACACCTTTTAACACCATCTCTGTTGGGGCCGCTGTAATTTTCTTCGGCGCTGCCGGTTGCAATGCGCGCTTTCCAGCTTCTTCAGTTTTTTGACTTGTTCTCGTTGCCGCGCGGCTATCGGGCTGCACTACCGGTGGTGTCATCGAAATTTTGTCTGTGCTGCCGCTGCGTTTTCTATTGCTGTCTTTTTCTTCTGTGCTCGCCGTAAGCGCATTGTTGTCTTTGAAGTCGGCAAAGGATGTGAGCTCAATATCGATGAATTGTCTTTGTGAAACGACTGGTGCCGTTACTTTGAACCCGTGAGCGAACAGCCAGGCGAAAAGCAGTAATGAAACGCTCAAGTATGTTTTCGAGAAGTATCTGGCGAAGCGCCCTTCTTCAGGAGTGCCAATGCGCGCTGCCGCAAATGCGTGAGTTTGAGATTGCCTTCTTGTGGTGGCAAGTGCCCAGAATGCCACGCATGAAAGCGTTATGGACCAAGGCAATGAAATGCCTGCGACACCGTTATATACGAATACTGCGATCCAAGTTATGGACGTGGCGGATGTTAACAGGTTGGCAGGAAGTGTAGAAGGAAGGTGCGTTTTCTCTACTTGCTTCGCCTCGGCGGCTGAGTAAGGTGCCGCTTCTGTTGTTTCTTCGCTAGGCAATTCTGTGTTTTGCGCTGCTTCTGCAGCGGTTTCCGATTCGGAAATGATTTCGACTGTTGAATTCTCTTGAGCCCCGTCACCAGGCTGCGTAAAATCCTCGGCTGGCAATTCCGGCTCTTCACCGGCGACAGTCGAGTCTAAGCTTGCATTCGTAGAATCTGGTTTTTCCGACAAGGCAATAGGTCTATTTTTCTACATTTCAAGCGCTATAAATCGTATCACGCGGCGGCTCTACGTCCCTTTTTATGAGAAAGAAGAGAGCTTGCTGTCAAGAAGCAAGCTCTCAAATTTCAGTCCTGGGACTACTAGGTTCGAAATTTCAATTGATATCAATTGAAATTCAGCGCAACGATTGGCGTTGGCTCTCTGCGCTCTTGATTACTTGCCCATAGCGGCGAAGTAAACGGCGCAGGCGTGGTCGAGATATTCTCTTGACAGCCTTGGCTCCGTCTGGAGGAAAGCGCAGAGGTTAACAACCTGGTCGACAATGTCGCGCGGGTGGCAGCAACGCATGTTGCGCTTGCCGCTGCGGTATTGGGACTCGATCAGGTAATTGACCGCTTCTTCGTTGTATGGAACGCCTGTGCGTTGGCAATATTGCAGGAAGATCCACTTGAATTCGTCTTCGGTAGGGTTGGTGATATTGATCTTGTACGGAATCCGTCTCAAGAAAGCTTCGTCAACCAGGTCTGCCGGGTTCAGGTTCGTGGAGAACACGATCAGCTGTTCAAATGGTACTTCCAGTTTTTTACCGGTGTGCAAGCTCAAATAGTCGACGCGCTTTTCCAATGGGACGATCCAGCGGTTGAGCAGTGACTTGTGGTCGATTCTTTGTCTGCCAAAGTCGTCGATGAGCAGCAAGCCGCAATTGGACTTGAGCTGAATGGGCGCTTCATAGAGCTTTGTACCGTAGTCGAACTGCAACTCGAGCATGTCGATCGTCAACTCACCGCCTACGACTACGCAAGGACGCTGGATGCGCACCCAACGGTGGTCATAGTCTCTCGGGTAGTTGGCTGCCGAAACTTGCTGGTGGTTGTGTGAGTCGTATACGCGGATGATTTGTCCGTCGATTTCGACTGCGTAAGGGATGAAGATGTGACCTTTGAAGCTGCGGACAATCCGCTCGGCAATTGACGTCTTACCGTTGCCAGCTTCACCGAAGAGGAACATCCCACGTCCGGAGTTGATGGCTGGACCGACCGAGTTGATGGTGCGGCGGTTGACCATGATGTCCGAGAAGGCTACTTCCAAGTCGCGCGGCGTAACCGATTCACGACGGATGGTCTGATACTTGAGTGAGTCTACATAACGCGACCATGGTACCGGGCAGGCACCGTTGTAAGCGTTGTGGTCGAAGTAGGAGCGAGCCCTGTCGCGTCCCTTTTCGGTAGGTGTGTATTCATAGTCAGCCAGCCCGCCGGCACTACGGACTTCAATCAGGAGCTGACGCTTCAAAACTTCGAGAATTTCTTCGATGATCTTGAAGGGAAGCTGGGTTCTTGCGGCAATTTCGCGACCCATCGCGAAGTTGACCAGATAAATGTCTTTGAGGATCAATTCTTCCAGAAAGCCTTCTTTCAAGCCGGTCTCGGCAATTGAAGAAGGATACGGAGGAACGAACTCCTGTTGTTGTTGGGTTCCTGTCTTGACCTGTTGAACCATATTTCCTCGCTTTTTGCCTCTCTTGCCGGCTTCTTTTTATTCAGACGCTTTCCAAAACGCCATTTTTCCGCTTGGGCAGCGGGGGCTACATATACACTTTACAGCTATATAGCCAGAAACGTAAGCACCTCAACTAATTGCGCTGCGCACTTGTCAGGGTGCTTTCAAGCACCAATGCGTGTATTTTATCTCCGATCTCGCCAAGTTTGTTGTCTTCCTGCTCTGATTCCTCCTTGTTGCTGAAACGATCAAGGTAGTAAGTCTCGACAAAATTGTCGACCAAATTCGGCAATTCCGAGCGCAAAGCCTGCGGGAATGACGGACTTTCAGTGGCTTTGCTGCGAACGGCCGAGGCTACGTCTTCGGGAGTGTCACTTGTAGTTTTGCTAACGGCTACCTTCTCGAGGTCTTTGATAAGACGCAGATAGAGGGCCGTGGACGGCTTCATATTCTTGATTTCATCGGCTGCTTTCTTTTGGGAGCGCCAGGCCGTGAGACCTTTTTTGACCAATTCCCAGGCGAGGAAAATGCCAATAGCGATGAGAATTGCAATCACGTAAGGGTTGGAAGAGAGTTTTTTAGTCCAGCTCCAAGCCTTTTGCGGGTCATTTTTATCTTCCACTTTGGCAGGTGGCGGCGGGCTGGCCTGGTGTGTCGACTTGAGCACCATGCGCCCACCTTGTGCATCCTGGAAGGGCTGAATCGGCAATGTTCCATCGGGGGTGGCATCGATTGGCACCCATCCATGCGTCGGGATGAAGACTTCAGCCCAAGCGTGTTCGTTCTTCTTTCGCACAAGAAGAGCATCCGACTTGGGATCTTTTTCGCCGGGCGAGTAGCCGAAAACTACCCGAGAAGGAATTCCTTGCGCTCGAAGCAGAACGGCCTCTGCGGAGGCAAACATCGAACAACTGCCGCTTTTGGTGGTCAGTAAGAAATTGGCCACCGAGTCTACATCCGACTCGAGTTGATTATTGTTGTTGAGGTAGCTGCAATTGGCTTTCAAGTAATTGGAAATTCTCTCGGCATGGACGAACCAGTTGCCGTCCTTTCCGCCAATTTCTTTGGCCAGTAATTTTATTTGCGGGTCGTAATTTTTCGGTAGTTGTAAAAAGCGCGCCGAGTGCAATCGAATATCGGCTAACTGCTCCGGGTTCGGCATGATTGCCGAACGTAATTCATCGAGGTCGGCAGATGGAACCATAGAAACGGCAGTGTAAAAGAGCCCCGGTTTCAAATTGTTTTTCGCTTCCAAAGAACCGTCTGTAGCTACTCTGATTTCGTCGGGGAAGTGCACCACCTGCGGGATCCATCCGCATGGAATGGTCAAATCCATGGCGCTTTTTACTTCAATTCTTTGTTCGACTTCCGAACCTCTGAAATTGGCCGGCAAGCGCAAGGAGCGTACGCTGCCTATTACGTAGGCGTCGTCTTCCATCTTCTGTGCGTCAGCCCATTGTTGATTTTTGCTGTTGACCCAGCGCTGCCCTTCGTAAGTGTCGAAGGCCATGCCGCGCAGATAAACGGGGCGGTTGCTCGTTACACTCATGAGCACGACATCTTGCGCTGCCGGATCGCGTTTCTCGGCCAGTCCCATTTGCTGTCTTGGACGCTCTGGTTTGCCTTGATTCGATAACTGTTCAGGATCCGGATTACCTGTTCCATTTACCGATGGTTTGGCGTTCTTGTCAGGTTTGCCGCCCTTTGTGGGTTTTGCATGCTTGGGATCGGTGCCGGGTTTGTAACCTGAAAGTTTTTCTCTTGGTCCTTCACGGCGTTTGCCGTCGCCGTTTCCATCTCCTTTTCCGTCTCCCTTGCCGGTGCCGTTTTTCCCGCTCTTGCCGTTTTGATCTGACTTCTGACCCTTTGCGTCTTTGCCGGTATTTTGCGGCCTCGGTGGGCTATTCGCCTGGGTGCGCGGCGGAATAGGAACCATAGCGGTTTGTCTGGGCGCCTGCGGAGGGTGCATTTTTTCGTATGCACGAGCCATCAAAATGCGCGCCTGGTCGGCGATCAGATCGACGATTGACGTGCCGCCTCGCGGCATCATGCAGAAGATGAGCATAGAGACAACAGGCAAACTGACGACGGCAACCAGCGCACCGCCGGTGGCCGGCCGCTTCCAGAGCGGCTGTGGAACATTCAAAGCCTGAGGCAAAGTCGGTCTGGTTGATGCCGAAACCTGTGCCGGATTTCCTTCGCGGCTATGCGAAATAGCTATCAAGTAGAGGAAAATCGCTCCGCCGACGATGAATCCCATCGGAAAGACACCAAAGGCGTTGCTCTTGCCTGTCTGCGACGCGACACATCCCATGAGCCCGAGCGATACTGTCGCTGCGACATAGATATCCGTTCTTTGTCTCAAATCGAATGTGAGAACAATGAGAAGTCCGCACAAAACCTGCATAAAGGCTGGCAAAAATTGCCCGCTGCCAAAAAATTGCTTAATAGACTCGAAGACAAAATGTCCCAGAACTCCGCATGTACCGGCGAGAATGAGCACGTTGACCAGATGTGATTTGCGCGAACGGAAGACATAACTGAGATAACTGCCTAGCCCGGAAACCAGCAAACAACCCACGGTTACAACAAATGGTGCTTCAGAGTATAGGCAGTAACCCAAGATTGTGATTGCCACCATAATATAATTCATGATGCGCAACTCGACTGAGTTTTCCACCTCTACGACTTTGGCTTTAGGGGCATCTTTGCTCATAGCTTGATGATGTCCTCGGCGCCTGAGATGATGGAAATCTGCTTGCCGACTCGGGATATATCGTCCGGTTCGTTGCGCATGTCGACGGTGCTGGCCAGTTTGGCCTTGTCTTCGGCGTGACGCATACTTTCGGGGTCTTTGCCGGATTGTGCCGCTTGATTCTGTTGTCCTTGTTGCAGATGCTGCCATTTATCGGCATCAGTTTTGCCGACTGGCTGAACCAGGACCAACTCAACTTGCGCCTTTTCGGTTCTTGGGGCAAGGAATATGAGAGCGCCTTCTTTCGCCTTTCTGATCAGGTCTTCCAGTTTGTCGACTCGTCTTCCGCGACGAGCAGCCACTTTGGCGATTTCTTCGGTGCGCTTGAACGGTTCCAACCGGGCCAACATTTCAATCGAAGCAGTCAAGCCGGGAGCCATTGGTGGTGGCTCTATGACCAATACCTGGTTTCTTACGATCAGCTTGGGAGCCAGTCCCCATCTATGGCCAAGTGTGATCAAGGAGGCGGCTGTGATCAGTGCCAGTTCGTACATCTCTTCTGTGCCCCAGTCCCATTTCGAGTCGATCAGCAAGTCGAAGGCCGGTAGACCTTCTGCTTCGAATTCCCGTGACAAGAGTTTGCCTGTGCGTGCGCTTGATGCCCAGTGAATGATGCGGGGACTGTCGCCTCTAATGTATTCGCGGACGCCCCGGACAATTGCCGTTTGCTGGTTGAAACTTGATTTGCGGGACAACAAACCGACGCTCGGAGTCACCACATTCAGTTGCTGTAGAAAATTCCCGCTGACTGGATAAACCTTTGGATAGACAACTGTTTCGGGAGGCACTTGCGAACCGTCTTTGTTATCGAAACTAAAGCGCACTTCTCTTTGACAATAGACCAGTCCGAATGGAAAACACGACGAAAACGTGATGCTTTGCACTCGATAAATACCGCGCCTGAGTGGTCCGGCAAGCAGCTGCAAAGTCTCCTTTTCTCCCATGCTTGGAATGAGAAGCGGCTTGGAAAGGGGAGACTGAGACAGTGAGCCCAGGCGCATGACATTGACGGTCATGCGCAACCAACGAAGCGGAAAGATGATCTGGAAAGTGCCGACGCCCAGTATTCTCTCGAGCGCAATCTTGATGGCGATCTTTTCGCCGGCGCGCGCATTGGGAGGCAGCGAAGCTTTTACGCGTACATCTAAAACTTGCAACACAGGCAAAATCAGGCTCAAGAGCATAGTGGCTATCATGCCGGCAGCCATCAGGTAGAGCCACTGGCTGTTACTTTCGGTGGAAAAAACATAGAGCAGAATCGTCACCAAAAGCGAGCCGAAGAATCTGGCATTGAGAATCAGCACCAAATCCGGTGTCACTCTCAGGCGCCAGCCTTTCAAGTTGTCGACCGGCGGCGGCACTTTGGCGGCGTTGCTGATCACAAACGGTTCGGGCGGATCGCTCTTCTGGAGAGACGGCGGTCCCTGGATCGTCGGATCCGGTTTGTCCTTTTGATTTTTATGCTGCTCCTGCGGAGCACTAGACAGGGACTGAGACATCCTCTAGCACTCTTATGATCAGGTCGGCGTGACTGACTTTATTGTCTTGCATCTTAGGAATGATGCGATGACCAAGAATGTAAGGGGCGAGCCCTTTTACATCATCCGGTTTGACGAAATCTCTGCCTTCAAGAAATGCTGCCGCTTGCGCCGCCCTTAACAAGAGCTGTGTGCCGCGCGGCGATACGCCAAGAACAATAGATGGATGCCGGCGGGTTGCGTGGACAATGTCGACGATGTAGTTTTTCACGGACTGTTCTACATAAATATGTCTGACTGCCTGTCTTGCCATGATTACTTCGTCTACGGTCAAAACAGGATCGACAACAAATCCGTCCTGTGCCAGAGTTTTATCCAAGATCTCCAATTCTTGCTGCAGGTCCGGATAACCCAAGGAAATGCAAATCATAAAGCGGTCAAGCTGCGCCTCTGGCAGTGGGAATGTGCCGTGATATTCGATCGGGTTTTCTGTGGCAATAACGAAAAACAGCTCCGGGAGCTTGCGCGTGGAGCCGTCGATCGTGACCTGATTCTCTTCCATCGCTTCGAGCAAGCTGGATTGCGTTCTGGGAGTGGCACGGTTGATTTCGTCTGTGAGCAGGATATTGGTAAAAATCGGACCAGGCATGAAGTTGAAGGTGCCTTCTTGCTGACTGTAAATGCTCACCCCGGAAATATCGGAGGGCAGCAAGTCCGGCGTGCACTGAATACGTTTGAACTGTGATTGAACTGACATTGAAAGCGACTTGGCAAGCAAAGTCTTACCGACACCGGGAACGTCTTCGATAAGCAGGTGCCCTCCGGCGAGGAAGGCTGTGACTGCAAATTTGACGGCTTTTTGCTGTCCGACCAGGACGCTGTTCATGTTGTCGACCAGCGTTTTGGCTTTTAGAGCCAGTTCTTTGGTCTGAGAACTGGATGTCGCTCCCGCTTTACCGTCGGTTCTTGCTTCTGCTTGAGTCATGGATAGCCCGAAATGCTCCCTGTGATGGGTCGGTCACAGCGGTTATGCCCTGTAACCTCCATTCTTATTCCCACTTATCAACCCTAATCAAGCTTGAAAGCCTATTTCTATATCTCAGCGTCCGATAAGCGGCGCCGAATTTCGGCTGCAGTTGAGCAGATTCGCTTGTTTGCAACTTTGAGACCTTTGACCCCAATTTGCTTTCGAGTCTTGAAGTCCTCTGGTAAACTGGCTTTTCTCAATATCTGTGGAGATATTTCTATGGCTCTCACTTTTCAGCAAGTCGTCCAGACTCTCAATGATTTCTGGGGCAAAAAGGGCTGCGTGGTAATGCAGTGCTTCGACCTGGAGAAGGGCGCCTCCACTATGAGTCCGGGGACTTTCCTGCGGGTTTTGGGACCGGAGCCCTGGAACATGGCCACAATTGACGGCTGCAGACGCCCTACTGACGGGCGTTACGGCGAGAATCCCAACCGATTGCAGCATTACTTCCAGTATCAGGTCATCCTCAAGCCATCGCCGGATGATGTTCAAGACATCTATCTCGAAAGCCTTTCTGCACTGGGCGTCGACCCGTTACAGCATGACATTCGCTTTGTTGAAGACAACTGGGAATCGCCCACCCTGGGTGCTTGGGGCGTTGGCTGGGAAGTTTGGATGGATGGACTGGAAATCACGCAATTCACTTATTTCCAGCAAGCAGGCGGTCTGGAAGTAAGACCGGTGGCAGCTGAAATCACTTACGGTCTGGAGCGCCTGGCCATGTATTTGCAGAACGTGGACAATGTCTACGAACTGCAGTGGAATGAGCGAGTCAAATACGGCGAACTCTATCACCGCAACGAAATCGAGCAATCTACCTACAATTTCACCGAAAGCGACCCGGAACTTTTAACTAAGCTTTTCTCGCTGCACCGGCAGGAAGCGGAGCGTTTGATTGGGAAGAAATTGGTGATGCCGGCTTATGAACAAATATTGCGCTGTTCACACACTTTCAATCTGCTGGATGCGCGGGGCGTTTTGGGACGCGATGAGCGAATGAAGACAATTCTGGAAATCCGAAAATTATCCGGCATGGTGGCTCAGGCCTTCCTTGAGCAACGCATTGAAATGGGTTTTCCGCTTTGCCCGGAAAACGAGCGGGAAGCACTCGTCAAGGCCTATACTGAAAAACATCTCGTTTCAAAGAAAAAGGCGTAGCCGGTCCGAACCGGAGATATTTTTCCCGACCAGCCAAACGATCTGAAAACGGCGAGTATATTCACTGAATATGCGATTGCTTGTTTTTATGCGCCTTTCCGTGGGTTTTCGTATGTTGCAAAGGCGTCGATCCGACTGAACAGCTCGGATTAGATCCTGATGCCAAGCTCTTTTCCGGCAAAAAATAATTTGTGCCGGACGATGAGTTTCTCTACATAATGGGTATAAGAGGTAATTGAAGGCCTAACCGGCCGGGAGTAGCGAGCCTAAAACGAAAACCAGAACTCGAGAAAAAGTCTCGAAATTTTGATTGAGGCAGAGAAACCAGTAGTAAATCGGACAACAGTTTCAAAGATCGCCATTTCGAACTGCGAGCGAAATTCAAGAAGCGACTATTTGAAGCCGGATTACAGGGTTTTGCTGTACGAATGAGAAACCGGAGCATGCCGGTTGACTTGGTCAGAGTTAGTGTCAGTCTCACGTTGCCATTTACTAGGAAGCATTTAGATTTGCAAAACCAATCTTTGAAATTTACCGAGGGCAAGCAAAGAAGTGAGCTTTCCCGCGCGAGCAAAAAACAGCTGGCGGCAGCCGCCCTCATTTCGCTGTCGGTCACAGCACTTGGCGTGTCGCCTGCCCACTCGATCGGTTTGGTTCCTGCGCACGCAGTGCACCCGGTTGGAGTGGTTCCCCACGTCAGGACCGTTCGCAGAGCTCCTAAAGTTCAAGCGGTAAAGCGCAGTTTTGCCGCCTCAGGCGCGCGCGCAACATACAAGTTGCGCTCCGGCAAAGCGATGAAGGCCAATTCGCGTGTCTCTTTGCGTGCCGGCAAATTGCGCGGACGCCGCAATGCGGTCGCCAAGCGTCCTGCCGCACCGCATGCGATACCGCCTCAGACCCTTGCCGACAAGATGGCGGCGCGCACTATCGCTCCCGGAGTTGTTCACAAGTATTATCGAGGCGCACTGACCATCAATCTGCTTGATGTAGACATGGTGAATTCGGATGTGAAAGTGCGACCGATGCTGGCTGGAAACGACTTCCACCAGCTCAAGGACGTCACCGACCATGCACGCGAAAGTCGTGCTATCGCAGCGGTCAACGCCAATTATTTCAAATCGAACGGGACCCCATTGGGCACTCTCATCATCGACGGTGAGTGGGTGGCCGGACCGCTGCGATAGCACGACTTTCGCGTGCATGGTCGGTGACGTCCTTGAGCTGGCTGGAAACGACTTCCACCAGCTCAAGGACGTCACCGACCATGCACGCGAAAGTCGTGCTATCGCAGCGGTCAAC
>DTSE01000296.1:702-2860 GCA_012965515.1 Candidatus Melainabacteria bacterium | reverse complement strand
AAGAAGTAGTCGGTTATTTGAAAAATCATCCAAAGGAAACAGTCAATCTTGTATTGCTCCGTGAAGGAAAAGAAGTCCAGTGTCCACTTACTACGAATGAAGCAGGGAAAGTGGGCATGATGATTCGCGTAGATGTGGATACGAGCAAACCAGTCAGGTATTTATCGCTCGTTGAATCAAACCAGCACGCGTTCAACATGCTCGGATCAATGAGCGGTGCAATTCCTGGATTCGTGGGGTCTCGCATATCACCGAACAATTCTGGAACTGAAAACCAGCAGACTAACTTAGGATGGATCGGTATCGCTGCCTTGCTAGCTCAGGACGATCCTCGAAAGCTGTCTCTTTTGGCGGCCATGCTTTGCTTCGATTTCGCACTGCTCTACTGCCTGCCACTTCCGGGGCTTGATGGTAGCCATTTGATTTCGGTCACGCTCAATCACTTTCGCAAAACGGGCTGGGAATCGAACAAAACGTTGAGGTGGTTACGTGTTGTCTGTTTAACGCTTGTATTTGTCGCAGGAAGTTACGCACCGTGCTTACTGCGTGGTCGGATCAAAGACGGCAAGTAATGGTTCTCTAAACCTAAGCTGCGCGATAAACGTCATTCAAGTCGCCCTGATTGACGAAGTCTTCGATCATCTCGGCACAGAGTTCTGGGTCGCTCACAGAAAGGCAATGAGCGGAGCCAATCACATTTATCGCCTGACAGTCGGGAATGATCTCGAACTTGTCGCGAACAATTTCTTCACTTGAAAGCAGATCGTGCTCGCCTTTGATGAGAAGAATAGGAATACCGCATCTGAGCAATGCATCGTCCATATCATGTTCCGACATGTAGCGAAGTTGATCAAGACAGCGTTCGATTCCAATGCGTGAGACGTCTCCAATAACTGTTGGCACCATGATCGGTGGTTCGAAAAATCCATCTTTGACTAGATCCCCGAGCAGCGACTGAACAGATCTTCCGTGTACATCGGTCGGCCCAATTAGGACCAATGCTTTGGCGTTTACGCCATGCGACGCTGCCAGTTCTGCCGCGATGTTGCAGCCATAAGAACCGCCGATTAAGACCGGCTGCAAAATATTTTGAGCGCGGAGAAACTCACTGAGAGATGCAGCGTGTTCCTTGATGTTCAATGCATGCTTTGGTGTTTCACTCTTTCCATGTCCAAGCATATTCGGAATGAAAACAGTGTTGCTTAGACCGAGGACTCTCGCGGTTGGCTCCATATAGCTTGCTGATACTAGTAACCCGTGCAGTAGCACATAGCATTCAGCACTTTGGTTGCTCGAACGTGAGACCAGGGCATGCATTTTGCCAAAACTGGTGTCCACCAAAACATCGTCAAACCGGACTTCGTTTTCGACCATGGGCGTCTTTAACCTGCCTGTCAGTTTTTCCGTTGATAAGGCGTTTTCAAACCATTAAAGGTTCGCGTTATCACTGGTTTTACTAGCCGATCCTCCAAGACGGGCTTAAACAGCGGCTTGAAATTTGCGGGGAGAATCATCCCGACGTTGCCAATTCCTATTTGGATTTGGGATGCGTTGAATACAAGCTTGGCGATTTGAAAGCATCGTTAGAACATCTCGAGGATGCGCACGAAATTCGCATGAGCAAGTTAGGCGCAAACCATCCGGAAACACTCTCCTCTGCCGCGAATCTCGCGGTGGTATTGCTTTCTACTGGCAACTCCAGACAGGCACTCGAATTGTTGAAGGGCGCTGTGGAAACAGGCAAGATAGTTCTCGGCAATAAAAATCCCGATTTGGCGCAGTACAAAGACGACTATGCCAATGCACTTTGCGCAGACAAACAGTTCGATCTTGCACGCGATGTTCAAACCGATGCAAATTTTATACGGAAAGTGGCGTTCGGACCTGGCAGTCGCGAGTATGCTAGCGGACTGCGTTCGCTTGCACAGATCGAGTCGGCATCCGGAAACAAGAAAGCCGGTCGCCAATTGCTTCAGCGCGCAATCGCTATCTACAATGCCTCGCCACAGCAACCGGATCCGGATTTGGGCGATACGTTGGACGAACTGGCCTTCATGTACGCGGAAAGTAATGAACTTGAAAGTGCTCGACAGACTTTCGTTTTGGCCATTCGAGAAAAGCTGAAAACGGGCAATGGCGTCTCCTATGCTACGAGTCT
>DTSE01000296.1:0-608 GCA_012965515.1 Candidatus Melainabacteria bacterium | reverse complement strand
CGGAAGCGCTTCGTGGAAATCCAGACTGCAAAGCGATTCTGGAACGCTATCAGAAAGCACAAAATGGCTCACCTGCCGGAGACCACTGAGCCCGCCCCTCAAAATGGGCCCAGCGTCCGTCCGGCAGTGACACCACAGACCGAGGTCGTGCCCACCCAGAACCAGCGCCCATGCGCCAACTCGGGTGCCCTCAATCTAGTTCTTACCTATTTAATGTTGGGTGAGCAATTTGCTGTGACCGGCAGAAATTCTGCAGTTATTGAGGTCCCAGCCGCCGCCACGTATATTTGTCTGAGGAAGCAATTTGCTTTGATTTGCTGAAATTCTCACGTTGTTGGCGTCCCATCCGCCGCCGCGGATTGAGGTTTCTTGTGCCATCAACTTGGTTTTAGTAACAGAAATTCTGAGGTTATTGCCGTCCCATCCGCCGCGTGGCAAGAAGCATTCTTGAGCTTGAGCTTGAGAAGCGCAGGCACCCAGTCCCACTACTAGTAACATCATCGTGAAAACAACTTTCATCTCTTTACCTCTCGGGGCTCACACGTTTGGATTAACGGAACTTCTCTAAACCTAAGCTGCGCGATAAACGTCATTCAAGTCGCCCTGAT
>DTSE01000295.1 GCA_012965515.1 Candidatus Melainabacteria bacterium | reverse complement strand
AAGTTGATTGGAAGCGTGTCCACAAGCGAACTCTTCGAGATGTCGCGTATACGTTTGATGCATTAAAGCTAGAGATGGTGCGGCATCACAATTGGCATGTGGACTTCGATAAGAAAGCGTTGCGAAGTGCAGAAACGAAGGGGCGTGACTCTTTGATCAAGTTCGCCGAAACGCGTATCAATAAGTATCTAGCACCAGCAACGAATGCTTATGACGGCAGACAGACGCCGTTTGAAGGAAACGTTGTTTATTATGCACAACATGCTACAGCAACTTGCTGCCGGACATGCTTGGAGTATTGGCACGGGATTCCAAAGGGGCGGCCGTTATCCGAGGAAGAGCAAAACTTTTGCGTCCGACTAATTGATCTCTATCTGAATAGACGTTTGCCAGAATTACCTGAAGTTCCGGAAGAATCAGTACTAGCGCGCCTTGTAAAGAAACGATGAGCAATCACATTGATACCGCTAGTGTTTCTCGTAGACTGCGCGATCTCGTTTTAGATGTCCCCAACAAGAAAGTCTTGTTGTCGCGGATCGCAGGTTCGGAACAGGCCTTAGATTTATCAGAGCCAGCTAATTGCAATGGGTTCGGACGAATCAGACACTTTCATTACAGTACTTCTGCGAATTGGCCGCGTAACCCGCTGCCAATCATTCCGGCCTGCAACAAGCTAGGAGTGGAATCGCGAAAGGACATGAATGCGCAGGTCTTTCAACTGGCCGGCTGCATGTGGAGATGTTGGTATTGCTTCGTTCCATATAATTTGTTGGCTGCGGACTCGTCTGTTTCTGGATGGTTCACGCCGGACGAGATGATAGAGATGTACTTGAGTGTATCTAATCGTCCGTCCATTATCGATCTCTCTGGCGGCTCGCCGGACTTGTCGCCAGAGTGGATTCTTTGGATTATGGAGGCTTTGGAGAGGGCCGGACAGTCACTCGAAGTATATCTTTGGTCAGACGACAATCTGAGCACCGAGTACCTATTTGAGATGCTGACACCCCAACAAATTCGCTTGATGTCCGAGTACAGGAACTATGGACGTGTTTGCTGCTTCAAAGGTTTTGACAAGGAATCGTTCGCCTTCAATACGAATGCAGCAGCGGAAGATTTCGACAGACAATTCCAAATCATGAGGCGATTGCTGAAGGAGACGAGCTTTGATTTGTATGGATATGTCACTCTGACAACAAACACGGATGATAACTTGAAAGGTGAAATGGCAAATTTTGTCGACCGGCTGCAGGCCTTGAGTCGTAATTTGCCTCTAAGGGTAGTTCCCTTGGAGATTCGTGCTTTCACCCCAACGAAAGCCCGTATGACAGTCGATAGGGAGCGAGCTCTTGCGATTCAGCAAGACGCTATCTCAATGTGGAATCAGGAACTAGCGAGTAGATACTCCACAGAAGAACTTGGGAAACCGATCTATGAAATCGAGTTGCGGTGATCCCCCGGGAATCGTCCTTGGGATTTCTGGCAAAATCGCCAGCGGCAAGACAACTCTTGCGAAGTCTCTGTCGTATTCTCTCAAGTGGCCGGTTACGAGCTTTGGTGATTATGTTCGCTCAGTCGCAATAAAGCGAGGACTCGAGAGTAGTGAGCGAAGAGTCTTACAGGACATCGGTCTTGAGTTGCTTACTGATGATGCCGCGGCCTTTTGCCAGAGTGTACTCGAACTCGGGCAATTCGAATCAGGAGGAAATTTGCTCATCGATGGGATTAGGCATCGAATCGTTATAGAAACGCTCAAGAAACTTGTACTTCCCTCGTCGTTCAAACATATCCATGTGGGAGCTATTGATTCTCAGAGAGCAAGAAGACTGGCGCTCGAAGAGTCGGCCCTACAAGTACTAGGGAATCATACGGTTGAGAGTGAAATCGATGAGCTCATTGACATCGCCGATCTGGTTTTGAATGGCGACAACCCAGTAGATATGTTGACTTCTTCGGTCCTAGCCTGGCTTGCGATATAAGGAGCGGACTCCAGTTAGCGTTTCGAAGCCGCTCGACGATTGGTAGTTGTCAGTGGAGAATTTGACATAAGATTGACAAATACTTCTCGGAGTAGCTGGTGTGAAGGGCAAAAGAGTACTCTCTGTTAATGGCAGAAATCCAGTAGCGAGTGCCTTGCTACTGCATGCGATTGAGCGTGCTACAGGTAGACAGATCGCAGAGGTATTCGATCACATTGTCACGGTGTCGTCGGGCTCAGTGGTAGCGGCCTTGTTCTTAGTTTGGCCGCTCACTTTAGGCACCAAGGAGCCCGCGTTGGCATTGCTGGATATTTTTGCGAATGCCTCAAGCTTTCGGGAACAGCTGGCTCTGCACTTTAGAGGCAAGAGCATTCGGGAACTTCGGACCGAATTCACATGTATTTGTTATGAGCTTTCCAGGCGGGAGCGTTTTATTTTTTCATCGGAAACGAGGTCGAATGTTAATGACGGGAACATAGATCTTGAACTCTCATTGAAGGCGTCTTGTTCTGGGTCGTTTCTTCAGGATCCACTGATCCTTGAAACTGGCAAGAATCAGTTTCTGAGCATCGTTGATGGGAGCGTGTTCGGTGAAGATCCGACATCATATGCACTTAGAGAATTGCGGCGGTCGTCGTCGGGAGAACCTCGATTAATCGTTTCATTGGGGACGACGGAAGAAGATTCTGCTCCAAGTGCAAAATCTAAACCAACCGATCCTCCAAGTTTTGAATCGCTAATATTATTTAGCCAGGCCGCATCGGGCGTAGTTTATCAGGAGGAAGCACCAGTATTTCTCAAATCGACAGAAAGCCCGATAGACATAGTGAGGCTTGCTCCCACAGTGTCTGCCTCAGGTGGCCTCACAATCGACCAAGCTAGTTTTGAACGCCAAATAACTGCTACAGAAAAGTATCTGAGTAAAGAGTCGGCTGCTATTGAATCTCTTGCTAGTCGCCTGCGGAAGTAATTATAAGCAATATGTCTCCCGTTCGAATACTGGCAATAGATGGTGGTGGAATGAGAGGAATCATCCCAGCCAAGGTATTAAGCCACTTCGAATATGTCACTGGAAGAAGAATCGGAGAGCTATTTGATCTGATTGCTGGAACTTCAACTGGTGGAATATTAGCCCTTTCTTTGGGGGCTCCACAGGCTGGAACAGGTAGGCCAAGATGGACTGCGACGGACTGCTTGGACTTTTATCAAACTCACGGACCGACCATTTTCCCAGAAAACCGAAGAGCTGCTCACGAGAACTTATTGGCGCAAGGGGTTAGTGCCATTAGGTACGATGCGGCGCCCTTGGAGGGAGTGCTTAACCAGTATCTGGGAGCAACATTTCTAAGCGAGTCCGTGGTAGATGTACTCGTGTGTGCAGCCAACTATGAACGGCGGCGATTGCGCAGGTTCATTTCGTCTGAGGCGAGCACCGCCGTTAACCAAGGACATCTTCAGCTGGATTTTCTAATGCGTGATGTAGCAAGGGCAACGTCAGCTGCACCGATCTATTTTCCGGCGGCAGTGATACCGTGTCGGAACAACGCCCAGCAATTTGAATTGGTTGATGGAGGCATCGTCGCCAATAATCCTTCCCTGGAGGCGTATGCGTACTGCCAGGGTAAGTATCCGGGAGAGGACTTGCTATTGATCTCATTAGGCACAGGGAGCCCATCTCTAAGCAGCTATAGGACCGCTGCTGCCGCGCAGCAAACGGCAGGTTTGTTGCGTACGCCAGAACTCGTGAAAGTGATAATGGACGCTGCGAGCAAAAATACACATGAAAAGATGATGGAGCTGTTGCCGACAACCCTGTGCCACGGTGGACAGTGTGAGAAAAGGAACTATTATCGTTTGCAGACTAGACTCGAGCTCGGCATCGAGCAACTAGATGATTCACGGCCCGATACAATCCGAAAATATCTTGATTTGGCAGATGAACTGATTGAAGATAATCGTGATCAAATTGACGTGATTTGCCATAGGCTTGTCTGAGAGGTAAGTGTATAGATGTCATCTATGCTGCCCAGTGAGAAGCATGGATATGGTGCTCGTGACCGAAGCAATTATAGAATCGCAGGCAGCGTAATTGACACCTTCGACTTTTGGGACCAAATCTAACTGTACAAGTGTGGTGTTGCGTTCAGTAGAGGTCACATGGATATTCAGTGCTATGAAACGTTGGAGGCGTTCTTTGCGGGTGTGGATGTTTCCGCGTGCGTCGGCTTCGATGTGGGTGAACTCGTCTGTGAAACGCAAATTGGCGGTGATTCGGCCACATTGGGTGTCCGCGGTGACAACATGCCACTTGTCGCCATAGTTGTATGAGACTTCGGCGAGGAAGTCGCGGATTTTGGCGAAAGCAACCTTCGCCGGAATGTTGTATTCGCGCGGCGCCGGGTGCAAGAAGTTAGATCGTTGTTCAAGGGCAAGTTTGAACATCGGGCGTGCAGCAAGTATGCCGAGCACTATTCCAGGGAGGACGCCAGCTCCTGGGTCGTGAGTGATGTCACCGATGATTGCTCCGCTTAGGAGAAACACAAATATGCCAATTATGATTGCTATGCCGGCCATACGTCATCTACCTCCGGGGTTTCGTCTTGTGGGTGAGAATATGAGCTGTTGTCTGCGTGCGGTCGTTCTTGCTGAGAGGCACGCGAGTTTGAATTGCGCTGTCTGTTGCCGCGGTCCTTGTCCCTGTCTTTGCCGTTCCGTCCTCTGTTTTTGTCCTTGTTGCTCCTGTTCTTGCCGCCGGATTCATTTCCTGCATCGTCTTGTGTGGAGTTCACATCGCTGGTTCTGCCGCGTCGGCGAACTTGCTCCGAGATTTCGTGAGCGGGACGTTCGGCCGGCGGGTATTCTGTTGCGTGGTCATAGGCATTTGGTGCGGTCAGCGGTAGCTTTAACGGCCACGTGTCGTTAGTGAAGGCGATAACCTCACCGGTCAGATTTATTAGCTCGTCTGGCGTAGCCAGCGCTCGCCCCTGAATGAACTCCTGCACTCTGCCGCTGTCGCTGACGCTGACTTCTTCGATAGTGGTTCTTCCGAGCGCATCACTTAGGGCGCGCGCTTCACGGAAGTTCTTCTGCCTGAAGTAAATCTGTGTCGCCGGCTGGTCGAAGATGATTTGGGCTTCCTTCTGCGAGTAGATGCGCTCAAGCTGGAAGTAATTCTGGAATCCGAGGACCAGGCTTATCTTGGCTTTCCTGACTATTGACAGGACATTGGCCATATTCGCGATCTTTCCGAAATTTGTGAATTCATCGAGGAAGAGTGCAGTCGGATACTTCATGGTGGATTTGCTGTCGAGCAGGAAGTCCAGGAGGAAGTTAACCAACAAGGAGCCAATTAGTTTGCTGTCGCGTGACCGGCTCGGCACCGCAATGTAGAAGGTAAACAGTTGGTTGCGCAGGGCATCGAAGTCGATGTCAGTCCTCTCTGTCAGCGCCACCAATTGGTCGGTTATCCATGGATTGAGCTTCGTCATCAGACCTGACAGTACGCCGAATCTGAAGTTCTCCGATGTCGAACCAAGCCATCCCTCGAACTCCATTTGTGCGAGGTCTGAAGGACTCTTTGCGAGTGCCTGCCGGACTCGATTGATTCCTGACAGGAGCAGCCATCTGATTGCGCCGATGTGGCCGGCTTCCGGCTCGCTCGCTGCTGCATGCAGAATCAGTGATACCAGAAGCTGCTTTTCAGATCGGTCCCATGTCGGGTCGATGCGTGTTTCTTCACCGCTGCCGTTCATGATGATCAGGTCGGCGAGCTTTTCAGCTTCTCTTGCTTTCTCTAGCTGCGGTGCCATCCTGACTTGGTCAACAGGATTGATGCGTGTCGACGTCATATCGGCTGGATTGAACGAGTAGATTCGATGACCTGCCTGCTTGCGCCAGCCGGATGTGAGTGTGTACAGCTCGCCGGGTTCGTAACCGGGAGTTGCCTCGGTGACGATCATGTTGGTGCCAAGCCGCTCGATCAAATTCGGGATGAAGAATCCTCTCGACTTTCCGACGCCGGTTCGACCACAGACGATTGCGTGCGCATTTGTGACCAGCTCTGGTACTGAGATGTACTCGCTTGTCTGGGTCTTGCCGATGATTAATCGAGTTGGTTCGGGCTTGCTGGAGATGTATCCCGCTCGGCGAAGCGCGTTTTCGTCACCCCATGAAGCACCGCCGTGAACCGTCGATTTCGCCTTGGTGGCAGAGACATGCTTTGCTCGCCGAGCGTCTTCCTGAAGTCTGGCGATAATCTGTTGGCAGCGTAGGCGGCAATCTTGCTCAGTGCCACCACCTTTTCTTTCGGTAATTTCAACTTCCAGCAGCGCACTGCCGGTTGATGTCTCCGACCATCTCAGAACAACCCGATATTCGTGTCGCCACCAATCTCTACCGACTTGCTCGTCGAGTCTTTCGACTGCGAGAATCTGATCCAGCTGCTTGCTGGCTCTGGAAACTGTATACCCAAGCCTGTCCAGAACATTTACTGCAAGGACAGGCAATTCTTTAGGCGTCGTGTCTACGATGCCAACATCACTTGCTGTTGTTTGCATTTTTGTTACTCCATGAAATCAAGATCTCGATCGCGCTTTTCTTTCTGCTTCTGTCGCTCTTTGCGCATGTCTTTACGAGTATTCTTGTTGTCTTCTATTGCCTCATCGAGCTTGTCGATGATTTCTTCGTCAAAAGCCTTGTGATCCGGGTTGTCTCGCTCGCGCTGTTTTGCCTCCCTGTCTCGCTTCGCGTCTTCCAGGTCGTCCCGGCTCTCTTTGAGCCGGTCACGCTGATCGGTGAGCGGTATCATGCGGACAATCTCGGCTGCGATTGATGCTTCCGTGAGGAAGAGTCCCATGATCGGGTTGCGCATCATCTCCTGTTGCAGCGGTGAGACATACCTGTTGGCTGCTGGTGAATTGCGCGCTTCCTCCTTTGCTGTTTGAGACGCCTTGGCGTTTGACAGTTGGCGATCAATCTCGCCGGAAAACCGAGCGCGATCCTTCTGGTCAATCCAGCTTGCCAGGCGTTTGTAATCATCCTTCGGCAGTCTTAACGACTTGTCGGTGTTCTCATGCAGGTGGCGGCGAAGACCAGCCAGCCGCTCGTAGCCATCGTCTTTTGAGTACTGTTCACCGAGGTATTCGAATGAGTCCTTCGGATCCGGCGGCTTGTCCTTGGTCCACTGGCGGTATGGCTCAAGCTGTTCTCTGACAATCTTCTTGTGCAGCCAGGGAAGCTCCTCGCCGTTTTGTATTCGCTCTTGCCGCTCCCTTTCTAACTGTTGCCGGCGTTCGTTTGAGCGTTCACGCTGTTTGTCCTGTCTTGCCAACTCCGCCATCCGGCAGTCGGAATATTGAGTGCGCTCTAGATATCGGTCGCCAAATTCCTTGAGGCGGTCATAGTCTGATTTGTCGAATCGGACGAATCGCCCCTCTTTGTCCTTGGACAGGACGACCACGTGTACGTGGCGGTGATCTGTGTTGTTATGGGTCACAGCCCACCACTCAAGGTCAAGCCCCTTTTCTGATCCGAGCTGGTGCATCACCTCCCTTGTGAATTCTTTCGGATCATTGGGGCTGACCTCCGGGGAGAGCGTCAGTTTGTGGATGACGACTCCCCTGCCTTCGTACTCGCGGATTATGCTCCGCAACTCTTTAGCGTCCACCGAATCCTCCACGTCGGTGAATACCTCGCGACCTCCCTGTTCAAGATCCTTGCCAGGGCGATGCTGGATGTATTTCACATGTCCAAGCGCGGCGCCGACCGCCAATGTTCTTGCCGCCTTTAAGCCGACACCTCCGCGCTGCTTCGCCTTAACGGAGATGTAGCTGTGGCGAACAATCATCATTTTTCGACTACCTTACTCATGCGTTCTGCTATTGCCTTCTCATCGTCTTCAAGACGTTTGCGCATCTTGCCTTTAACGAGATTGGCGGCGGAGATAAAGCGATCCTGCATTTTGTTTTCGACGTGATTCTGCCAGGCGAGCTCGAACAGTGTCCCGGTCTGGGCGCCCTGGCGTGCGAGCATGCCGCATATTCGATCGGTCATGTTCTTTACGTTCTTAGCTAGCTCAGATTCGCTCTTGGTGGCTTTGCCTTGCTCCTGATAGTCGAGGTACCACCGGATAGCCTCGCGAGCAATCTCGGATTTTGTCTTTCGTTTCAGCTTGCATATGGCCGACAATCTCTCTTGATCGATGGCTGACAGATAAGTGTCTATTTTTGACTTAAGGTTATTGCTTAGTTTGGACATGATTGCCCTCCGGTTCTATAGACGCGCAACCTGCTTGATTTAACGAATAAGAACAGTGGAATTTTCGAAGCGAGCCCTGCATGTCGGTTCTATAGAGCCCCACCAGTGGTGGCATAGCGAATAAGAGGAAATTCTCTTTATCTTGCCTTACCGTATGGTCGTGCCTCCCTCCGGCAAGGGCTCGCTTCACTCGTATCCCGTTGCGCGTCGTTGCCTACTCCGCGCGGTCGGTGCATGCACTGTCGCTATCGGTTGATGCTGTGTGCGCGATGTCTATTGGTTTTGATGAAGCACATCCGTGCTTGTTATCGATTGATATGGCGTGAATTCGCTAGCATCGCTGCGAGAGCTTGTAACCCTGAGACGAGTAGCGTGAGTGCAGTTCGGAAAACGGTGAGGATGAGACTGCAAAGAAGACTCAGCACGGTGCCGAGTAGCTGCCCGACGATATCAAAGACAGGCTTGATTATCATGCCGGGATTTCCTCCAGCGATGCCAGTGAAGAGCATCAGGATGAAGATGACCAACAGAATCTGTTGGACGACACCAAATGGTGAACTCGCGTATTGTTCCATTGTTATTGTTCCTTCGAGAACGTTGGCTAGCGCCGTCGTTATTGAGAGAAGCGCGGTTGTTCAGTACCGTGCATGTGTCTGGCGATGAAGTTATCGAGATCGACTTTTCTGTAGCGAACGATTCGACCGATTTTTACGCATGGGAGAAAATATCTGGCGTGGCATTTCCACACAGCAAGGGTCTGTTCAGCAACCCCGAGATAGGCAGCAGCTTGTCTGCGCGTGAGCAATTCGGAGTGGCTTGCGCCGACTCCATCAAAAGTGTTTTCCTGTGATTTCATTGTTGAACCTCTGTAATTGGTGGCAAGACTTGGGCGGCACTAGCTGTTACTACTAGTGCCGCCTGTCTTGAGAAGGAAAAGTTGTTGCAAAAAAGCTCAAACCAACAATATGATTTGAGCGCGAGATGGATATTTGATATTAATGGCCCGGCTAATTCGCTGCAGCGCCATCAATTGCTGTGCACAATACTATTGTACCGCTGCCGATCGAATTCCTGGCAATAGGGAATTTTGCGGGGCGCCACCTGGGGGAAAGGATAGGTCGGCAGCACAGCGATCATTAGAAGGAGTAAAGGTGCCTCAGCCTCCAAAGCAGGCGCGGACGCACCATTTGCCAAATTGTTCCCAGGGTTTTTCCCGTAGTTCATGTGCGCCTGATTTGAGAAACTGGTAGCGGTGGAACGAGTGGCATACCACTCGCCAAAAAGTAACGCCCCAGAAGTCGAGCACGCTTTCGAGCCGCTGAGCGCTATGCACGCGCCGGCGGTTTTTAAAGAGATCTGATCTCTGGAGGAATGTTCGTGGAAATTAAACTGACGCTGGTAACAAGGCGAGACCCTAAGACTGTCAAAGGGTTAGATTCTACCGTCGGCGCAATCATTGACGCCGATAACAACCTGGTCGCTCTGGTTCCTGTAACTCGGATGGACTGGGTTTTCGATTGCTTAACTGCAAAGACAAAGACAGATCACCTCTTCACTGTTCTGTCGAAGATGACAGACGAACCGATTCATCTCTGCTCCAAGTGCAAGCGAAACGCCGCAGAACCGGAGCATATCGAAGAGCGAAGCGATCCAAGAGTGATCCGCTTCAATTCTGCCAGACGGAAAGCATCCCGAGCGGTGCCCGTCTAGTCTCTCTAGCTGCGCGGCTCTAGCCGCCTTCATCGCAAATTTTTTCGTCGTGCCGACTTCTGATGGGTGCCACCACTTTCTAACAAGTATTTGCAAGGCAACTGTAATAGCGCAGTTGCCTTTTCGTTGGTCTGGACTATGGCAAGCAAAAGCTGCATGCCTGGCACGGCCGCAGCTTGCTAGCGTTGGCTTGAAGCCTGTACACACCGAGAACAGCGGGGCAGGTAAAGACGCCGGGCTGGCTGACCGGCTCAGCGTGGTAGCCGCCGCGATGGAATGGAAACGAGACTATTTCGCCGGGACTAGCTATGGCTGCCATCTGTGGCAGTAGGGTCTGGTCTAATTCGTCCGGTT
>DTSE01000294.1:2211-29231 GCA_012965515.1 Candidatus Melainabacteria bacterium | reverse complement strand
GTCCACATATTTACACATTCTCACCACTTGACTTCAGTCTCAAAGTGTTGTACAATTGAAAATTCTGATGTTCTACTTGCTCGATGCCGAGTAGGTCTCTTGCGAAAAACTAACTTCTAGACTGATTCCGCATAAAGCAATCGGGTTCGTCCTCAACAGGATTCACGAAGTATGTCTATTCCATATTGGCGGCCAGCGTTAATTAGACATAATCGCCGATTTGAACATCTTCTGCTACATAAAGGTGAATGCGAAAGGAATGCTAATTGTCCTTTTGCCGCTGCTGTTCGGAATTGTTTTTGCTGCGAATTTGACGCAACAGCTTGTTTCAACAGCAAGTCAGTTTGAAAGGCTGAAGCAGTCTCAAGAGGTACTGCTCAAGCTCAACAATATGATCATCACAATCGCGCGAAGCGGTTTGCTGTTTAGCAGTCTCTTGTACACGCCGCAAACCGAGTCGAGATTGAAAGCGGCACAGAACATTGAAAAGTTCTTTCTGCATCCTGGTTATCTAGGGGATGTGAAACTCGATGGCTTTAGTGAATTCAAAGAATTGTTTGCGGACGCTGAAGCGGCCAGAACCTTATTCATGAAGATGATCGCGGATTCTAAACGGAGCACCGTGATTGGTACCAATGTGGTTTACACCAATGCGTACAAACCCGAAGCCGTCATGTCCGTTTTGACCTTCAACTCGCTCGTTGATCGAATTAAGGCGGCGACCGTTCGATTGGACAACGAAGAACCGGCCGCAATCAAGAATATGTTTATGCAAGTTGTTCTTCTCTTGATAGTCGGCTTCGCGATTAGCTGCGCTTTGTCATTTTTGATTGCTTATATTTTTACCGTAGACATCGTGCGACGCCTTGCAACAATTTCCGGAAACGCGCTTCTTGTCGCGGCGGATAAGGAGCTTCCGCCGCCGCTAGTTGGAACGGATGAGATTGCGGAGCTTGATAGAACTCTGCATAAGACTGATTTGCAACTTAAAGCATTCAGGAAGAAGGAGAGAGCGATTCTAAACAACACTGCCGATGTGGTGGCGTCATTGGATCGCCGACTGCGATTCTCATTGGTTGGTGAGTCAGCGTCACGATTATGGGGCTATTCGACCGATGATTTGTTAGGCAGATCTTTGCTGACAATTTTGTCCGAGCACTCGGCTTCTCGTGTAGCGGAAGAGTTTGAATCAATTGCAAAGTCCGACGCAATTGAAGAGGTCGCCACGATTGTTAAATGCTGTGATGGCAGCTTGAAGGATTTTCTCTGGACAGTAAATTGGTCAGCCGATGGTCAAGAGTTTGTTTGTGTCGCGCACGACATTACCGAATTGCGAAAAATTGAAAGGCTCAAACAAGCGTTTTTCTCTATGGTCAGTCATGATTTGCGAACACCTCTTGCATCCGTCAACATTAACATCAGCAATATGACTTCGGGAGTTTGCGGTCCCTTGCCTGAAGGTGGAGCGCGCCTTCTCAGTAGCGCTTCGTCAAACATGCAAAGGCTTACTTCTCTGGTCAATGATCTACTCGATTTGGACAAGTTGGATTCTGAACGTTTAATTCTCGATGTTGAATGCATCAGTCTAAGGGATGTTTGCGAAGCGAGCATTGAAGCTTTGGAGTCGATGGCTTCCAGTGCCGGGGTGGAACTTGTTGCACCGCATAGTGATGCTGCCGTAATGGCTGATGAAAGGCGTCTGGTGCAAGTGGTTACGAATCTCATTTCAAACGCCATTAAGTTCTCGCCGCGTGATGGCAAAGTGCGCGTTGAGATACTTCGAAAAGGCGACCAGGTTGAGATTGCTGTTTCGGATCAAGGTCCTGGTATTTCGATTGAATCTCAAGCCGGACTTTTTGAAAAATATAAGCAGGGTCCGTCTCCCGCTTCCTCTATCGTGAAAGGCACCGGGCTAGGTCTGGCAATCGTCAAGTCGATCATGAAGGCTCACGATGGAGAAGTCGGTGTTGAGAGCGAAATGGGAAAGGGGTCGACTTTCTGGATACGTATGAAAGAGTTCGTGGATTGATTGGAGAATGCAGTGAAGTATCTAAAGATCAATTCTTTCGGGCTGATGCTGGTAGCTGTACCAGTAGTTTTGCAATTCCTACTTCTGTGCGGAATGCTCACAGTGTTGTGGTCGGTTCAACATGAGGCGATGCGTGCAAGGGAATCCAGAAATCGTGTATGTCGGGTCAATGATTGTATCGTCAGTGGATTCGAGTTCGCATGGCTGATGGTTTCCACTCGCAACAACGTGGAGCTTCCAGAAGTGCTTCGACAGATAAAGGAAATCGAGAAAGATACAGTTAGTAAACTCGATGAGCCTAATCCTGATGCTGAGTATATTGCTCAAACAAACAAGGCAAGAGCGTCGATCGGTAGCATGACCGGAGTTGCCGAGCAAGTGTTTCGACAATTGAAAGTCGCTGAAAATTCGGATGAGAGATTGAAGACAATTGGAACTGTGTCGGATAAGTTCTTTCAGGTGGGTGACGACCTGTCCGCGATAATCGAAACAGAGCAAAAAAAACGCCTGCAGATTTTCGGACTTTCCTCAGATGATCGGAAAAAAGTACAGGATTGGATTTTCATTTTTATCGCTGTGAATGTGTTGTCGTCAATTGCAATGACCGTGTTTTTTGCATCCCGGATCAAATTGCCGATAAATCGAATCTCTCACAACTTGAAGTTGCTTTCAGAGAAGCAACCGCTGTTGCCTGCCAGTACCAGTAAGGACGAACTTGGTACGTTGGATCGCCTTATACATTCTGTCGCAAATGAAGTAGAAAAAGCACATGACCGCGAGCTGGGTTTGATTGAGAAAGCCGCTGACCTGATCTGTTCGCTTGATGAAACAGGCACTTTTTTGACAGTCAATCCAATGGCAATGAGAATGCTTTCGTTGAAACCTTCTGAACTCATTGGCACCAAACTTAGTGAACTGACAATTTTGGAGGATAGCTTTGCAGCAGATGAGTTGATTAGAAACTCAATCAGTTCGAATGATTTCCAAAGCGCCGGTTTGACTTTGCGCAAGGCTGATGGGACGTCGGTTGAAACTCGATGGTCATGTCTGTGGTCCGATCTGGAAGGGACTCTCTTTTGCGTTGCGCATGATGTGACCAAAGAAAACGAGTTGGCTCGCATGAAGCAGGATTTCATGAATATGATCAGCCATGATTTGCGCAGTCCACTAACTTCGATCATGGGCGGGCTGACAATGCTAACTAAAGACAAAGCCGGTGTTTCTTCCGAATTCAAAGAAGAAGCGGAGTCGGCAATTAGAAGCGCGGAAAAACTGATTGGGTTTATCGACGATCTGCTTGATTTCCAAAAGCTCAGCGCCGGTCAAATGCCGCTGGAAGTTGAGTCCCACAACGCCGCAACCCTCATTGCAGAAGCATTCGAATTGGTCGCCGCTCTCGCTCGAGATCGCCAAATTGAGTTGCGCCATCTCGATGGAGCAGAGACAGTTTTGGTGACTTGCGATAGGCAGAAGGTGGTTCAAGTAATTGTCAACCTCCTGTCGAATGCAATTAAGTTTTCACCTGCTCACTCGAGCGTATTGGTCGCTGCGAAAGAAGAAGGAGACAATATTCGATTCTCAATCATAGATTTCGGAGCAGGTGTTCCTGAGGACATGAGAGTAGCAATCTTCGAGCCATTCCAACAAACTGCAACAACCAGGCATCAAGGCACTGGACTCGGTCTAGCAATTTGCAAGATGATCATTGACGCACACGGTGGTGCAATTGGTGTTTCGGCCAACGTTGGCTCTGAGTTAGAGACGAAAAATCAAGGTGGTAATGGTAGTGTATTCTGGTTCACCATTCCGAAGTGAAACAGGCTTCAAGATTCGATCGTGTAGCCTGATTTTAGATCGGTCTTGATCAGGTCTCTCTTGCCGAGTTTGTCGAGTTTCTGCCTGAGTGTCCTCATGCAGGTGCGCACTGTGTCGTCAGAGCCTTCGCTGTCCAAAGGCCAAACGCTGTCGCGAATAAATGCAGACGAAAAGTTGCGATTTTGATGTCTCAGCAAAAACTCAAACAGAGCTGCTTCTCTCTGGGTGAGTTTCACTGTTTGCTTGCCATCTGATACTGTGCGAGTCTCGACCTCGAGTGAGACTCCTTGCGCCTCAAGTTTTGAGGACACAAGGAATGACGGTCTGCGCAAAAGGCTGTTCAAACGTGCGATTAATTCGCGGGGCTCAAATGGTTTGCATAGGTAATCATCTGCACCGGATTCCAATCCCTCAACACGGCGCTCAACGTCTGATAGACCAGTGAGCATGATTATTGGTGTGGTGCCACCATTGCGTCGAAACTGTTTGCACACTTCGACGCCTTCCATGTCACCGAGTTGCCAATCGAGAATTATGACCTCAAAGTTGAAGGTTTCGAGCAGCTGCTGCGCGTCGCGCCCACAGTTAGCTGTTTCCACGACATAGCCCTGGCTGGTCAGGAGCTTGTTCAGCGCGTTCACTAATTCAACATCGTCATCTGCCAATAATAGCTTGGGCATATAATTCACAGTTTGGAGACTCCGACATTATATAACGCTGGTTAGTTGCTTCCTAGCAGCGTTATACAATGCCTTGTGCTGTGTACTCTGTTAGTTCACCGCTCTGCGTTAGTGTGCGCAAGTTAGCCCTCTGGTCGAGACGTCGGTCTAAATATTTGACCGGTGTGAGGTTGTGGATTATCTGTCGAATCCGAAGGTGCTACCCTCGCAGGAGCGTTATCATCGATAGGCTTCGGACCAAATCCTTCAGGAAGGATAGTCCCACTTTCTGTCATATGGACAGCAGGGCCACCTGAACCAGTAACGTCGTTTCCGTAGATGTTTGTGCTGAAATCCAGCTCTATGGGAGCATTGTCGGCTTGTAAACTTAGACCATATGCGGTTTTTCCATCAATTTCCGAAGTTTTGGGAATGCTTTCGACGCCCGGGAGCTTATTGATGTGTTCTAGGGCTTGCATCTTGTTAATGTGTTGTCCCCATGCTTCGTTCCTAACACCCGCTAGTCCAGCTGGGTTGCGTGTGATTTCTGCTGACGGATTACTGAAGGTATCGCCTTGGGCGTGATAACTTTCGGAGCGAGCTGTCATAGTAAGTCCTCCTTTGAAACAGGGAAGGGCGCTGTTTCAAGATGGTAATTAACGGTGGTGTGAAGGGTGGGGTCCCTCGAACAATGCAACCTTAGTCCGGCGTCCGTGCGAAGTACGTGAGTGGTCGATCTGTCCGAGTTTGCAAGCCTTTGGCTATATTTAGGTTGGGCAGGTCTTGCCAGAAAAGTGCTTCACTAAGTGCGGTTGTTATCTGCGCATGTTTGGCGCTAAGATACGGCAACCAATTTCGATAACGCATTGGGGAAACACATGAGCGATGAACAAAACCCTGTTGTTATTCAACTAGATCAATTTCTCAAGTTGAAGGGTGTCACCCAATCCGGCGGGGAGGCAAAGCACCTTATTCAATCCGGCGAAGTCAAAGTGAATGGCGAAGTCGATACACGTCGGAAGAAAAAGCTGCGCGCCGGAGATACTGTCGAAGTGCATGAACAGAAGTTTGTCGTAGATGAATGCGGAGTTTAGCGCAGGCAGACGCCATGCGTCCCTACAACTTGAAGCCAGATCATTTGAATCCATCTCACTTGAGTCCAGATCACTTTCCACAAACACAAAAGTAAAATTGCAACCACAAAACTAAGGAGACACCATGGTTAGCTTGAAAGACGCAAAGGCAGTTATTGAAGCCGCAGAAAAGAAAGCAGAAGCAATCGGTCAGCCGATGAACATTGCTGTTGCTGATGCTGGTGGCAATTTGGTGGCACATGTGCGCATGGATGGTGCGTGGCTCGGAAGTATTGATATTTCCATCAAAAAGGCATTTACTTCGCGCGCATTCGACATTGCAACGAAAGACCTTGCGCAATACTGCCAACCTGGTGCTGACTTCTATGGCTTGAACACTTCCAACAATGGCAAAATCATGATTTTTGCCGGCGGCATTCCGCTGAAACGTGATGGGAAAATCGTCGGCGCCGTTGGTGTGAGCGGTGGTTCTGGCGAACAAGACCACTCGGTTGCCGAAGCTGGAGCTGCAGCCTTTAAGTAGTCAAAAGCCTCGCACGGCGAGTCCGAACGCCTAAATCCTAGCGAAATGCCTAAAGGAAACCCCAATTTGGGCGTTTTCGCATAAAATAATGCTTGCGTGAGCCAAAGACCCGCCACGTGGGGCAACTGGCTTTGATTGCTGTTCTAATGGAGTTTTGCCATGCAAATTTTTACCCCTGTCAAGACCAGTACTTCCGCCTTTGAAAAGTACGAATCGCTCATCAACGAAGCGATTGATGCGGTTCACAAGCGTGAGCACTACACTCCATTTCCGGAAATGCCATCACCAGCTGACTATGGCGAAGGCGCTGAAGCTGCGCAGAAAGCGGCGTTCGAGTCACAACTGGGCGGTAAGTTCGACCGCCTGCAGCAGAGTTCTGACTCTTGGTTGGAAAGTGACGAAGAGAGCCCATACACCGGCAAAGCTTTGAAGATCAGCTACCCCGTCTTCTCGAATGTTGAGTCTTATATCTCTGCTGCGCAGAAAGCAAATGAAAAGTGGAAGTCAACGGATGCAAAGACGCGCGCCGGTCTTTTGGTCGAAACGTTGCAACAGTTGAAAGCATCATTCTTTGAACTCGCTTTCGCGACCATGCACACGACAGGGCAGTCCTATTTGATGAGTTTTCAGGCTAGCGGTCCGCACGCAGCAGACAGAGCGCTCGAATCGATTGCACTCGGTTATGCCGAATTGACTCGTTTTGCTGACAAGATCTCGTGGGAAAAACCAGCCGGCAAGTTCAATCTCAAACTGGAAAAGTTTGGCATGAACGTCGGACGTGGCTTGTCGCTGGCAATCGGTTGCAGCACGTTCCCGACATGGAATACTCTTCCCGGTTTGTACGCAAGTTTGATCACCGGCAATCCGGTAATCGTTAAGCCGCACCCGAAAGCAATTTATCCGATTGCAATTGTTGTTTCCGTTATTCAAAGTGTTTTGAAGGAGAACGGTTTCGATCCGAATCTTGTTCTTCTTGCTTCGGACAAAGCTGATAATCAAATCACGAAGAAGCTTGCAGAGCATGCCGAAATCAAAATCATCGATTTCACCGGCAGCAATGCTTTCGGCAACTACGTTGAAGGTCTGCCCGGTAAAGTTGTCTTCACTGAGAAAGCTGGTGTCAACAGCATCATTATCGACAGTATCGATGACCTTGATGCGATGGCTAAGAACATCGCATTTAGCATCAGCTTGTACAGCGGACAGATGTGCACGGCACCACAGAACATCTATGTTCCTGAGTCTGGTATCGAGTTGAAAGAGGGACATGCTTCGCTTGAAGATGTCGAAAAGGCTATTGTCGAACAGACAAAAGGTTTGGTCGAACATCCTAAAGCCGGTCATGCAGTTGCCGGTGCAATTCAAAGCAAAGCAACAATGGATCGCGTTTTGAAAGCTAAGGACATTGGTGGCAAGGTATTGCTCGAAAACAAAGCTATCAGTAATCCTGAGTTTCCTGAAGCGCACACGCAGAGTCCAATAATCATTGAGTTGGCAAAGGATAAGCGCGATCTCGTCAAGGGCGAGATGTTCGGTCCTATCGTGTTCATCATCCCAACAAAGGATACGAAAGAGAGCTTGGAGCTTGCATCGAAAGCTGCTCGCGAGCATGGTGCCATCACATGCAGTGCCTACACTCAAGATGAGTCCACACTGCAGAACATTGCCACGACCATGGCAGATGCAGGTACACCGGTATCCTTTAACTTGACTGGTGGTGTATACGTAAATCAAAACTCAGGCTTCTCTGATTTCCACGTCAGTGGTGGCAATCCCGCAGGAAATGCTTCATTCACAAATCCAGAGTTTGTCGTTAAGCGCTTCATTCGTGTTCAGTCTAGAATTTTTGTCAAATAGGCTGGACTTCACAACAATGAATGTATGCAAACTTTCAAGGTTCGCTTTGGCGATTCCATGCGCGTTGCTATTCTCGTCCAACGCCTTTGCTGCTGACTCAGCCGTGTTTACTGATTTGAAAACGATTCAGATGAACGCGGCTTGGGTCAAACAGATAAAGAACGTGCAAAAACACGGGGTAGAAGTTTTCTATCCAAACTTCATGCCTGCTAGATTCAAACTAGTCAACATGAAGTTTGGTGGGTACGACAAATCGCATCCGGACTACTCTCTGATTTTTCAGGGAAAGGGAAAGAACTCCGTTACCATCGAAAGTGCATACGAAGGAATTGGTGATGGACCGGACGGATACAAGAAACTCAAGGGGTACTCAAAAACGTTCGGAAGTTTTGGTGTGGATGTTTTCAAACCCCACACTGAAGGCAATGACACTAACGAATTCTATTACTTGAGTGATTGGTTGGAGAGCAAGAAAAAGACGACAGCCGACGCGAAGCGTTTTTACAACTTATACGGCACTGGTATCACCGACAAAGAAGCGATTGCGATTTTGGAATCGCTTTCTACTTTGAAAAAGTAGTATTCCGATGCGGGCGAGTCGCTTGCGTTCCAACGAGGACCTTCACTACATGATTTGTAGGGGCGGAATTCTTGCCGCGCTTCGGGCGATGCATGGCATCGCCCCTAGTTTCATGTGCGTGCAACCAGCCACACGCCCTTGAGCGCGTGCAACCCGCCGCCACGCCTTTGGGCTCGTGCATCGCACCCCGCGCCAAGAGCAAGTCTATCTAGATCTTGAAAATGAAATACAGCTCGACGGTGCACAACAAAAGTGCCAGCGGCGGTAGCAATGAACTCATGAAAGTGTCAAAGCTCCAAAATTGCTGTTCGCCGTCATCGTTTTCCAAGAACCATAGCCAGCCATTTACAGCCGTCAGGTGCCACTGACCAAAGGCGAATGCGATTATTACAAGCAGACAAATGAATTCGACCATGTTGCTCCTTAGCGCGCCCAACCGGCATAGTTTTCGATTTCTCGGTGCGGATCGTGTGTAGGGATAGTTTGTTCAACAGGAATCTTTGCTCCATACGATAATTCACCCCAATATTCGGGTCCCACTTTCCTACGGTCCTTGAAGAGAAACCGGTTTGCTATCAGGCAACGTGTCAGTGGAATTAGCACTGTCCCGGCGAGTGCTATCAACACAAATAGAAGTTCGAAGAGATGAGAATTTGTCATGCCATATGCACCAAGAGAAGGTCCGAGGCAGCGCTCGAAACCAAAGTTCAGATATTCTGGAGGGATTCCGGATTCTTAATGTAATCCAAGGTATGGGAAATCTTTGGGGAGCTTAGCTTTCAGCTCCCTTTTGGACAATCCTGGGCAGGGTTCGATTGTACGGTCGACGCCATGCGTCGACCCTAAATTAGTGAACCAGCTCCGGCTTCTTTTCCACTTCCGGCTCAGACTTGGATTCTGTTTTCGAGTTGCGTCTGGCCAGTTTGACTTTCCAATCGTCGACGTAGGTGAAGACCACCGGTACAACGATAAGGGTCAAGAAAGTCGATGTGATCAAGCCACCCACTACGGCAATTGCCATCGGCGCACGCACTTCGGAGCCAGCGCCTAGTCCGAGCGCAATAGGCACCATGCCGGCGATCATTGCAACCGTCGTCATAAGGATCGGTCGCATTCTGGCTTCGGCTGCTCCCATGAGAGCCTCGTGTCGCGCAACGCCCTTGTGCATCGCCATCAAGCAGTATTCGACAAGTAGAATGGCGTTTTTGGTGACCAATCCCATCAACATAACGATACCGATTAGCGCGTAGAGTCCGACCGATTGATGTCCTATGAGTAGTCCGAGTGCGGCACCACCTACGGCCATAGGCAGGGACATCATGATTGTGAGTGGGTGCAAGAAGTCGTTGAACAAGAGCACCAGCACCGCATAGATCAAGATTACTGCCGCTGCGATCGCCATTCCGAACCCTGAGAATACGTCGCGTTGAATTTCAACGTCCCCGCTTACGGATTCACGAACAGATGCAGGCATATTCTTGAACGTTGGCAGATCGTGGATCTTTTTGAGAGCTTGACCCAATGTGGTGCCAGTGTTCAAAGTCGCACTGATAGTCACCTGCCGGTCCCTGTCATAGCGGTCAATCTGTGCCGGTCCACTTCCGAAACGTACTTCAGCGACTTCTTTAAGGGGAATCATCTGACCGCGGAAATTTGAGACTTTCAAGTTGCCGATGTTTTCGATGTTCTCACGAAGCTTAGGATCGATTTGAACGCGGATGTTTATCTGTCTGTCTGCAAGGTCGAATTTCGCCAGGTTGAAATCGACATCGCCGACAGTCGCCATTGTCGCTGTGCGAGCTATTTGTTGAACCGAAACACCATGATCAGAAGCTTTGGCGAAATCTGGTATGACCTGGATCTCCGGTCGCTTCAGAGCTGAACTTGAGGTCACGTCCGAAATGCCTTCGACGGAACGCATTTCGATTGCCATCTGTTCTGATGTCTTTTTCAGCTGTGCGGCATCTCTGCCGGCGAGCAATATCTGGACTTTGCCGCCCAATCCCATTGTTGCCGAGATGTTCGCACGAATACCTGGAATGGTAGCAATCTCGGCGCGCACCATGTCCTCGAACTGTTGCTGTGAAATCTTCCGGTGCGAACGTTCCTTGAGAATGACGTATAAATTTGCTTTGTTGACGGTGCCTGCGCTACCGGAGGATCTTACACCGGTGTTTGATGGCGTGCCTACTGAAGCAAAGACATGCTCAACTTCGTGGTGCGCGAGCAGAATTTTGGTTACTCGCTGAGATGCTTCAGTGGTCGATTGCAACGTGGCACCTGGCGGCAACTCAATTGCCACCAAACTTTCTCCACGGTCTGCTGAGTTGACCAGCGATGTCGGCAGCGAGGCAAGCATAGCGACGCTGACTACGAAGATGCTCGCTGCGACGACAAGAGTTTTGCCTCTGTGTTCGAGTGCCCAGGCAAGCAGCTTTTCGAAGAAGTGTTGAATTTTACCTTTGGGCGGCTCCTCGACTGCACCTTTGAGCCAGAATGCAGACATCATAGGTGTAATTAGTCTGGCAACGAGTAATGAGAAGAAAACTGCGACTGCAACTGTAACACCAAACTGTTTGAAGAACTGACCGGGAATGCCGCCCATAAAGGCAACTGGCAAGAACACAACGATGATTGTCATTGTTGTTGCAACAACCGCCAAGCCAATTTCATCAGCCGCTTCGAGCGCGGCTTCAAGCGGTTTTTTACCCATCTGAATATGTCGAACAATATTCTCGATTTCTACGATTGCATCGTCTACGAGGATGCCGATCACGAGAGCCAAACCAAGTAGAGACATATTGTTGAGCGTAAAGCCCAGTAGTTTCATAACAGCAAAAGTCGGTATCATCGACAATGGCATAGCGAGGGCGGCAATTGTTGAGGCGCGCCAGTCGCGAAGGAATAACCAGATGACTGCGATGGCGAGCGCCGCGCCCAATAGCAGAGAGTCGATGGTGGCATGGTACGAGTCCATGACATAGCTCAAGTTGGTTCTTATGCGGGTGATCTCAACATCTGCCGGAAGAGTTTTTTTGAGCTCTTTCAGCGCCTTGTCGACGTTTTCACCCACTTCCGCCATGTTGCTTCCAGTTGAGCGAACGATAGAGAATGCTACCGCAGGCTTACCGTCGAGCATCGCGACTTGTCGTGGTTCTGCGATGCCATCGGTAACCTTCCCCAGAGAATCGAGCGAGGCCCATGAGCCGTTTTGCAATGCGATTCTGGTGTTTCTCAAATCATCAACTGATGCCGCACTGCCAAGAGTGCGGATGGATTGTTCTTGTTTACCGACTGACCCACGACCACCAGGCATGTTCGCGTTCATAATCCGAACTTGAGTATTGACAGTATCAGCGGTGGCACCGAGGGCTTCGAGCTTGGCGGGATTGAGATCTATATTGATTTCTCTATCGACACCACCGGCGCGCTGAACTTGACCTACGCCCTTCACCGCCAGTAGTGCCCGTGAAATGTCGTTGTCAATTAGCCAGCTCAGATCCTTCACTGACATCGACTTGGAAGAAACTGTGTAGGTGGCGAAGGGACCGCCAACGAAATCAAGTCGCTGAATGGTCGGTTCTTGAATTGCAGCGGGTAATTGAGTTCTAATTCTCGTAACTGCGTCGCGAACATCATTGACGGCGCGGTCAGTATTGGTGCCGAGTTCGAATTCAATCTTTGTTTGGGACACACCCTCGTTTAGTGTGCTCGAAATGTGCTTGATATTGCCGATGCCGGAAACCGCATCTTCGATTCTTCGAGCAACTTGTGTTTCCAATTCGGAGGGGGCTGCACCATTTTCGCTGACAGTGACGATTACGGTCGGCATATCGATGTTTGGGTTTTCGTCGATACCTAGGTTGAAGTAGCAGATAATCCCAGAAATCGAGAGAATCAGGAACAGCAAAATAGACGGTATTGGTTGGCGAATAGACCAGGCTGATACATTCCAATTCATTTCATTCACCTACTTACCGATTGCTATTGGATCTCTGTCGTTGAGAAATCCTGCCCCAGCCACGATAATTTGTTCACCAGGGTTGATACCGGAATTGATCTCCGCTAGTTCCTTAACACGCGCACCGATTGTGACTTGCTTCTTTTTCGCGATGCCATCTTCGTTGACGAAAACGTAGTAGACATCGTTGTCCGCCAGCACTGCGCTGTTGGGCACAACGAGGGCTGAACGCTCACCTCTGGCAATCTTTCCCTTTACGAACATCCCGGTTTTGAATTGAGATTCTTTCGGTATGGAAATGCGGACGGTGCCAAGTCGCGTTGAGGTATCAACAGTCGGCGAAATTTGAAATACCGTACCATGAGCACTTCTGATGCCATCACTGATTTCGGCAGGCTGACCGTTGCTTAGCCGTGAGATGTCTTCTTGTGAAACTTGAGCCTTGAGTTCGATTTCACCACGACGGATCATTTCGAAGAGAGTTTTGCCGCCGGTTGAAACATCACCAATGTGCGCAAAGCGTTTTGTGATCAAGCCATCGTCAGGCGCTCGCACAATCGTTTGCTCGATTTGCGCCCGGATTTGCTGAACAGTCGCCGCTGACTCATTTGCATTGGCTCTAGATATGGTGACATCTTCGCGCCGTCCACCTTGTCTCGCCATTTCAAGACGATTAGCTGCTTGTTGCGCTGCGTATTGAGCCGCATCCAAGTTGTCTTCCGCGGCTCGCACCGTGCTGTTTGTGGTGTCAGCTTCTGTCGATTTTGTCTGCGCTTCCATCTCGCTTACAGCGCCCTCTTTCAAGAGATTCGCGTAGCGAATGGCGTTGTTATGCGCGAGCATTCGTGAAGCTTTGGCTTGTTCAAGCATTGCTCTTTTGTTTTGAACATCAGCCAGAGCTTGTTTGTGAGCAGCTTCAAAAGAACCGATGTCTTCCGGCCGGTTCGGCTGCGTGGCTTTAACCACGGATGCCCCGGCACCCTGAAGTCTGGCTTCGGCGGCAGCAAGCTGTGCCCTCAGGACAGAAGAGTCCAGAGTGGCAAGAACCTGACCCTTTTTGACATAGTCGCCCTCTTCAACATTTACTTGAGTGATAACAAGTCCGCCTGCTGACGAACCTACGGAAAGCGGGTCGCTAGCAGAAATCGAACCTGTAAGCTCCAAAACGTCGGGAATGGGTGCCAGTTGAGCGGGTTGGACTGTCACCGTCGCCACAGGGACTATTTTGGCTGCTTTTGCCGGTGGAGCGTTACTTTTCATGAGGATCGAGCCGGCAACAGAGGCTGAACCAGCAATTGCAAGGGCGGAAACGACAGCCAGTACTGCGATTGATGACCTTTTGCGTGGCAATCTAAATTCCGGCAGAAACCGTTTAAGCTCCATTGACGGGCGTTTTTGCGAATTTTGCGGTTGCCCTGGGGCCACATCGGACGATCTATTTATAGATTGTTCGTTGGAGTTTTTTGGGTCAAGCGTCATCATTTAGCGTGTCTCCGCAGCCTGTTTGGCTTTTGCAGCCTTGGGGGATTCCTTATAGGATTATAAATGAATGAATTCATTCATGCGCAGATCTGATGACATATAGATCTCTGAAAATGTTCCTTTGATTTTCCAAATTTCGGCTTTGAGCCTGATATCGTCCATATGTGGGGTGTTCGGAGGTTTGCCGACCGGCAAATTTGTTTACGAAGACCTGTATTTTGGAGTAATCGCCATATGGCGCGCCCCGTTGACCCGGAAAAACGCATCGCAATCCTTCAGGCGGCAAAAAAGATCATTTTGCGCGATGGTTATGCGTCGGCAAAAATTGCACAGATCGCTGCGGAAGCTGGGGTTGCGGCAGGGACTGTTTATCTCTACTTCGAATCGAAAGAAGCAATTGCCGATGCCCTGGCGGCGGAGTTTTTTCAACGCGCCGCTGCCTTGACCGAAAAGTATGTTCCGAAGATTGTCGAACCAAAGGGGATCGAGAAATACATCGATGCTGTCGTGCAGTTTGCAATCAGCGAAAAACCTATCCTCGAGCAAATTCGACCCGATCCAGGGTTGGCTGATGATGAGGATTCGCGACAGAAAAGAGCGCAGCTTCAAGATCACATGGGCCGTCTGCTCACTGCACTGATGGATGAGGGCAAGATTCAGAAATACAATGCTAACGTTTTAGGTTCGCTTATCTTCGGTATCATGCACAGTATCATCATTGGTGCAGTTATTTTTGAAGACCAGCCTTTGAGCGAATACAAGAAAACGGCTTCTGATCTTCTTCGAAAAGCATTGAAGCCAGAGTAACGTAGGGGCGATGCCATGCGTCGCTCGCGTATTTTCTATCGGTCGACGCATGGCGTTCGACCCTACATTAAGACGATAACACTAGCGGCGAAAACACTTGGTCGAATGATCGTTGACCATGCCCATCGCTTGCATCCAAGCGTAGACAATTACCGGTCCGACGAATTTGAACCCGCGACGTTTCAATTCTTTGGATATTTGCTTTGAAAGTTCAGTCTCTGCGAGAACGGTTTTGCCATCTCCTTTGAGCACTTTTCCCTTAGTAAATGACCAGCAGAAATCGCTGAACTCCTCGCCATCTTTTTTCATGTCGCAATAGATTTTTGCAGCTGTTATTGCTGCCTCAATTTTTGCTCTAGACCGGATTATCCCTTCGTTCTTCAACAATCGTTGAATGTCCTTTTCTTTGAACGCTGCAACTTTCTTCGGATCGAACTTTGCAAATGCTTCGCGGAATGCTTCTCGTTTGTTCAGGATCGTGCTCCACGATAGCCCTGCTTGAAAGCCCTCCAAAACAAGTAGCTCCCACAACGCGCGTGAATCTCGCAGTGGAACACCCCACTCCTTGTCGTGGTATTGCTGCATCAACTTGTTATCGCCGGACGCCCAACTGCATCTCTGGCGTTCTTCTTTCTTGCTCACGTATGTGCCTTAGTATCCTTTCTTTGCACTCAGCGCTTTACCAACTTTGTTTTTGCACTTGAGCTGAGCACTCTTCGAAACTTATTTCTGAGTGTTGTTGGCAACAAGCGCTTTTGCTGGTTGCGGTGATCCGGCCGTTTCTTTGTGACGACCACCCTTAGTATCAAGAAAAACCAAACTAACAGCACCAACCACTAGCACAAAAGCCGCAATGTAATTCCATTTTAGTTGTTCTTTCAGAACCAGAATGGAGAAACCGCTGAAGACTAGCAAGGTAATTACTTCCTGCATAATTTTCAGTTGCGCGGTAGTGAATTGATAGCTGCCGAATCGATTCGCGGGAACGGCCAGACAATACTCGAAAAAGGCGATGCCCCAACTGACCAGAATCACCTGCCAAATCGGAACGTTTTTGAAGTTCAGGTGCCCATACCAGGCAAAGGTCATGAAGATGTTTGAGACCACGAGCAGCGCCACTGTGAGCATTTTGCCTCCAGGAATCCTGATTCCAATGTTTAAAGTGCGGAACCCTTAATTATGGAGGCTTTTGCCCAATTTAGAGCATCAAAAAGCTGCAATTTGTCTAATTTTTACAGAGTGTCTGGTCAGGCTACTCAACTTGGCTATTGCTCTGCGAAACAGTCTGTTGAGTCATGCCCATCGACGCCAGTTTCGATTTGATTGCCGGCACCATCTCGCGCGCTGCTTTCTCACCTTCGGCGATGGCGAGTTTGAAGTCTTCCTTCTTCTTGGATAGGAGCGAGATGCCTGTGACCTTAGGATTAATGATGAAGTCAGCGATTCTCAAATGAAGTTCGTCTGCACAGGCGAGAACGATACTGGACATACGATTGCTCGTCTTGCCGAAGTTCATCAAATCTTTTGCCTTGAGCTTCTTAAGCGGTTCATTAACGTCGACAGCGATCAAAACGTCAGAACCCATTGCACGCGCAGGATAGGTTGGCATGTTTGAACGTATTCCGCCGTCGGCATAGAGATTGCCGTCAATCTCAACTGCTCTCAGAATCGGAGGCAATGTTGCGCTCGCACGTACAGCTTGTCCGAGGTCTCCCTTTGTAAGTCTGTACGCCTGTCCATCGAGTAGATTGGTTACTACCGCTGCAAATGTTGGGCTCAAATTCTCAATTTTGCGTTTGTCTTCAGGGACATTTTCATTGATGAAATCCGCTAGTCCTTGTCCGTCGTAAAAACCAGGCTGTCTCTTCTTTCGGAATACGAGAAGTTTGCCACCTGCCTTCTTGATCAACTGAATTGGCACTGGCAAAGGCGCATAGGCTTTTCTCAAGCGTCCATCAACCACCAGTTCTTCTATTTTGTCGAGCGGAACCCCGGCGCAATACAAGCTGCCAACGATCGAGCCCATACTGTTGCCGACGATGATGTCCGGCTTGATGCCTTCCTGTTCTAGTACTCTGAGTACACCGATGTGAGCTGCACCTCGTGTGCCACCGCCACCCAGGGCGATTCCCAACTTGGGAGGATGATTAGGTTCATCGGCAAACGCAGCATTCATGCCGAACAGCGATACTAATAAACACGAAAGTGCAACCAGACTGCGCTTCATTTCCTTGCCTCCAGGCGGCGAAGCAGAACCCACGTCTGCTTTCACGTCGCATAGACTGAGAAAGGGCTGCGGAGTTCCCGCGGTAGTGAAAGCTCGATGTGGCGCCTATTACCGGGTTTAGGAGTCAAAAAGCCCTCAGATTGAGCCGTTTTTATCGTGTTGACGGTTGCAGCAGTTTCTTAAGATCATCATGGGTCGGATCGACAACCTTCGACTTTTCTGCTTCTTTCGCTTGGCGCCGGATTTCGTCTGTGCTTGCACTTGCGGCGTCTTTTTCTGCTAAAAGCTGTTCTTGAAACGATTGATCTAGAACGCTAACGGCTTCAGTGCCGGCTAAGTCAACTAAGCTTTGACGGTAGCGGCGAGCGATGTAAACCGCCTCTTCAATATCTGTTCTCGCACGGTCAAGCCAATATTCCATTTCGATTTGCCTGATCGCATCTTGTGCTGGTCTTGTCTCTTGAATGAGATTTTGCAACTTCAACGACCGGATCTGCGTTGTGTCTATTGATCGAACACGAAGCTTGTAGTCTCTGTAGTTCTCAGTAACTTTATCGGCGATGCTTCTCACCATTTGATAAAGCATAATCGCTTGACCTTGGTCGAGCTGAACCCGATTCTGCGTTTTCGAATCTTGAACAGTAAGAACTTGATTTATTGCAGAGTTTGTGAGCTGAGACGTCACTATTGCCAGAGGATTTGCACCAAACACCATCGGAGTCGTGCTTGCAACAGACGAAATCGAGGCCGAGATCATTCTCATCAACAAGGTAGTCGTGCGGTTTCGATCACTTGATGGCATTAGCTTTTGCACGACAAACTGAATATCTGGGCTTCGACTAATAGTCGCTTCCCATAAAGCGGAAAGTTGAGACCTTTCGAACTCTAAATCGCTTCTCGTCCTTTTATCAACTTCGTCGTCCGTTTCTATCAATGGCACCGGCATGATATTCACTTTCTTGGCTTTATTGATCAATCCGCTTTCTAAAGGTGGCTTGCTGTTTGGTTGTTTGCCTTCTTCCAATTTAACTGGTGAAAGTGGAGAAGTAGATTTAGAGGTTTGCTTGTTAGTAGAAGTTTCTTCTACAGAGTCTATCTTGAGTTTTTCTTCCGTCGGCGTGTGCAAACTTGATTGCTCAATTGCATGAAATCGAAATGAAAAAGCCGGATTGCAATTCACTACAGAACTGCAAACTGAAACGACAAGTAGTATCCGAAGAACAACTGACCGTTTGCTCTCGGCGTGAGAATTTATGTGAGACATTTACCTTTCCAGTGGTTCGCAGTAACAGACAAGCCAAAAACGACGAGCGCCAAGAAGCACATGTTCCGCGCTTTTCCGATTGATTAGAAAAATAGAGTTGTCAATGATTGGCGCCGCAGGAATAGAATAGAAGGCATGAATAGGCTATATCGGTATTGCATCGGAATTTCGAGTTTTGCATCGGTCTTTGTTTTGACAGCTGCTTCCACAGCCATGTCCGGAGAGCAGCATATGTCGCCTTTGAGACTTGAGAAACAAGACAAGAAAAATGCAATTCGTGTCGCTGCACAGAAGGAGGTGGCAACGGTGAGTATCAGAACAAAATCGATTGTGGAGCGACTTAAGCCAGGGGAAGATTTTCAGTCCGCGTTGAAGCGAATCGCATCGACTAACAACCTTAAAGCTGGTGTCATCGTTTCTGCGGTTGGATCTTTTACTACCGCGAGTTTGCGTTTTGCTGGTGCAGAAAATGCCACCACAATTGAAGGACCGTTAGAGGTAGTTTCAGCGACAGGCACTATTTCTGATAAGGGAATGCACGTTCACCTGTCCGTCTCAGATTCGAGTGGCAAAACCATTGGTGGGCATTTGATGCCTGGATGCAAGGTCTTCACTACAATCGAACTCGTTATTCTCGATTTAGGTGACGAGTGGTCATTCGATAGAAAGACCGATGAACAGACTAAATACCTAGAGCTAGAGCCTCGCAAAACCAGCGACAAACAGTAAGATTATCGGGCGCTGGAAACAAGGAACCGGGAAAAGCGTCGTTGGTAGACATTGTCTATCTTGTCTGCACCTGGGAATTGAGGTTGCACGTGATGGCGCGCGCGCTCAAGTTTGTTTCCATACTGATGGCCGTCAACATGCTTTGTTGCGCCGGACAGCCAGCTATGGCGTTGGACTCAAATTTCCAGTACTTGGACTCCGATAGTATTGCAGCAAGATCCTTGGCGGTGGCGGAGTCGATGAAAACGAGTGGTTATTGCTATGCTGGAGTTAGTAAGGCGTTATTGCCCTTGGGGGTTACGTTGACTGGTGCAGCAGCATATGAAGCTCGCGACCAGTTGCTCGTCGATTCTAGATTTGTACCTATATCCACAGACGATAGTGTGGATGTTCGGCGAGGCGACATTATTGTTTTCAACAAGTCGGTGTCTCATCCCTACGGTCACATCTGTGTTTATCAAGGAAACGGTCAAGAGTCGAGCGACCATGTTTCGCGTCTTACGAGCCCCGACGGCTATGGAGGTTTCACAGTTTTTCGACTTCGCTCGGAAACAAGCAATATGGCTGGAAGTGGAACTCAAGAAATTTTGGTTTATAAGATGCCGGCAGCAGCTCCGGATTTCCGCAGCATGAACGGGGCCAACGATACGCGTACAATTCCAGCAGAACCAGATAAATTTGGCGGGTTTGTCGTCAAAGAGAGGCCTCAATCCGGCAGTAAAGCTGGCATCAATTCTGACGCTAGATCAGTGAATAAGAGGGGCGGCAGTCTGAAACAGTTTTTTCAAAAAGAGTTTCGTGTCTTTAGTAATTCAGCCAGTGGAAGATCAATCAAGAACAAGCTTGTCCGCTTCGTATTGAATAACTTGTGAAGATTAGCCGAGACGGATGTACTCGGCTGTAAATCTCCACAGGCTGGTTGCGTAAACTCTAGGTCACCTAGTTGCAGTAAAAATCTACTTCGGGTTGCCGTCTTTGCCTAAGGTGATAATTGGCACAACGATCGTTGGACCGCTAGGCGCTCCGCTTACGGTTTGTTTCAGAATTGCGCGTGAGACCGCTGGCACTGGATTCGTTACCTCGACGTTGACCTGGAAGTCATCGCTGCCTGCGTTTCTTGTGAAGAATATTCGCTTCACTTCGACTTCGTTGCTAATCTGAGCTAGTGTGCTCAGGTAGGCGGGCACATTCAATTTGACTTTGATGCCTTTTATGTCCTTGAGTTCTGGATATTTACCTTCGCCAAGAGTCACGCTGATTGCACCAACTTCGATACTACTCAGTTTTATGCCAGCGGCTACATCGCGTTTGTCCGTGAATGGCAAATCGACGGTTCCGTCTCTGTCTATTACGAGTCGGTCTCCTGAAACTTTGGAAATGTTTTTGATTCCAGCAACTGCTTTTTCCACGAGTTTGGCAGCGGTATGATCTAGTTCTACACCACTCATTGTCAAACCCATCTTCACAAGCTTCACTGGATCTTGTGATTCAATTTTTGTTGGTGGCAAGTGCTTCAGCACTTCGTTGATTTTGACTATCGGAGATTCGAGAGCGTTTTTCGCCCAAACTGCTTCGAACTGATCTTCGGGTCTCGGTTGGTAGAATGATTCTACTGCTGATGCCTTTAGTGTTTCTCGTTCGCGAGCGTTAGGATCGAAGTGCGTGGGACCCTGTCGAGGATGGCAACGCATGCACTTTTGTGGATCGGGAATTTCTTTCATTGTCGGAATCGAGTCGAGTGCTTTGACCAACTTTCCGATTTTGCCACTGAGTTCTGCAGTGCCAGGCATGAGTTTTTCCATTGCCTGTCTGCACTTCTCACGATCAGCTTCCGTACTCGCAGCGGAATAGTTTCTGCGGATATGCCTTAGTTCATCTCTTTCTTCAGGCTTGAGCTTAGCTTCGCCCTGAGACCTGCGGCTTTGTAGCCAACTAATTTCTTCTGTGTACGCATAGTATTCGTCACTTCGGTCCTGGCGGAAATCCAGAGCGCGAAAGTTCTCAAAACCATCAAAGCCTTTTCTTGGAGCTCCAAGACCGAGCTTGCGATCGTCTTGCATCTCAAGGAGGAACTTTTTGAATGCTTCATTTTGTGCGGGATTAGGGGCGGCTGGTCGAGCCACTTCGATTGGGTCTGGCATGAGAATTTACCTGGGAGGTCGTGAATGAATGTATTCACCTGCCTCAAGTTTTTGACAGATGTGATGCTGATTTCGACGAAATATCCTAATGAAGAACTGCAACAAATTTGCAACAAAACCGTGATACGCGGGCGTGTTAGCACAGTGGCTCTACCAAACTCGGAATCGGATGAGAGTCTGCAAATTTCGTTTAGAGAGGCTCCAGTGAATTCACACCCTGTTCACTGTCTGGGCTCATAACTGTAGTGTGAGAGGGTGCCAAAAGTTGCCCCGCTGAAATTTCTAGCAGGAGAGACATCATGATTGCTGATACTTTACCCGACACAAAAAACTGGACCGACCTGGCTATAAGTTTGTTCGAACGCCTTACTGAAAGGGGTGCCGAGATCGCTTACGACTTCAGAAACATTGAAGTGCAGGTTCCAAGCAAAGTTGGTCCATCTGCAGAGCACACGCTCTGGAAGGTAAACGGTTTGTTGATAATTAGAACCTGTGAGAGCAAGACACACACTGATGGTGGTGGTGAGTGAGAGCCGTGGAAGTCGAGGTGAATTTGCTTGCGACTTGCGAGAAGCGCACGGTTGCACTTTGCGCTAGCGGAAAGAGCGGTGTGCTGAGCTTCTCGAATCCGGAATTGTCGGTTGTTAGCATGTTTCGAATACTTCCATTTTCAGCGCGCTCGCGACAAAATCTCCTTCGATTGCATAGAGGATGTTCTGCACTCGGGCTGTCGCTGACCGTAGAAGTGTTTGATCGGACTGTTTTCCACTTGGGAAGCCAGTGCAAGCCGGGAGTATTCTCCAGGCTTCTGGGCCTTTCCCCGGTGGAGGTCCGGCTCCTGCCGATTCTCTACACCATTGCCCGAGTCGCATTTACCCGTGCAGGGAGCGAAAGAAAGGTATGATAAATCACCCCCAGACCTACAGTTGGCTGCTCTGGCAGCCCTTATCCAAGGACATCATTGCCGATTGCAAGATATTTTCGGTCAACAGCATTCTGTCCGAATCTCGAGATGCCGACCGAAAGAGGGCGCAATTCTACACGCTAAATTGCAGTCCCTGGGTCAATGTCATCGCGCTGGACTCGGAACGTTCGGTGCTTATGATCGAGCAGTATCGGCACGGCGTGGAGGGTGTCACTCTTGAGATACCTGGTGGTTGCGTCGAAACGGACGACGCCACGCCTCTTTCTGCGGCGATGAGAGAGCTGAGGGAGGAGACAGGATGCGTCGCTGAACGCTGGACATATCTCGGAAAGAATCATCCGAATCCAGCCCTGCAAGACAATTACTGTTATACATACTTAGCCGAAGGTGTCAGCAAGGTAGAGTCGCCTAGATTCGACGAGACGGGCACAGAGCGCATCAACAGCCTTTATCTCCCGCTTCACAAGGTCAGTGACGCAATTCGCTGTGGTGCAATCAGTCACGCTCTCGTCATCGCAGCCTTTCACTTTCTTGCCTTAGAGCGCCCGGAATTGTATTCCAAGAAATAGTTGGCGTTCACAAGACGTTTATTCTTGCGATCTATATTTACATCAAAAGGAAACGTGATAGGGCGACCCGCTATGAGTGAAGAAGGTGCGGATGTTTTGGCAGTTTCGGACTCCATACTTGATGAGTCCTCTAGTGCGAAGCTTGCGGTAGATCCGGAGGGCGAGCATTCCCTTGATGATTTGCACACATCTTGGTCTGGGCGCTCCAGAGGCCCGAATCCGAAAATTGATAGAGAGACTGAGCTCAGAACAGCCTATGTGCCAACCGACAGATACGACTCTCCGCTGAAGGGTTACTATCAAGAGGCTCGCCACTTCGGACTTCTCTCCCCCGTCGAGGAATTGGAACTTGGCCGTAGAGCGCGAACTGGCGACACGCGCGCACAGGCTCGTCTGGTCGAGTGCAATTTGAGGCTTGTTATCAAAGTGGCTAAACGCTTCAGCGGCAGGGGACTGGATTTTGAAGATCTGGTTCAGGAAGGCAACCTTGGGCTAATTAGAGCCGCTCAGCTCTTCGACCCCGACAAAGGTGCGCGCTTTTCCACATACGCGACCATGTGGATTGTCCAATTCATCTCTCGCGGTGTAGACAATCAGGGGCGTATCATCCGCCTCCCGGTCAATGTTCACAATGACATGCGACTTGTCAGCCGCATTGCTTTCCACTACGCGCGCAGATACGGCACCGAGCCGAGCGCCGAGCAGATTGCTGAAATCTCGAAGCTGAGCATTGCGCGTGTCAAGAATGCGATAGAGAACATGCAGAGCGCACTTTCGCTAAATCAAAGCTCGTTCGGTGCTCCTGATTCTGAGATTGGCGAAAGACTAGCAGGCAGCGATGGTCTAGAGACTGAGGAACGAGCAGATGAATATTTCGAGCACAAACTTTTAAACGGGCTGCTGTCGTTGTTGACTCAAGACGAGCGACGAGCGATTTGCTTGCGTTATGGAGTAGGTGCAGGTAAGTGCCTCACATTCAATGAAATAGCCACATCTGAGGGACATACGGTTGCGACTGTACGCCGTTTGCTCAACAGTGCCATGAAGAAGCTGAAGAGACATGCAGCGGCGCTCCGTGAGCTGGAGAAAGGTGGTTCACCCGTTGTTCATCGTAAGGGTTCATATTCAATGTAGGTAGCTTGCATCTCAGCTGTTTGGTGACTGAAATGATTAAGACCTCGCGAATCAGACTTCCCGTGTTTCCCCTTCCCGGCGTTGTGCTATTTCCAAATTCCATACTTCCTTTGCACATCTTCGAGTATCGATACAGAGAAATGCTGAAGGATGTTTTGGACGGTACTCGTGAGTTCATCGTAATCAATTCAGAAGCGGATGATTCACACGATCCTGTCGGTTGCATCGCCAGAGTAATTCAGGTTAATTGGCGACAGGACGGTCGCTCTGACATCATTACTGTAGGCAGTGACAGGGTGCGACTCAACGCATACTGCAAGGAGAAGTCTTACCATTCTGCTGGTTTTTTCACATTGCATGATGTTCCGGTTCATTTCACCCAGATCAGCTGTGTTAATGAGCTCAAGTCAGCGATGAATCAACTGATTTCACTGGTCGGGCGTGTTTACAAGAAAGACTTGAGATGTACTTTTTCAGAAGACTCCTACGCCGAGCATCTCTCATTCATTGCTGCTGGAATGCTGGAGCTTGATGCTTCTGAGCAGCAGAGATTACTGGCTATTGAAAAGACAATTGAGAGAATCGAGTTGGTATTGCCCAAGATCCATTTGCACAACAAAGAACTGGCGGCGATGGCTGCAATCGAATCTGCTTTCGGAGCATAGTTCACTTAGCGTTCACTCTCACCGCATAAGCTTGATTCCAGCTTTGAAAAGGAGGCGTTCATATGAATGCAAGAAAGAGCTTTAGAGTGGCCGCACTTGTTTCAGTGTTGGCGGTATTCGGTGGCGCTTTTCAGTTTACAGCGCCTGGTTATGCGGAGTGTTCTAAAAAAATTACTGGAGAAAAACAAATGCAAACGACGTTGACTAAAGATATTGTTGATACAGCTCAATCAGCTGGTTCTTTCAACACGCTGGTGACAGCTCTGAAAGAAGCCGGGTTGGTAGAAACTCTGAAGGGAGCCGGTCCTTTCACAGTGTTTGCTCCGTCTGATGAGGCGTTCAAGAAGGTCCCGCAGGGTGACCTGGAGGCGCTTCTGAAAGACAAAGCTAAATTGACAAAGGTATTGACCTACCATGTTGTGCCCGGCTCCCTCAAAGCTGAGGATGTGATTAAGCATCCTAGCGCCAAATCTGTTGAAGGTGCCGACATCGCTATCAAAGTCGGATCAGATGGCGTCACCGTATCCGGTGCTAAGGTCGTTAAGACCGATATCCTGTGCAGCAATGGTGTCGTGCACGTAATTGACACTGTGATCTTTCCCCCAGCACTCTAAAGAGAGTGCCTCGCCCTCGAAAAAAAGGCGCACCATAGCTGGTGCGCCTTTTGGCGGCTAAACGCAACTCCAAAATGCTGTCGGGAGAGGGTGCATGACGGAGCAATTAACCACTGTGCAAGAGTTGCTTCGATCATTTCTTTCGGACGCATCACCATTTCCATCCCACATATTTGAATCCGGTTGCTTTTTTTAATTCGAGCAATTGATTGAATTGTTGCCTGGCTAATTGAGGTGAGCTGCAAATCTGCTTTTGCCACTTTGTTTTGCTGCCATCAACCCACTCGGCATAATCGATGCGCATGTCGGAAAGTTTTATAGTAAACTTGACTAGTTTGGCACCACTACTCTTTTCGTAGTTGAGCCAAAAGCCTTCGCCGTCTTCGACTTCCTTTTGGGAGAGTTTCGGACTGCAGCCGATTTCTTCGCAATCAAGCTGGTCGGGCTTCAAGTTGTTGTGCTTATGCTTTGCCATGCTTTTTATTTTCGCAATATCTTTTCCATCGGTCTACCCTTAGCTAGCTCGTCGATCAATTTATCTAGGTAGCGAATCTCCCGCATAGTCGGCTCCTTAATTTCTTCAATTCGGACGCCGCAAATCACTCCCTTGATCAAATCCCGAGATGGATTGAGGCAAGGAGCTTCCGCGATGAAAGTCTCAATGTCCTTGTTCAATTGGGCTTCAAACTGCTTTTGGTTATATCCTGTCAGCCAGAGAATAATCTCATCGACTTCGGCTTTCGTGCGACCCTTCTTCTCCGCCTTAGCTATGTAGTGCGGATAAACCTTCGAGAATGGCATTGAATAAATTCGATGTTTCGTTTCTGCCATGGCGCTCCTTCCTGCGTACAAATTTGATTCACTAACGTTCTTTTGCATCTAGCATATCTCTATCCAAGGCGGATAAAATTGGCGGGACTGAAATACGAGGGCGGTGCAATGCGTCAGTTACTAGTTTTATTGGTTGTTTTGCTCCTGCAATTGGGAACAGTCACGCGAGCAGATGCTACAGGCCCCTTTACTTATCGAGCTCTTAAAGGCATAGAGCAGGTCACTGTCTCATTGGAACACATTGCTCCAGAAATCAAGCCAATCATCGACGCAACCGAGCTTCAAACAGCAATAGAGTTGCGCTTGAGGCAAAGTGGTTTGAAGGTTGTTTCGTCTGTTGATGACGCCACATTTGGCTCCGTAGTGTTTGTAAATGTATATGCGACTACGCCAAGCCAAAAGGTGCCACTGAGTTATTTCATTGATGTTTGCTTGTCACGCAATGTGATTCTCTCTGTGACAGACTCAAAGCCATACGGTTCCAAAGTCTGGCAAACAGGAGCGATGGGACAGCTTGATTCAAGCAAACTACAAGGGTTTCCCGGCAAAGTTTTCGCTTCTGTGGACGAATTCCTTAAAGACTGGAAAGCAGCAAACGAACAACATTGAAATTTCCCGCCCTGTAGGACTCGAACCTACGACCTCTTGGTTCGAAGCCAAGCACTCTATCCAGCTGAGCTAAGGGCGGATATGCGGGAGATATTCCTCGAACCCTCCAATGCTAGCCGCCCGAACCCCAAGAGTCAAGAAAAATCGGCTTTTCTCTGCTCTGACCGGTTTTCGCAGCTCGCGAGGATTTACAGAGGAGGCTTCGATTTAATGTTTGAGTGGAAACTTTTGCCAGGTCGCATCAATCTTTCCAAATCACTACTGAGCAGACGCTAGTGACGGTGCCATATGTCATTTATCCGCTCAAGGGGAAGCAATGGATGACATCGAAAGGATGCTCGCTGAAAGTGAGAAAGCACGCCAAAAATTGCGTCAGCAGCTGGAAGAAACTGAACTTCAGCTAGAGTCGTTAAAGAAAACTGTCGATAGCATTTGCAAGCGTGAAACTGCCGTCGAAACGCGTGAGGCGGAAGTCTCGGTTCGCGAAGTTGAGATATCAAAACGT
>DTSE01000294.1:0-2201 GCA_012965515.1 Candidatus Melainabacteria bacterium | reverse complement strand
CCTGTCAACTTTTATTTCTATCATCCCCACGCTGTCTGTGCTCTTTCGAACTAAGGCGGGTTGAGAAATCAAAACGTTCTTCAGACCAAGATGCTCGTGAAATCTTGTTGGCTCGGCGCGAAGATCAGCAAGATATGAGAAACGAGCAGCAAGAGCAGCGCGAAGAACGCCAAGATTTGCGTGAGGAGTCACAGAATCGCAGAGAGCAGCGCTTGAATCGCAGGGAGATGTGGCTCGACGGACAGAAGGAACATGAGCGTATTGCCGGTACGCAAGGTAATGGTCCTCCACGTGGTTTTTCAGGGCGCAAGAATAACGGCAATGGAGATAGACCTGGCCGATCTCAGTGACAGCTGAGAACCCTAGCGGGCTGCACACGTTAGCTGGCTGTACACCTTAGCTGGCACCACTTGGATTTGCCGGAGAAGAGTTCTGCAAGTAAAGCAGAAGTTCAAGCATGATCACATCTAGGCGAGTGACGGTGGACCGCAGTTGGTGCAGCATCGCGATGCGATCTTCTATGAGCTCAGCTGTAGCTCGATAGTTTCTCGTAGAGCTATTGGTGAGGCGTTCCCTTCTTTCGCTCAGTGTTTTTGCCCTACCTCTATGTATGTGATGATGAGAAACACACAGTCCGCTGCTGTTCCAACCATTGACTAATTTTTCTCTGCGCGTCTCTGCATTCGGACGCTGGGTCGCAGGAGCATTCAAGAATTTCCAGACGCAAGTCGGATACGCTGGTGACGGACCCTTTTCCGGTTCGAATAATCGAGAGAGAATATTTGGAATTCCCTTTTCAATGCGTTTTTCACCTTGCTGCTCACGCAGTGATAGAAGTGCCAAACCTGCTTGAACTGCGCCTTCTATCGTGTCGATGGTGTCATAAGCCAGATGGTTTATGTCGGCAATCTGCAGACCGCCTCCAACTACGCCGGTGATGCCACCACTGATCAAATCACCATAAGTGTTGAGTTTTAGCGCGCGGTCTCGTCGTGCCGCGATCATCGCGTTGATTGAGTCAGCTTTTGCAATCTCTTCTTCAAGGAAGTGCACGAATGTTCTTACGTCTTGTGTCACCACAAGAACGTTGACCATGAGATTTTGCCGTGCTTCCAGGTAATCGGATCTGCCTAGTTGACCAGCTTCTTTCTGTTTGCGGAGAGTGTCGAACTGCTGTAAGTCTTCCCATAGTCCAAGCACTTTTGCTGTTGACTGCGTTTCTGATGACAAGGTGTCCAGGGAGTGCGGCGGTGGTGCATCAGGCGGAACTGTTTCCGCTGGATCTTCGGCCGCACTCAGCTGAGCTGGGGGCTGTATCGTCACTTTTGCCACTACCGGTTGCCAAAAGAGTGTTAACCCGACCACAAGGGTGAGCCAGGCTGCGGCTGTCGGTTTTTGGAAACGATTAAGCACCAGTAAGTTTGCAGAAAGTTCTTTCAAATGCTTGATGCTATGAGGCTTTGAGACACCTGTCAACTTTTATTTCTATCATCCCCACGCTGTCTGTGCTCTTTCGAACTAAGGCGGGTTGAGAAATATTGGGTTAAAATCAAGTGCATGTGCGGTCGCTATACCCTCTATCACTCCTCAAACGAAATTGTGGATCGATTCCGGACCATGCAGGTCGAGTTCGATCTTGAGCAGCGTTTCAATATCGCCCCTACTCAATTGGTAGCAGTGGTTTCTGAGAAGGCAGAAGGTGGGCAGACTCTCAGAAGGCTTGAACCGGTCAAATGGGGTCTTGTGCCGTTTTGGGTTAAGGACATAAAAACGTTCAAACCGTTTTTCAATACTCGCGTCGAGACAATTGCCGAAAAACCGTCGTTCAAAGCAGCATTCACGCGCCGTCGTTGCATCATACCGTGCGATGGTTTCTATGAGTGGAAGAAAACGGAAGACGGCAAAATTCCAATGTTCATCACACTCAAGGATGGTGGCACATTTGGAATGGCAGGTATTTATGAAACTTGGAGTTCGCCAGATGGCGGCGATCTGACGACGTGCTCGATCATTACTGTCCCGGCAAACAATTTCATGTCGGACATTCACGATCGGATGCCGGCTATCATCAGGCGCGAAGACGAAGATTTTTGGCTGAATCCTATGGAAGTAAACAATGAGCAGTTGCTCAAAGTTCTTAAGCCATATGATGACTCGCAGATGAAGGCGCATCCGATCGTGAATGTCCGACATGAAATTGT
>DTSE01000293.1 GCA_012965515.1 Candidatus Melainabacteria bacterium | reverse complement strand
TGGCAGATTGGAGCGATGCTGAAACCGCAAGAGTTCTATATGACGATGCTCTGGAGATGATGAAAACATCAAAGAAAGCCGGCGCTTCTACGGGCGACCTGGACGCGATCGCGCGGACAGTTGGCCAGCGAATTCCGCCAGCACCTCCGAAATTCTAAAACCTGCAGCACTTGTGCTTTTTTGTTCGAGCGATTGCGCCGGCAGAAAATAAAAACAGAAAAAACTTCAGCCATCTCAAAACTTTAAGACTGTATGCCGTTTCCGGCATCTTTGCGATGAAGTGGATGAGAATCAAGTGAATCATGAACTGCTCGCGCACAACGACAAGGTTGATGAAAACTTGGTGTCCAAAAATGCCGCCATGAAAAACAGGCGTTCTAGAAGCATGAATTGGTGCAGATGAAGGGGTTCCATTTCCAGCCTATCGGAAATGACACGCCCCGCCTATGTTGCTGCAATACCAGCATTAGGCGCGCGATGCGCAGTTTTTTCAAGAGTAGAATTGGAGAATATCCAATGGTTGAGGCTTTTTGTGTGCAGGATTTGTCGTCCGAAGACCTAACTATCTACAACCGTGTCCTCGACATAGTTGTTGAAGTATCGAACCACAATCGCGATGAATTGCAGATGGACAGCAATATTGACGATTTGGGCATTATTGGCATGGATGCAGATGACTTAATTGAAAAAGTCGCATTAGAGTTCAATGCTGATTTCTCAACTTTTGATTTTGGAAAGTATTGCGCTCCAGAATCGATTTTTGACTTTACTTATGGCAGCAGAAGTCCTCTTTTAATCGAGGATTTGTTCAACGCAGCAAAGAACAAGGTCTGGAGTGACCCGCCCCCGCGCGAACCGAAGCAGAAGACCTCGTCCGAAGCAATTGAAGACTGGCTAAAATTCGGGCTGGGCGTTGGTGCGATTTACGGGCTATTGCGTCTGTTCAAAACAATTCACTAATTGCATTTCGGTAGGCGAGGATGGGTACCGCGCCGCATCTTTCTCTGTGTTTGGGAGGAATACAGAAAAACCGCGCGCAGCGCTCCGCTATACTTGTCCTCATGCGCAGATGGATTGTTACTTCATTTCTAGTTGGATTCGTCCTAGTCGGTGGCGCTCTTGCCTGGCTAGCTTATGCTGAAGACACTGACATTCATCAACAGTCTTATGCACCTGACCGTGTTTCATCTGATGTCTTAAAAATGCTAGCAATGTTCGGCTTACCTTCTGGATTGCTCTCCATTGCGATCACAGCAGGAGTGAGGAAATCAATCAAGGCGGGCTGGTGGGAAACAAGCAAACCAAAACCTTAGGGCAAATGTTTTAGGACATTATTCAGGTGATCCTTTCCGCCTGCTGGATTGTAAGACATCGCCAGAGCCTTCGTTTCCATTCCAGCTTTCCACAATGGCAGGGCATGGTCATACTGATAGCGCTCATCTTTAGTAAGTTTGGTGCGATCAGGCGGATGTTTGGACCAGCTTTCGAACGTTTGAATTTTGTCGTCCAGGTAAGCTCCTACTAGCATCGTTGCATACCATTTGTCCGTAGCAAGGTGCGTTGAATCGCTGGCGCTGCCTAATATGTCTGGATACGTTTGCGCAAGATGCTTGATATTACTCACTTTCATTTGTGCAGGACCAACAGTCATGTCCAACGGTAGAGCACCAGTTCTCCGAACTACTGCATCCGGAACAGCGTCTTTATCGCTTCGATAGTACGTTTGCTCGTTTTGCAAAATTGCACTTATTAAGTGTGGACCAATACCTTCGTGCCGCACTGAGTATGCAGCCAATCTAGGAAAGCACTGACTAGCTAAGCGTGCGGCCTCATTGTCTACCCACTCTTCAGGATTCTCCCGATGAGGATAGAGCCCTTTGTCTATTTGTTTCTTCGCATCTTTTCGAGGGTCCCAAGCGATCGTACCTTCGTTCGGAACATCGCTCTGCACCTCTGGATACTGCTGCATTTGGTCAAAATTCGTCACCGTCGGCGTGATATTCGATGCAATCAAAACTTGCTCTGCTGGCAGCTTCTGTAATGCGTCAAAGGCCTCTTTTGCTTTGCGTTCCATGTAGTCGATCGAAAAGCGCCCTTGTGCTTCTTCGTCGTTTCCAACTGCCTTGAGGCCTTCGACATAAGATGGGCGCAGATCTAGGGAGACTTTCTTTTTTGCCGGCGCTTCAATTCCTTTTGCCGTCACGGCTGTGCTATCTCCCATATCTATTCCAAAAGACTGTTGCTGATGCTCTTCCAAGCTTTTTCCGTCCTTAATGGTCGGAAGCTCCGTCATCGATTCAAACTTGTTTGGATTGCTGGCCTGAACTTCTTTGACCTCAGAACCACTGGTAGTTCTAGCCGCTTGAGCATCAGCAGTGCTGAGCGCTTTCTTCTCGGCGCCCTGTTCGACTGGCTGCGATCGCTCGGTTTGTTCTTCTGGCATAAGACTATTTTTCCCTATTTCGCGTAGAAGTAGGTTTGTCAGGCTTGGGCACTAAGTCCGGTTCGTCTGCTTCACGATAAAGCTTTTGTTGAGCAAGCTTTTCTCGACAAACAAATTTGAATGTTCCCGTGGAAAGTTCAAGGGCAACATCTCCCTTTTGAAGGGTCACAAATGCCACGATCGCTGCAAGCGTTAGTATTGAAATATAAATTGGAAATCTCAAAAAACACATCCTTTGCTGTTTTGCGTCCCATTGCATTCTCGATAATAAGCAGCAGCCCCCTAATTGAACAAGGCGTGTAGCTCCGAAATCATAGCCAGGTAAGGGTTTGCTGCTGCTCCAATTGTGATTCGGGGGTGCTGGGGGAAATTCCAAGGTTATTTTCTCGGAGCCCAGTTGGCTTTCGATTACTAGTATTGGGCAGCTTTTGAGCCAATCAATAAAGTCACGCTTGCACATTCATGGCACGGAACTGGAAAATGAAAGTGCTCAAGTGTTTACGGATGAAAAAAATAGAGCGCCCGTTCAGGACGCCCCTGGATTTTTTCAAGCAAATGTGACCGCCTGAAAGGGCGGTAAACGGGAAGAGGACCACCTCTTGACGGGCTCTTAATGCCCACCCGGCGACCGGGGAAGTTTACTAATCAAGAAAAATTCTGTCAACAACAAGGCCTGCGTAGATTCTGGCGGATAGTGACCATACTCCAGGTCCCAAAACTGCTTGCGAAGCGGCTGCAATATCCGAATTGCTCAAACCGGCATATGCTGGATCAGTTGCACGCATCTAGTAAGGATTCGCGTTCTTCACTAATGCTTCTTTTCGCAAATCCAATGAGCATTTACTTGAGAGCCAAATGAAAAGTCATCCGGAGCGAATCCGCAGTTTTGTGAATAGTCCCACTCCTTAATAATTTCCGGACGCTTTTCCGCAGCGCTAACAAACTTTTTTCGCCTGCGAATTTCAAAGACGCCTTCTATAGGTTGCCCAGAGATGCTCCCCTGCTCAGACTTCGGAGACGTTTTCTTGATTCGTATCATTCTGCGACCACCCCATTGGAACTATCGCCGATATTGTACTGAGGCTGCCAGTATTCTAGTCTCGCTTCTTCAGTGATAGTGTTTTCTTTCCAGACTTATCTGAGGAAAGAACAATATCTGCATACGGTTTGTCTTTTACAGAGATGGTTATTTTGCCTTCACCGGAGAAGAGCTTGATGTCTTGATCGTCGAACAACAGCATGTCCGGCGCTCTGTGCTCAATAAGCGTCTTGCCGACTTCTACTACGCCAATGTTTGTGCGGTGCAAGCCAGAGCCCCAAGAGCACGCGTAGACTAGGTCTTGCTTGCCGTCTTTATTCATGTCCGCTGCTATTACCGAATAAACGCCATCACCGCCGAAAGACGTGCCCAGGGATAAGCACTCGCTGCCTCTTACCACATAAGTCGGCATCGAAGCGTTCATTTCTGGCGTTTTATAGACTTTGAGTGCGCCCTTGAATGCGGCTGGAGTAATGTCTTTTGCGGTTGCCGGATCAAACGGCAATTTGCCGTTGCCCCTCTGTTCGGCCGCGATTGCACCCATGCGGCAGCAGCCGAAAAGAGCAAAAGTCAGCGCTAGCAGGGAAATTGCGGCGAACTTGAATTTGTTCATAGAACAGATCCTATAACCAACTGTTTCGCATTCTACTTGGTTTTGGCTTTTCGTTTCCTGCGCACGAAAAACACTATTGCTCCGACCAGGACACAGCCTCCGGCAATCGAGCCATAAAGCCAGTAGTTGGGTCTTTTCGCGGCTAGGGCTCTATCCAGTGGAGCTGTCTGGCTGCGGGCGAGCTTCTCTTCGCCGGTTTCCACATAAAGCTTGGCCTTCTCTGCCATCACGATCGATTTGTTTTCAGGATTGATTGTTGCGGCCTGATTCCAGTCATCCAGCGCTTCTTTGTAGCGGTGCAAAGAGCGGAAGCAAACTCCACGGGCTAGATAAGCGTCGTCATCCCTGGGATTCAGCTTAATCACCTGAGAGTAATCTGCCAGCGCTCCTTCGAGATCACCATTCTTATCGCGAGCCAGCGCGCGAATCAGGTAAGAGCCAGGATCGTTCGGATTGCGTTTGACAATCTCTGCAAAATCATCCATGGCTTCTTTCTTCTTGCCGAGTTTCAGATAAGCGTTTCCACGCTGTTGGTATCGCGTCCAATCTGATGGATTCTGCCGAATCGCTTCTGTAAAATCCTTGATTGCATCGTCATCCTTGCCGTTTTCGCTGACGAACTCCGCACGCAGCGCTAAGACTTTTGTGTCCGTAGGATCTAATTTGAGCGCTTCGGAGAGATCATCGATGGCTTCGCGAATGTTGCCCAGCTCAGCGTTTGATTGAGCTCGCAAGTAATAGATGTCTTGCATTGTGATTGGTGATTCGTCGATGCGTATGCCCTGGTCGCGCAGTCTGCCTGTCTCACAAACAAAACGATAGGCAGCCAGACGCGGGTGCGCATTGATTAGTGTGGTCAGATCTCGCACAGCCTCTCGGTTCTGATTCACCTGCTGGTAGACGTCAGCGCGGAAATAGTAAAGAAACCAGGCATCTGGAGCGCATCTTATGGCGTTGGAGAAATCTGCAGCAGCATTCCAGAAGTCGCGTTTATTGGAGTTGACCACTCCACGGAAAAACCACATGTCCGCGTTTTTCGGCATGTTCTTAATCGCTTGATCTACCGTAGTTATCGCATCATTGAGCCGCGCCCACTCGCGATGTTTGATTGCTTTGTCCAGGATTTCATACGTTTGGAGAAGGTTTAAATCTTGCTCGATCAAATCCGTCCTGCGGATCATTCTGCATGCGCGAACTCGATTATCCAGCGCCCATATCAGTGATGGCTCGAAGGTGTTCGGTTTGTAGTATTTGATTGCTTTCTCAGAATCCTCCAGACCCTCGCGAATGTGCTTCATTTGGAAGTGGCAGAATTCGCGAAATGTATAAGCTTGTGCGTTTTCCGGATTGAGTTCAATCGCTTTCGTACATGCGTCGATTGCTTCTGGAAGCTGATCTTGCATCATGTAGGCTCGCCCGAGAAAGGTCCAGGCGTCGCCATCATTTGGATCTTCTTGAACTGCCTTCTGGAAAATCCCAATGCTGTCTGCAAATTGTCTGTGGCTGAACTTTTCCAGTCCTTTCTCAAATGTAGTGTAAGCGCGAGCAAATGCTGCGTTTGGGCAGAATTCAAATGTAAGAATGAGAACAATCAGGCAAGTAAAACATCGCACAATCAGCTTTTCGGTTGCCCGTCTTCTCATGGTCTGAATTTGCTGGAGTCTATTTTGTGAAACCTGTAGAGCCAGCGAGGACTGCCGCCCATGGCGTCAAGTGTCAGCTTATCAGGTCTTTTGTAGACTGCCGAGGAGCTCAGAGGTGAGAGGGTTTCGCGCAGAATGCCGGCGATCACTGGGTATGCCAGACGATGACCCAATTCGCCGCTGATTAAGTCAGTCACGTCGATAAAGATTGTTTTCTCTCCGAACTCTTTGCCGAGCTTCGGATTTTGGTTGACCCAGCGAATAACATCGTTATCCATGTTGATGGCGTTGGGAAGTAGAAGTGTGCTGGCATCAAGTGTCAGGCGCGACCAGAAGGAGGAGCTGAGGAGTTCGGATTTATCAGTGCGAACGTTAGGCGGATCGATAGGGCGCCCCAAACGCGGCTGTCCATGCAGCAATTGCGACGTGATCAGTGGAGCGTCCCGATCAGAAACTATTACGGTCACACTTCTTTCGGCTGCAGATTCAATGTCGTTTTTCCTCGACTCCGCCATATGAAAGTCCACATCTGCGCCGGACAGAATGATGTTGCGGAAGCTTGGGGTATCGCTTTTGTGCTGGGAGCAATACTGAATCAAAGGGCGGTTGCCCATGCTGTGTGCCACCATATCTAGTGGCGAAGCGGGATCTTTGGCAGCTTTAATTGTGTCGAGAAATTCGAAAAATGCCGCTGTGCTCCATTCGAGATTGGCTTCATCTGCGGCATACTCGGCTTTGCTGTTGAGCGACGGCCAGCTGAAACAGATCGGCAGCACCGGCACATCGCTGCGCAGATCGAACTGATACGCAATCATCGCAGCGTCTTTCAATGCTTTGTCGAAACTCTCGTCATAGCCATGAATGAAGACCATGATTGGTCCGCGCCAATTTTTGATTTTGACCAAAAAATCAGGCAGGCTTTGCCGGTCAAAACGCCGAACAGTCGCCGCTTGCCAGTCGCGGTCGGCTTGTTCCATGTTTAGTTTGAATTGCTGGAAATTCCCGGCGCTCGGCAGTGTTGTAGCTGAACTGGGGCGTTCTATTTGTGCTGCTCCATAGTCCAGAGAGCCGGCGCCAAGATCGAGGTTTCTCTTCGCGGCATAGACAGGTTTGAATGAGCTGCCTTCGTTCGCCCGTGTCGTTGCGTAGAAGACCTCGAAGAGGCGAGCCCTGACAATGCTTTGCGCATCCGTCGAGTTTCGCCTTTCTGAATCCGAGCCGCGTCTATCCGAACCTGGGTCTTGTCGCTCTCTGTTTTGTTCTTGAGCGAGGGCTGTTTGCGACATCGTGCAAGCAAGCATCGCCAGGGTCAGAGAAAGTGAAAGCGCGCTACGAAGGTGTGATCGTAATTTCATTGAAAGTTCTTTATAGGGTTCCTGCATCACTTTACCCATTAGTAAGCGTTTATTGACTCCCGAAGATTTTTGAGGCGTTCTGCTTGTGGCATTGCTTCCGCGCCTGCTACTCTCATTTGGCGGCTTTGTAGAGTGCTCTTTTACGGGTCGAAACCACTGTCACCCAGTCTTTCAAAGGTGGCTTGGTTGAATTTGCCACGTTTTCAGCTTCTCTGAGAACCTTTTCAGCGTTTTCATAGTCGCGTAGGTTTAAGCACAAATCGCCCAGTGAAATTAGGAAATTGCAGTCCTGGTTGGGATCTGCAGTCAGCAAAGAGGCCCTTGTAGCAATGGACTCGTCTTTGAGAGAGTTAGCTTCCTGTGGCTTTCTTTCGCGCAGTAGCTGAGCAAGCTGAATTCTGCACATTCTCAAGTAATGGATTGCGTACTGGTCTTTCATCTCCTCGCCGCCGTGAAGGTTTTTCGCCGTGCTCAAGACGTCACGAAACGCTTTCTCCGCTTTTTCCGGTTGCTTGGTATCTTCGTAAAAGTTCGCAAGCTGCAGCATAGTGCTCAATAAGGGCGTCCGTGGTTTTTCGATGGAATTTTGGCAATACTGAACGGCACGCAATCTAAGCTTTTCCGCTTCAGCAAGTTTCCCCTGTTTCGTGGCAATGAGGGCAATGAAATTCAATTTGCCTGCCGCACCAAAGTCCGGTTTTCCAACGGCCTTGAGGTGCGCTTCCAGTGCTTTCCGCCCGTATGTTTCTGCTTCTTTAGTGTGATTGCGTTCCATTTCCACGAGCGCAAGCTCTAAGTAGGTATCCGGCAGTTCTACCAATTTTCGTTGCGCAGGCATTTGCACGCAATATTTGAGCGCTTTCAATCCCATTTCATGCGCTTCGTCGTATCGCTTCATTTCTCGTGCAACCTTACTAAACACGCGATAGCCGCCAAATTTTTGCTCAGCATTTCCTTTCGTCAGCCAGATTGCTTGTGCATCAGCCATGCACTTGCGAGCAGCATCTAATTCGCCGAGAATTCGCAAACACTCTGCTTTGTTTGTATAAGCGTAGGCAAGTATCACGCCTTTTGGTTGGTTGATTTTCAAGCGCTCGATTGCGTAATCAATGTGCGGCAGTGCTTCCTTTGCGCGCCCCGTCAACATGAGGCTATGCCCAAGTTCCAAGCGTGATTCGTAATAGGTCGGGTAATTGTCGGTGAGATTGAGACCTTTAAGCATGGCGAGTTGGCGTTCTCTAAGAGGTATCGCTTCCTCCAGCCTCTGTCTGTGCTCCCTTTCCCAGGCGGCGGCCTTTAGCAATTCCGAAAGTTCAGTCGAGTCGACGTGGCGTATATCATCAGCAAGTTTGATGCCACGAAGAGCGGCTTTGCGCGTCTCTTCGTAATTGTCGATTTGCATCATCATCTTCGAGTAATTTGCCAGATCCGAAATCAAAAAATCTGCATTTTCGAGTGTCGCAGGATCGGCAGCCATCACCTTTTTCAAATCTATGTTGTCGTACAGAGCAATGTCTTCATTCAGCAAAGCCAGCGCCTGCTCGCGGCGCCCATAAACCGAGGCGTACATGATCAAGACATCCAGTGCTGCGCGGTACTCTGATTCGCGTTCACCAAATGCGGTGCGGATCTTGTTGAGCAAGGGAAACATTTTGTCGACTGTTTCGGTTTTTGGGTTCGTCCTCATTTCATTGGTGAGCGCTTTCATCTCTTCCATTAGAGCGCGCCTTGCCATTGTCCGTTCGATTCGCGCGTGATACTTTGGATCGGTTTTGTCGCTCAAACCATCCTCTCGTTCGATTGCATGCTTTTCTGCTTTGATGCGCTCGTCAAGTTTTTGCAAGCGTGCCTCGGCTGAGTCTTCCGGCGGCACTGCCAGGTCTGTGCGCTCAAGCTTTTGTGCGCCCAGGTAGAGCTGTCTTGCGGCTTCGTATCGTCCGAGCTCTGCAAAATCATCTGCAAGGCGAGTCATCGCCTTCATTGCCTCTTTAGAAAGACGAAGATCTGCGGTGGAAAATATCGCTGGATTGCTGTTTAAGAGTGTTTCTGCTGTGCTTCCTGCTTCTTTTATGTAGCCTTTTGCTTTGCCCTCGTTGTGCAGTTCTGTCTCCACGTCCACCAGTTGGTTTAGCGCGCTGAGTGTGATAAACAACTGCCGATCTTTATCAGCATGTTGGAGGCACTTCTGCAGCTTTGTCTCCGCATCTGCAAATTGTTTTGCTGCGGCATCGACGCGCGCTTGTCCCAGCAGGTCCTCAAGTTCCTTTTGAGACAGGCCGCTAGAGCTGCTGCACGCCGTGAGCAGCGCTATAGCTATAAGCGACAGGAGTTGTATTCTCTTCAACCTGAGATCAACTTTTTAGTATACGTAGCTATATTCATATTCCACTCAAGCACTGGATAACCGCTGGGAAGTCAGAATTTTGAAATTTTGAAGCCGGCGCGGCGCTGGGTGGAGTTTGTATCCATTTGGTTGCGAATGTGAAGATGCGCGCCCTCTTAACCTCTCCTTAGTAAGCGCATGTGGAGAATACAGGCAACGTCAACGTCATGGAATCACAACAAATGTTTTGCACCGCATCTGTATCCTATTCTGACCTGCTCGGCGAGTTGCAGCGGCGCTATCGAATGAACCAAGTGCAGGGAGAGACTTCGTATTTCGAATCGTTGGTTTTTGATTTGCACATGGCACAGAAAAGCTTGCAGCGAGCCATGTACGCGCAGCAGGTGAACGCGGTAAGAATGAGCGGTCACACATGTCCCAAGAAAACGAGCATTGCAACGGCTGCCTTGCAAGTGCGCCTTGATTATCCTGAACGCTGACAACTACTACGTTTCGGAACGACACTAGAGATCGGACCTAACCTCCGATCTCTAGTTTTTTTGTGCCTGTGTGAATGATTTCGATCCGGGAAGACTGTCGGAGGTCTCTCTGTTCGGTCTCAAAACGCTTGCCATCTCATGGTTTACGTAACTTTGTTATGTAAACTTACAATTAATCAGCCACCTTAACCATTCCATAACCGCAGAATGCTGTCCCCGCCGGTGGTGGCATGTGCTAGCTGCGCCAGCCGGTGATTTGTTAGTTTTCGGATCGGCCGGCAATAACAGTCGGCGCAGCCGCCAAATAAGAGGCTGCGGTTAGGTTTTGCGTGAACACCCTCGAAACAAAAAGGTGCATTTTAGTTACGTCGATTGATAGCGTTTGTTGTTACCTTTTTCTCTTTTTCATTCGGG
>DTSE01000292.1 GCA_012965515.1 Candidatus Melainabacteria bacterium | reverse complement strand
TGGGTCCGAGAAATTTTTCGTAAATGTAGGCCGAGTTTTTGACGAGCCGCTCGGCGTCCTCAAAGCGGCCCCAGGCAAAATACAGGCCGGACAAATAATTCAGCCGAGTCGCGACAAGCGGATGTTCTAATCCAACTTGCCTCTCTGTAATTGATAAAGCCCGCTGATAGTAAGGCTCCGCTTCAGCAAATTTGTCCTGAATCCGATATAGAATTCCGAGGCGGTGCAAACCAGGCAACAGACTTTGATCGTTGCTTCCACAGACCGCCTCACGCAGCGCGAGGGAGCGGACGTAACACTCCTCAGCCTCATCGAATCTCCCGCGGCAATGATACCCATAAGACAGGTCATCCAATAGTGTCGCCAGAGACGGATCATCTCTGCCCACTTCGGCTTCCTGAATTGTCAAAAGTTCTTCCAGCTTCTCGATCGAGGGATACATACAACTCTGTCAGATACGGCGCAGCCAAAAATTTCTTACCCGGCTCACAACGTTATGCTGCAATATTTTCAATTACTAAATAAGTTTTGCCAGATTGGGCATTAAGTACCTGTGGGCCAGTGAGTTAGCGGACGCTGCAAGTAGATGAGCAAATCGAAAAGCAACATTCAATTGGGTGAACTGATTGTCACGAGCGGTTTGGCTTCGGAAGAACAGCTCAATTTAGGTTTGCTTGGAACAATGGAAACGGGTCTGCCGCTGGGATTGCAATTGATCTTGCAAAACATTCTGGACTTCGACAGCTTGCATGGACTGGTCACGGCTCAGAGCCTTGTGCGTGATGAATTCGTCACGAGAGAAACGGCAGCCAAGGCGGTCGCACTGGCTAAAAGAAAAGCGATTCAACTAAATCTAGCTCTCGACCTTCTGGGAATCTATGTCGACAATCCCATGAAAAACCGGCTCGGCAGCTTGCTTGTCGACGGCGACATCGTGGACCGGAACGTTTTGAAAAGCCGGCTAAAAGTGTCGCGTGCCACCTGTCTTCCGCTCGGAAAAGTCTTTGTTGCAGGTGGCGATCTCGAGCCCACGATCATCGAAAAAGCTATTCAAGTGCAAAGAATGTTGCGCACAGGTGAAATGGAGAGAGAAGAAGCGATCGATCACATTGTCACATCGCGAAGCAATATTCAACACGCTCACACGACTGAAGAGGGTCTCGAAATCTTGAAGACGAGACTGGGCGTGCTATTCATCGAAGTCGGATTGATTTCTTACGAAGACGTTGAGAAAGCCGCGGAAGAAGCCAATCGCAATCGAATGAAAATTGGCGAGACGATGCTCGCACACCATCTGATTTCCACAGAAAGCCTGGACATCGTCCTGGAAGTGCAGCGATTGATCAGAGCCAAGCGTTTCAGTCGCGAACATGGTATCGCTATGCTGAGAAGAATTCACGCAACCGATACTTTCCCGACCCAAGCGGCACAATCGAAAGAACACGCCCCCATCAGCTTCCTCAATTTCTTGAGATTGGCTCGATTGGTGGATGGCAGCGGCAGAAATATCCTCTCTCAGTCAGGGGTTTACAGAACCCACGGTGTAAGCGGCATGATCGAAGACACCTGGACTGTGCTTCCGCAGTCGTTCGACGAAGACAGAGTGATGAAGGAAATCATTCCCAAAGATGTCGCGGAGTGCCTCGCGGAAAACGGCTTCTCGACTCTCGAACAGCAATTGAGCGTCGCCCGTGCCGCAAAAGAATACAAAATGCATCGCGACCGAATCTCAAACATCGAACAAGCGCTGGTCAAATACCATGCGGCAATTGTCGACGGAAGCGCAATGCGAGCCTGGTCTGGAACATTCCCCGCCATCACGACCTGGATGGAAAAAGATCCAAACAAAGATCCGGGCCATCAAAATGGCTCAAGCTTATAGCGGCTGTCGCCCTAAAGTAGAGGCACTTTAGCGACGCGGCAAAACCACTTCCGCTTTAAAGTTGGGATTTACGGTAGCGGCGTTCGCACCGACGCTTACGGTTTCCGCTCCGGTAAGCCCCAGGCCGGAGAAGAGCGGAACAAACGTGCGATGATGCCAGAATGGTGTTTCCACCGGTTTGACGCCGACATCCGACCAGGCTTTTTCCAGTTTTGGAACGAGGTCTGCATGACCAAGGCGCTTGGCCGCCTCTACTGTTTCAAACGCGAACTGCGAGAACTGCGGCGTGCTGCCCGCTCTTGCGCGAGCCTCGAACCAGATTTTTCCGGGTGCTTCCCAGGCGTTGCCGCCAACATTGGTTGCAAACTCATAGAATGCTTTGTTTGGAATACCGCTGTTGATGTGGACGCCGCCATTGTCGCGAGGCGTTTTGTTGTAGTCCTTCATGTGGGCAGGCTGAATGTCTTTGCCGATGGCAGGGTCGTTGTAGGCGGTGCCAGGCGCCTTCATGCTGCGCAATGCTTCGCCGTTGATATTGTCTTTCCAAATGCCTTTTCCAATTAGCCAGTGGTATTGTCCCGCTGTTATCTTGTCTGCGTACATGTCGATCAGCGCGCCGCCCACATCCGAGAAGTGTTCGTTCAAGGCACCAGGCTGATTGCGATAGACTGTTCCGGCTTCGAATTCGGTGACGCCGTGAGTGACTTCGTGACCGGCGATGACACGCTGCATGAATGTGCGGAAAGGGCTCTGCGGTCCAGGTTTTCCATAGGTCATACGGATACCGTTCCAAAATGCGTTCTCGAAATTCTCTCCGTAATTGACCGTCGACTTCATTGTCATGCCTTTGCCGTCAATGGAATTTCGTCCATGCACTTCTTTGTAATATTGACGAATGGCGCCCGTATAGTCGTAAGCCAGATCGACTTCCGAGTTGCCGATTGGTTTTTGCCCTTCCGAGCGAACCAAAATCCCGTCCACTTCTTTAC
>DTSE01000291.1 GCA_012965515.1 Candidatus Melainabacteria bacterium | reverse complement strand
AACAATTTGTCTTAACTGTTGAAGTGTTGCCAAGCGAGTGATGTACCGCGGCATAGCGCATGGCAAGCCAGGCGCAGACGGTCTCCGTGACTGATAAGACGGGCGCTGCATGGAATTTCCTGGTATCCAATTGTCAAAGGGCGCTCTATTCATGTGCAACAACTGCCGATATTTTTGATGAAATCGGTATTTAATTAGATCGGGAATTGTAATACGACTTGAGCGTGACTCAGTACCTAAGTATTTTTCTAGTGCCTTAGCTTGTCCGCGAAAACCGAGGCAATTTCGATGGGGCTCCTGGAGCGAATCTACAAGTGGATGTTTAGAAGTCTGGCTAACCAGCTTCTATTCACATACTTGGTCATCATTGTTATTTCGCTCTTGGCTGTGAGCTTGTGGGCTCTGTTCGCCATCAAATCTGAATCAGTTACCGACTTGCGAAACTCGCTTGAAGTAGAAGCTGTGCACCTTGCGTTGGAAATTGACAACGATTTGGGAATGGATTCGGAGAAGTCCCGTCAGCGCATTCAGAGCGCGGTAGACCGGCACGCAACAAAGCTCGGGGTTGCAATCACCGTGGTCGATCGCGATGGTAGAGTGCTTGCCGATTCCTCTACGATTTCGCCAGCACCTGATGGCGTCAACATCTCGAACGATTCCGAAATCAACGACGCGCTTGCAGGTATCGTTGCAATCTATACAAGAAACGAGCGTACGACTAACAGCAACTGGCTCTACGTCGCGTGTCCTGTCCGCGCTGCCGGCCAAACAACCGGTGTTATTCGTGTTGGTGTTCAACTCACGGAAATCGAGCAGCGTTTGCACCGAGACCTGATAATTTTCCTGGAAATCATCTTTGCGACAGGCGTAATGACTGTTCTCATCAGCCTTTGGTTGGCTCGACGGGTAAACAGACCCTTGCAGGAAATGAGCATGACCGCGCGCAAAATTGCCGCATCTGGAGACATGTCGGAAACAGTCCCCGTAAAACGACCCGACGAAGTCGGGGAATTGGCGCGCTCGTTCAATCAAATGATTCGCCGTCTGCGTGAGCAAGAACGCCTGCGCCAGGAGTTTATCGCCAATGCCAGTCACGAGCTGAAAACACCAACTATGGCGATTGGTTCTGTTGTAGAAGCTCTTCAGGCCGGAGCTGCAGAAGATCCCAAACTACGTAATCAGTTTCTCGAGTCTCTTGAGCGCCTGGTGGATAGACAAGCGAATCTTTTGCAAGACCTGCTGGACATCAGCCGCTTGGATAGCGGCCAAGATATGTCATTGAAGAATGAAATCAATGTTCAGCAGCTAATCGGGGACGTTGTATATCAAGTTCAGCCAAATGCAGAGAAGAAACAAGTTGAGATTCACGTGGAATCCGATCTCGATGGTGCGGTTGTGATGGGCAACTCCATACACTTGCAACGCGCGCTGGTGAATATTCTGGGTAACGCAATTAATTATTCTTCCAAGGATGGAAACGTTGGAGTCAAAGCAACCTTAGATGGTGAAAACGAAGTTGAGATCAAAATTTCTGATACCGGAATTGGTATCGAAGCTGAAGATCTACCGAAGATTTTTGAACGCTTCTATCGCGCTGATAAAGCGAGAAGTCGCGCAAGTGGTGGTTCTGGTCTCGGTCTCGCCATTACTCAAGAGATCATCTCAAGACATCAAGGCAGTGTAAGTGTTGAATCGGAAGTCGGTGTGGGTTCTACATTTACGGTTCGATTGCCGGTGAAAGTGCAACCGCGAATAACGGACGCGCAACCCGACTCTGACGTGGAGAAAGACACGGTCTTAGGCACCCATGAATAATCTGATCAAGAAGATTCAATCCATCTTTGGAAAGAAAGAAACCTCTGAAAGCCCTGCTGAAGAAGAGGAAGAGCTTTGCTGCGAAGGCAAAGTGCACATCGCCTATCGCGGTATAAGCGACGACAAGATGTATGTCTCTTACAACCGCAGGTGGGACGAAGTGAAATTCTTCAAGCCCAACGGACTGCGCGTTTTCTGCAACGTCTGCCGAAGACGATTGTTGTGAACTGCGCTAGCTCTGCATTTCCCATTTGTAGCCCTGGCGGTGGATTGTTTTGATCGGAGAAGGCTGACCTTCCGTCTCGATTTTGCCGCGCAATTTTGTGATGTGGACGCGAATGGTATCGGGTGATGCTTCAGATTCGGCTGACCAGACGCGGTCGAGAAGCGCTTCAGGGCTGAATACTTGATTGGGGTGGCGTAGGAAGAATTCTAATAATGCGAATTCTTTGGGCAGTAAAGTGATTTCCTTGCCGCCTTTGGTAACCTTGAATCCTTGCGGATCAAGCTCAATATCGCCGCACGTCAGAACGTTTTGCTTCACGTCTCCGGAGCGTCGTAAAAGCGCACGCACACGTGCGGACAGCTCGCGCGGATGAAATGGTTTCGTCAAATAATCGTCGGCACCGGCGTCCAGACCGGTTTCTTTATCGGCAATTTCAGACTTGCCCGTGAGTATGAGCACAGGGGTGTTTCCGCCCTTTGAGCGAAAACGTTTGCAAATCTCGATACCCGTCAGATCCGGAAGCTGCCAGTCGAAAATCAGCACGTCATACTTGTCGAAGCGAAGGCGCTCAATGGCTTCGGTGCCGGAATTTACCACATCAATCGTGTAGTGTTCGTCGGTAAGCCAGTCGCTCACGACTTCACAAACTTCCAAATCATCTTCGACCAACAGGATCTTGGCCACTGCAAATACCTTCTGAGATTCCCGCCTTAGCCATTGAAATATAGGCTACTGTATACCCGTCGTCAAATCACAATTTCACTCGACCGTAAGTATAATTTCGGTATGGGACAGGGATTGGCTGTTTCGAGGCGAAGCGTTTGCGATTTGATCTGAAGCTTTCACAGAAGGGTTTGATCCTTGTTGCGATCCCTTTGCTGTTTCAAATCATTTTCTTCGTGGTGCTTGCGGGACTTATTGCTGCGGCCGAGCGCGAGGAGATGATCGCTAAGCGCGGCGAACGTATTACCTCTCGCATAGGCAATGTTTCCAAGCATTTGATTGAGTCGGAAATGGCTTTGATTGGTTACGGTTGTCGCCGCGTTGAGCCGCTGCGATTGGCGTACGAGACTAATGATGCACAAATCCCGCTTGCATTCACGGAGCTGAAAAAACTTACCAAGGATATGCCTGAGACCGCTATGAGCATTACCAGTTTGGAAATCGCGGTGGAGCGGCTTCGGCAAAATATGCGGCAGTCGTTGACCAGCATTGAAAGTGGTAATTGGATGCCTGCAGTCGTGCGACTGGCAGGGCAAAGCACAAACTCATACTTCGCCGTGAGGCACGAAATCGAAGCCGTTACGAAGCAGATTCGCAGAAGCTATATCACTGACAAACAAGAAGAGCGCAACAGGCAACGCATTTGGGTCGCGCTCATTGTGATGCTGGTATCGAACATTGTAATTACTGTGCTGATGTCGCTGTATTTCAGTAAAAACATCTCTGGACGGTTGAAGATTCTTTCTGAAAACACGATGAGGGTGCGTGAGAGAAAAGAACTCAATCCGCCGCTTTCGGGAATTGATGAAATCGCTGAGCTGGACCGCACTTTCCATTCGATGTCTGCTGCGCTTACCAAGGCTGAGCAAACGAAAGCTGAATTCATCTCGATGATAAGTCACGACCTGAGAAGCCCACTAACGTCACTGCAATTTACTTTTGCGCTGGCGGAAAAAGGTGCGTTTGGGGAAATGAATCAAAAGGGTAAGGAGCGTTTTGCAAAAGCTGAGTTTACCGTCGAACGCCTCGTCAAGCTGATTAACGAACTTTTGGACATTGAGAAAATGGAAGCTGGAATGTTGACTATGGTTCCTGCTTCGGAAAGTCTCGACAGTATCGTAAAGCGTGCGGTTGATTCCGTTTCAGGACTAGCGGACCAAAAATCAATTGAAATTGATGCGCCGGAATGTACTCTGAATGTCAATGTTGAGGCCGATCGCATTGTTCAAGTCCTGGTAAATCTTCTATCAAATGCCATTAAATTTTCGCCGGAGAATTCCAAGATAGTTGTTTCGGCTAGTGATTTGCCGACCGGTGTGAAAGTGACCGTAGCTGACCAGGGGCGCGGTATTCCGAAGGACAAATTGGCAGAGATTTTTGATCGTTTCTCTCAAGTGGAACATGAAGACGCCACTACTCATGGTGGTACTGGCTTGGGGCTCGCGATTTGCAAAGCTATTGTTGAAGGACATGGCGGAATTATTGGGGTCGACAGCGATGAAGGCTCTGGCAGCCGCTTTTGGTTCATTATTCAGAAGAGTTGATTATTTGACTGTTTAACATCTCCACAACAAGAGTTATTTAGAGTCTCTTGGAACAACTGAGTATGCCCATCGGCGTGGAGTCACCTCATGATCACGACGAATTATTCACTCCTGCCGCTTAAGAACGATCCAAAAAACGGCGGATCTTCCAAAGACAGCGCGAGCGATGATTGGAAATCCTATGCGATAGCCTCTGCTATCGCACTACGCGGTGGTTTTCGTGAAGCATCAAAACGGATGATCAGACAGGCGAAAGAGAAGCTGAACCTTGTTCCGCCTAGCGCCTATCGTGTGGTGGCGAATAACATCTGCGACATTATTGTCGCCGCGGACAGGCGGCGCTTCGAGCGAGCCTCACTTCTGAAGCAGACAGCTATTGACGCAATGCGTTCTATATCCGGCAGTGAAGCTGTCGAGCTAGAGGACGTATTAGAACAAGTTTGGGTTCATCTTGACCTTAAGTCATGAGCGAGATAATTTGGCTTGTGCCGGTTTCTCCGCGTCGCTAATGACGATGACGATGCTGTCGTCTCGAATTTCCCGGCGCGTCTTGCTGGCGTACCCCTGTGAAGCTGAAGTGGTGCAAGTCGCCTTTGATCGGTCCTTTGCTGTCACCTTGTCTCCAACCGTTATTTAACAAAGCGCGCTTCACGTCAGGGTCTTGCCAGTTGGAGACGTCCATAGCGTTGCCGCGCGTGTGATTAGACTCGGTCGGTCTGCCTGCTGCGAATCCTCGGCCGTTGCGGCTCCTTGTGTAGATTTCGGTCTGCGTATCGACAGTTCTGCCAGCACCGTTTTTGTCAGAGACGATGATCTGCTTTCCTTTTGCGGCAAGCATTTCCTGCGCTCGTGCAAAGGCTTTTGCTGCGTCGCCGGAGAGCCAGTATTCTTGTGTTTCGCCGGCTCGATTACGCGTGGAAGTGACAGTTCCTTTTTGACCTATGTATAGCGCATCAGGAACGCGCGCCAGCACCGCACGATCAGTCACTGGTTCGAGCAATCTCTTGCTGGTTCCGGTTCCGAAATCCAACGGGGTAGCCAATTGCGAGCGGTCGCCAGGGTTTCGAATGTCTTGTCTTTGTGTGGATGGCAAATCAACTCTTTGTTGACGTGGTCCCAGTCCAGTAAATTGTCTCTCCGGCAGCGGGTTGATGGTGACTGTCTTTCCTGCGGCAAGTGCATTCCAGTCAATCAATGAGTTTCCGCCGGGCTGCGAGACGTTGCCGAGGTGCGCGTATGGCGTTCTCTCACCAGGGCGAGCATTTAGACCAAGCATTTCATTCAAGCTTTGTCTGCTGAGGTCGGGCATCGCTGACGCGGTCATCTCGTGCTTGCTCCAAACGGCACGTGAAATGCTGCGCCAGGCTTCATCTGTATCGGGTGCCGACTCAGCATTGACTCTTTCGGTTGTCTGCTCTTGATTCTGCGCGCGGAAGCGCGGCTGAGGTGTTATGGATTCCGTCATGGCAATTACTTTGAAATTCTTAGGGCGGTAATTTGGGCATTCAGAGGCCAGGATGCCTCAAGGTCTTGAACGGACCTGATTCTGCCGTGGGCGCGGACTTTCTGCGATCTGTTGTTTGGTAAGCGGATGTGGGGAAAACGATGAAATAGCGCAAATGAGCCCAGTCGGTCAAGCATTCTTTCAGGTAACGGAGGAAGGTTGGGTAGCTCGGAAATGGTCGGAGCTGGAACGAGAGATCGTCCCACTCTAAAGGTAGTTCAGAAAGAGTGACTTTAGCGTGAAGTCGCATCAAGGGAGTCTCCTTTCGGATTTAAGTAGTTGGCGCAGGTAGACATGCGTCATCGAGCCGTGGGCGCCGTCTCCTCTGTTGGTGAATTCGCTTCTTTTGAAAACGAAGCCATTGTTGGCGATCGTTTCCGGACTTACTATGGTTCCGCCTCTGCCGTGGTCTTTATGAACGCTCTCGGTTCCTAACCCTGCGCGCGTCAATTGCTGCTCGACGCGTGCTTGCAGGGCGTTGCTCTGCTTCGCCAAGTGTCCTGTGTAGATCAGTTGAAAATGCTTTTTTCCTGCCGCGAGATCTTGCAGATTGTTTGATATCCAACCGTCATATGCGGTCGGGTTATAAATTGAATCGAGCACGGTCACAGACGTGATTTTGTTTTGCAATCCGTTTTTATAGAGTTGTGCAATTGACGGGTTGTAACCGGCTGAGTGCGAGATTATGCCGATGCTGGCAAGATCGTCCACTGTTTTGCCGCGCAGCTCCGGGGTCTTTTGCATGATTTCATTGAACATGTTTCGATAGAAGTTTGGTTTGTCGGAACCTCCGCGCGCGGAGCTGTTGGAGCCAGGCTTTGCTTGCCATTCAGGAACGATAAGAATGGTTTGTGGATCGGCAGAACGCATCTGTTCTCTCAATTGCGAGTAACTAAGCGCCGCGCGGGCATCGGTTCTAAATCCATGGTTGTAGATAAGCATTCGCGTCGGTCTTTGCGGATCGTATCCTTGCGGAATGATTACCGACGCGTCGACCTTGTGTCTGCCTGTACTGTTTTGAAGTTGGTGTTCGTATACCTTGCCCAGCGCTCCGTCCGAGCCCATCCTTGGCAGATTGCGATTCACTTCAGGAGGCAAGACTCTTTCGGACGGGTTGACTCGTCGTCCACGACCTTCTCTCTCCAGTTGAGCAACTTCAATGTTTGGAATTGGAATTATGGTCTGCTGTCCTTCTCTATAGCTGCTCCGCTGCAGAATTCCGTCGCCCCAATGGACTGCCAATCCAATTGGTTGCCCGGTCGCGTGAGCCTCTGCAATTCTTGTTCGCGGTAATAGTCCACGATTTTCCAACCGCGTTTGAGCATCTGGAGATTGAGCGGCAAAGCCAAGGCTCTCGCTTAGAGCCTTTGGAACGCTGAAGTCAAGTTTTTTCGAATTCGCATTAGTTGCGTCGCTGCCGCTGGTTCCGTCCTGCCAAATTTGACTTGCAATAGCCGACCAGGTTTTGGTTGTTTCGCTGACTGCAAGGTTTGAAGCAGCATCGGCTGCCGGTTGTGCGGTGGCACGCTCCGGTGTGTATTCTGATTGCTGTGCTGTCTGTACCATAAATGATTCCGTTATAAAGTTCGAGGCGTGCGAAATGTATAAGTACTCCTGAGCTCCTACATGCGACCTTCTTCAGTGACGCGCTTCACTTGAGCAAGCAGTGCTGTTTTCTCGTCCTTCCTGAGATTTTGTCTGGCGCGTCCCCACGCGCGATTCTCGGGAATGCTTTCGACTGATATTTCCATAGCTCTCGGGGTTTTGTCCTTCATGCCAATGGCATTTGCAGCGCCAAGCGAGATGTCCAAAACACGGTTGTATATTTTTTCAGAGCCGTCCGGACGCAATTCTTTCTTGCCTGCAAACGGTCCGTGGTCTGTGATGACTACACGAGTTTCCAGTCCGTTTTCCGGATTTCGCACTTTGAGAACAGTCCCGAAAGGAAACTCGCGACTTGCCGCAGAGAGTTCGTTCTTGTTGAATCTGACTCCGCTTGCGGTGTGAATGTCCTGCCAGTAAACAGACGTGACGCCTTTGAATTTGTCGCCCTCTTGGTACTTGCGTTCCAGAGGACTCTTCCATTCACCGGGTGTTTCACCTTCTTTGGGCTCCCTCTTGCTTTTCTCCTGGGGCGCATCTTGGGCTTCAGGCGCGGGTCTGCCACCGGCTTTGGTGCCGTCTTCAACAACCTTCCCACTGTCAGAAAGTCTGTCTAAAAGCGCTACGCCGCGGTTTTTATAGTCAACTTGCTTGCCGCTGCCGTCCTTTTGTTGAACGAGAGAACCGTCAGCATTTTGAATTGCACGTAAAGCGTTCAATTCTGCGCCACTCTTGCCGGAGACGTAAACACCGAGCATGTCGCGGCCATTGCCTACACTTTCCTTTTCCAGCCTCACCTTATTGATACTGCCGTCCGAGCCTTGCACTGTGAAACCTGTGATGCCTGCGTTAACCAGCTCGCTTGCGGCTTTAAGCCGGTCTTGCGGATCTGCCTTAGCATTCAAGACTGTTTCGGTGCGTTTTTTGTTGTCACCCTGGAGCGCTTTTGCAGCATCCGAACCTTCGACTCTGGCTTCTGCAGTGCCACCGATTCTCATGTCGGCGCCGCTTTGAACAAGGGTAAGGTCTGGGATTGTCCCTTGTTTTATAAGGTCTTGCTGTTTCGCGCTGCCCACTCCAAACAAGTCGCCAAATTTCTGCCCTGCCGAAGCAATGCATTCCTTGACGCCGTCTTGCCAGCACTTTCCGGCAATTTCCGACCAGGTGCTGGTCTTGGGCGGAGAGAAGTCTGTTTGGTCGCTGGCTGCTGCGGGCGCGGCTTGCCGCTCCGGCGCCGCCGTTTGGCTGCCAGTGGATGTGGTGCTCATATTGTCTTGCCGCTAGGTAGGGGGTGGGGGGAAGCGACATTCAGCGATGATGAACTGCCGGTGAAGAATCACCGTCTATTTGCCTCACACAAAAAGAAGAATGCTAGTAAATCTCGCGTCTGCCTGGGAGCGCCGGCGGCTTGCCGGCTTCGGGCGGCCTTTTTGCCGCTCCTACAGTTTACTGTTTCAAAAACATATCACTGGTCCGTTACCGGATCGTGACGTGATGCTTGAGTTCGGCGCCGAACATTCGTTCGCGGAGTTTTGGCACGAACCTTTGTATAGACAAATCTTCGGTTGCGTTGAAAGTGCGCAGACGTTCTTCGATCTCGCGGTCGGTGAGGAATGCGCTGTAATTTTTCAGCGCAGGCAGCTTTTGAGTTTCAAAAAAGTGCTGGTCACGAGTCCAATAATGATTGATGCGGACTTGATCTACACTTACATATGAAGTGCGGCTGCCGCTCATCGGAATTCTTTCCTCGTTTACTTGTTGGGCATGCTTCACATATTTTGCGAAGTGCGGATTGGTCACTCGCATGATAAGTTCGGGGCGAGAAATCGTTTTGACGTGCAAATTGACTTCGTTGTCTTTCTCCGCGCATCGCGTCAACATTTCGATTGAGAGCCGGTCGGCTGGAATTTTGTGGCAATTTGATGTTCCAAACATCTGCCAATTGACGGAAAGTCCGCCAAATTCTTCGTACTCGTCCAGCAGATCGATTAGTGTGTCTTCTTTTGTAGGGAAGAGAAACTCGTCCACATCCAGGAGTGCGAGCCACTTTGCTGATTCTGCAGTTAAGTCGACTATGCGCCGGTATACGCTGCACTGGATATCGTTGAAATCATTTTGTGTTTTGATTTCGACCGGCCAGCTATAGAGTTTGACGATGCCCGAATCGATGTATGGTTGCAGAACTGCCTCGTAATCATCATTGCTCAAGTTGTCGAAAATGTAGAATCTCTCGACACCGACAAGTCTGTGAAATTCAAGCCACTCTTTCAGGAAAGGCGCCTGATTCTGAATGATTGCACCAACCACGAGTTGATTCGGATAGCGCGGACCGAGCGTGCTCTTCTTCCTTCGCTTCCTGGCGGTGGCTGGTCCGTTGTCGTTGCGTCCATGGCTATCTGCCTTGGCGCCCAATCCGCTTCGCTTGCTCAAAGGCACTTCCGTTGCCTGTTTGGGAGCAATCTGCTTCTGGAAGTTGCGCAGGTGACGAGTCAGCTTCCACGAGCGGCTGCGCAGGATGCGGCGGATGGACTGCCGCAAATACTGGATGTATTCTTCCTGTTCGTCGAGCGAAAGGTTGTATTCTTCGCTGGCTGTCTTGGAATTGTTGCCGCTGATTAGTCTGTTCATCTCTCGCAGACTGCGAGTCCACGTCCATGACGGTGTTGCCATCACGCGTCGCAGGTCTGCTTCCAATTCGCGAATTCGCAGTTCTTTGCGAAGTATGCCCATCGGCGAGTTTTCTCCAGCACCGGATTGCGCGAGAACCAACATCGTGTGGAAGAGCGCTTCTTTGAGCCCAAACATATCTTCGCGACGAAGCATTTGGTCTTTGTGCAATTTCTTTTCACTCAGTTCGCCCGTGTCGATCAAATTGCTGAGTGCGCAAGACAGCCAGTACAGCGTGTCGCGGACGAACTGGTGGCGTGACTTGCCCATCTTTTTAAGGGCGCGATACCGCTAAGAAACTCAAAC
>DTSE01000290.1 GCA_012965515.1 Candidatus Melainabacteria bacterium | reverse complement strand
CTATTCACTAAAATTGCCTACCTGATTGCGATGCCATTCTGTTGGAGCACCGGACTCCAGCCTGCTTCTGGCGGCGCTAATGCCGCCCTCCGGCGGAAATGGGCTTACCGCCTCAAGCAGAGGGCGGGGGCTCTTTTCGATCAAGAAATTTTTGCAAAATAATTGCTGCCGATTGCATATCGACGAGCCCCTTATTCTTGCCGGTCTTGACGCCTTGAACAGTCAAGGTTCGAATGGCAGATATCGAGGACAATCGCTCGTCATCGTAAACGATCGGCAAGCCAGTCACTTGTGCAAGTTTGCGACCAAAAGATCTGACCTTCTCTAACTGATCGCCGGCAGTACCCTCCATGTGTTGAGGAAATCCAAGTACGATTTCCACAGCACCATGCCGCTCAGCTATTTGTTTTACCGCTTCCAAGTCTTTCGCCATATCCACTCTTTGGATAGCATCGATGCCAGCAGCGGTTATCCCAAGCGGATCAGAAATGGCAACTCCAATTCTGGCATCACCAATGTCAAGACCGATAATTCGTGGTTTATGGCTCATTGTCACCATATTACTTGACCTGAGCCTGAGGCGGAATGAAGATGCGTCTAACCAGAGATGATGGCGTGTCAAACCCGCAACTCAGGTAGAATATGCCGTCATGAAAATCTATTTGATGAGACACGCAACAGCTGTTGAACGTCTGGGTGGAGCAATCCTGAATGACTCGCAGCGCCCGCTTACGGACGACGGAAAAGCTGAGACGAGGATGATGGCAAACGCCTTGAAAAGGTTGAATGCCAAACCCACCCTGGTTGTAAGTAGCCCGCTCACCCGCGCCCGGCAGACGGCAGAGATCATTCACGAAGTACTAGGCGCTGAAACCGAATTGAAAGTAGCCGACGGTTTGGCACCAGGCGGAACTTCGAGCGAAGTGTTCAAAAACCTGAAGAAATTGCCGCCTTTCGAAGACATTTTCATGGTCGGTCACGAGCCTGACATCGGCAGATTGGCAGCAGATTTGATGTTGGCTGGTCCGGAAGTCATGATTCCGTTCAAAAAAGCTGCGGTCATCCGCGTCGACGTGCAAGATTTGCCACCGAGCTGGCCAGGTACGCTCAAGTGGTTCCTGACGCCAAAAGTTGCAAACCTGATTGGCGCAAAGTAGTAATTCGGAACGCTCCTAAATCAATTGAACTTTGCATCTAATGGTAGCTGTTGCTACTCGTAGCGCTTGCCATTGAAGTCAATATATCCGCCCTTGTGGTTGGGCGTATCGGAATGGTGCGTCCAATGGATCAACCCACCCTTTGCATTCCAGACGTACTCTCCACTGACTGTGACTGTGTCCCCTGCTTGCAATGGAACATAAGGCGCCATCTGCGTGTTATGTGCCACCAAAATGGTCGTGCCGTTTGAAAGCAACAGCAAGAACTTTTCGTGCGGCAGTCCCCGATCGTCGTACTTAAGCATCTTCTTGACCGGCGCGGTGACAGTCAGTGGAACCTTCACCAAATGCAACTGCTGAGCTCTGATTGCTTCAGCGTCTGAAGAAACAAATTGGGCAGCTTGATTTGCACCTTGTCTTTGCCCTTGTTCCACAGGACTTTGCGCCTGAGCGCAGCCGGTGACGATGATGCAGCAAAGGGTTAAGGCAACGGCACCTTGAAGAAGGCAGCGAACTTTGAGCGAAAACGCTCTAAATGTGGAATTTTGCTTCAATCTGTATGCACCTCATGTATATTCAAAATTGCCTGTATATTGCCTGTCTAGCGGTCATATGACGGTTCGCGATAACTGCTTTCCAGCGTGAAACGGCGGTCCTGTGGTATATAGTGAGCAGCACAGATTAAAGCTTATGCTTAAAACCCAGTGTAATTGGTGTTTCTCGCTACGGAACTAATATAACCGCTCAAGAGTCGCAATTAATTACTCTAGAGGGAGTGTCGGAAACCAAATGTTGTCTTCCATTTACCTGACAGGCGGAACAATCGAGCACAGCGAACTGGTAAGTCAAGGTGCGGAATTCGATTGGCGCTCGATAGCGATGAATAAGTTGAGGAAATACGGTCTCAAGGTCGTAAACCCCCTCGAATTCGCTTTTTCAGATCTTGCTGCATTCGAACAACTGGAAGGCGTCGAACTTCTCAACGACACCACCGAGCTGAAAGTAAAACGGGCTCTTGATTTAATCGATCAATGCGATGCCCTTCTGGCGAATTTGCACCGCCCGAGCTATGCAGCGGCGATGGAAATTTTCTATGCGCACCGCACAGGCAAAATGGTCACAGTGGTTGGCAACTCGCCTTTCAGCCCCTGGGTTCTTTCCCATTCGCAAGCTCGCTTCGGCGACATCGACATGGCGATCAATTATCTTCTGGAAGAACAGCCGCACGCCTCGCCTCTACTCTGGGCGCTCAATTATGAAAGCAATATTGCTGAGCGCTACGAGCAGTTTCCCAGTGCCGGAGAACCCGATTACCAGTTCGTCGGCGGCGACCTGCCTGTTCTTGTTATGGCTCCCCATGCGACAGCCTATTGGAGAGAAGGCGAGTTTCAGGAGCCTGATTCGTACACAGGCAGCCTGGCGACTCTATTACACCGCACCAGCGGCTGTCATGCATTGACCACCAATTACTGCTGCGTCGCCGACCCTTGCTTCTATCTTGAAACTCCATTTAGAAGAGCGCTTGCCGACATTGTCAAAACAGGACAGGTTGGTCTGGTGGTCATGCTCGTCGGTGCATCCTGGCATCAGGCGCCAGGCTTGCAACTGTTTGCCGCCGGTCCCAGCCAGTCGACCAATGATGATTACATGAACAGATTGCGCCTTTCGCTTTCTTCGCTGGAGCCGGTAGCTACGGACTCTTTCGATTATTTACACCGACCGATCGTTGATTTCATCACAT
>DTSE01000289.1 GCA_012965515.1 Candidatus Melainabacteria bacterium | reverse complement strand
GCTGCGATTACTCCCATCGTTATTGGACTTGAAGGCAGAACTGGAGACAAGAGTTGACCGTGAGCGAGCAGACATCTGCCTCACCTACATCACACGCCGTGGCCGCTGGTACGACGTCTCCTGGAAGGGGTCACACGAAAAATCAGGCGGAGTCGCTCTGAATATTGGAATTCATTTTTTTGACCTTCTTCTTTGGCTATTTGGATCGGCTAATCAGGCCAAAGTCCATTTGAATCAGCCCAGAAAGATGGCTGGCGTTCTGGAACTTGATCACGCCAGGGTTCGCTGGTTTCTTTCCACCGATGCGAATGACCTTCCGGACGAAACCATTCGGGATGGAGGATACGCCTATCGTTCACTGACGTTTGACGGACAAGAGGTTGAGTTTTCGAACGGATTTAATAACCTGCATACGCGGGCTTACGAAGAGATCCTGGCTGGCCGGGGAACGGGAATTAATGATGCACGGCCAGCGATTGAACTTGCCCACGCTATCAACAGCAGTGAAGTGCACCAAAGTCTCAGTGATGCTCATCCGTATGTGGCTGGTGTTCCCACGATACGTATGCCAGACAGGTTGATGAGGGCCCGCCGCAACTCCGCTAGCAAAGCTGCCTGAATCTCTTCTTGCATTGCAGGGCACCAATCTACTACGCTCCGCCGCCTCCTATCCCCGCCCTTCCTGTCTCGCCTCAAGGACCCCCGCGATGAACAGTGGCCTGGATTATTCGGTCCACGAATCGTCGTATATCGACGAAGGTGTTGACGTTGGTGCCGGCACCTCCATTTGGCATTTTTGCCATGTCCTTAGTGGATCGCAAATTGGTAAGCAGTGCCGGATTGGGCAGAACGTTGTCATCGGACCCCGCGCCGTTATTGGTAACAACGTGAAAATCCAGAACAATGTGTCCGTCTATGAAGGCGTGACACTTGAGGACGACGTCTTTTGTGGTCCGTCGGTAGTATTCACGAATATCCTCACGCCTCGCTCGGCATTTCCAAGAAACCGAAGCGAAGACAATCTCACCACGATAGTCCAACGGGGAGCAAGTATCGGTGCAAATGCAACGATTGTGTGTGGTAATACCATCGGAAAACATGCATTGATCGGTGCTGGGTCGGTCGTCACAAGAGATGTTGCTGATCATGCTATTGTCTATGGCAACCCGGCCAAACAACATGGTTGGGCTTGTAAATGCGGGCTGAGCCTCGCGTTGGAAGGCGACGTAACTGCTTGCTCAGATTGCGGGAGACAATATCAACAAACGGCCAAAGGCTTGGTCGATCACCCTTGCTCATTGGCAGTATAAGTAGAGAGGCAACTTCCATTGATTTCACTTTGCGAATTGAAGCAACAATATCTTGCTCTGAAGTCGGAAATCGATGCCGCAATGCAAGAAGTTGCAGCGTCGGGGAATTACATACTCGGTCCAAATGTCAAAGCGTTTGAACACGAGATGGCCAAATACTGTGGATGTGAGTTTGCTATCTCCCTCAATCGTGGCACCGACGCGTTGTATCTGGCGTTAAGGGCACTCGGAGTCAGCCTCGGCGATGAAGTTATCACCACACCTTTTACTTTCGTGGCAACAACTGAAGCAATTGGCTTGGTTGGTGCCAAGCCGATATTCGTCGACATCGATCCAAGGACATTCAACATCGACACGTCTCAATTGGAAGATGCAATTACATCACGCACCAAGGCAATTCTCCCCGTTCATTTGTACGGGCAACCATGCGAAATGGACACGATCGTCGAAATCGCCAACCGCCATGAAATTGATCTCCTGGAAGATTGCGCACAAGCTCTTGGAGCATCGTATCGCGAACACAAGGTTGGCACAATCGGGCGAGCTGGTTGTTTGAGCTTCTTTCCAAGCAAAAACCTCGGTTGCTTCGGAGATGACGGAATGGTTCTCACCAATGACCCTGAAGTCTATGAACGCGTCGAACTGTTGCGACGACATGGCGGAAAGGTCAAGTATCACCACGAAGAACTGGGAATCAACAGTCGACTGGACGAATTACAGGCCGCCATTTTGCGAATAAAACTCAAACACTTAGATACTTGGAACGAAAAACGACGCTACCACTCCTCCAACTACAATCAGGGGTTGGCAGCACTAGAAGGCATTGATTGCCCTTTAGAAATTCTACCAACAGGAATGCTCCAGCGAACCCCAAACGAAAAGCTCAACTCGTTAATCGAGCCTGTATATCATCAATACACTATCAAAACAGAGCATCGTGAAAGAGTTATTAGCCACCTAAATATAATGAACGTGGGTAACGCTACATATTACCCCATCCCATTACATTTGCAGCAGGTTCACGCTGATCTGGGATACCGTCCAGGTGACTTTCCCTGCGCTGAACAAACCGCTCTGCAATGCCTGAGCCTCCTTATTTATCCGGAGTTGACGCCAGAAGATCAGCAGCAAGTGATAACAGCCGTGAGAGAGTCGTTCTCCGATAACTCGATAGTGAGTGCCGCATGACTAGCGGTTCAGATAGCCGAGAACACAAACTGACAACTGACCGCTCTGGACTCGGCACCAGCGTGGTTAAACTTCTTATGAGCAGCGTGACTGCACAACTAATTGTTCTTGCCAGCGCGCCTTTGATTTCTCGTTTGTACTCGCCTGATGCCATTGGCCTATTCGGGGTATTCGTTGGTATCTCGTCGATGATAGCCATGGTAGGCACTCTCCGGTTTGAGATGGCGATTGTTGTGGCTCGGGGGGTTCAGGAAGCTCAATATCTATTTTGGGCGACCCTGATAGCAACATCATGGCTTTGCATCACCATAGGAGCCGTGCTTTTTTTCGTGCCTGAGCTAAGTGCATGGTTTGATTTATCGTCGACGTTCTCTGCATTCCTTTGGATGCTTCCACTGAGTTCGTTCATCCTTGTTGCAACACTTG
>DTSE01000288.1:26139-29755 GCA_012965515.1 Candidatus Melainabacteria bacterium | reverse complement strand
AGTAGATTTCAAAGGCATTATCGACCTCATCGATCGCAAAGCGTACATGTACGCCGAAGACGATCCGATGGGCAAACTGGCACATGAAGAAGCCATTCCCGCCGATATGGCAGAAGAAGCAGAATCATGGCGCACCAAACTCGTCGAAGCGATTGTCGAAACTGATGACGCTCTGATGGAGAAATACTTGGAAGGCGAGCAGCCTACTGCAGATGAGCTTAAAGCTGCGCTCAGAAAGGCTGTCATCGATAACAGAATCGTTCCGATTCTTGTGGGCTCTGCATTCAAGAACAAGGGCGTTCAACCACTTCTGGATGCAATCGTCGACTACCTGCCTTCTCCTGAAGAAACTCCTCCCATCAAAGGCTGGACTCCTGACGGCGAAGAAGCGGAGCGTACCTGCAATGACGAACCGTTCGCCGGTCTGGCTTTCAAAGTCATGACCGACCCGTTTGTCGGCAAATTGACATTCGTTCGCGTCTACAGCGGAACTTTGACAGCCGGCTCGTACGTTCAAAACACAACTAAGGGCAAGAAAGAGCGCATCTCGCGTCTCATTCAATTGCAAGCCGACCAGCGCACCGACGTTCAGTCGGCCAGCGCCGGCGACATCGTTGCTGTTGTCGGTCTCAAGGACACGACCACAGGCGACACTCTTGCTGTCGACAGCCATCCGATTATTCTTGAATCGATGAAGTTCCCTGAGCCCGTAATCTCAGTAGCTATCGAACCCAAGACTAAGCAAGACTCCGATAAGCTGGGCAATTCACTGGCTCGTCTTGCCGAAGAAGATCCGACCTTTAAAGTCAAAGTCGATCACGAAACAGGTCAAACAATCATTGCCGGTATGGGCGAGTTGCACCTGGAAATCATCGTCGACAGACTGTTGCGTGAATTCAAAGTGGAAGCCAATGTGGGCAAACCGCAAGTTGCTTATCGCGAAACTCTGCGCAATCACGTCAAGCAAGAAGGCAAATTCGTCCGTCAATCCGGCGGTCGTGGTCAGTACGGTCACGTCGTCATCGAACTCGATCCATTGGCACCAGGCTCTGGTTTCGAATTCGTCAACAAGATCGTCGGCGGTGTCATTCCCAAGGAATACATTCCTGCTGTGGAAAACGGCATCAAAGAAGCTCTTGCAGGCGGCGTATTGGCCGGTTATCCAGTCATCGACCTGAAAGCAACCCTCGTCTTCGGTTCGTATCACGAAGTTGACTCTTCGGAAATGGCCTTCAAGAGTGCAGGTTCTATGGCTTTCAAAGAGGGCTTCATGAAGGGCAAACCGGTTTTGCTGGAGCCTGTAATGAAAGTCGAAGTGGAAGTACCGGAAGAGTACATGGGCGATGTCATCGGCGACATTTCCGGCCGTCGCGGCAGAGTCGAAGGTATGGACACCCTCGACAAACTGTCCAAGGTCAAAGCCGTTGTTCCGCTTTCCGAAATGTTCGGTTATGCGACCGACATCCGCAACAAGACTCGTGGTCAAGGCACATTCACAATGGAATTCGCCCACTACGACGAAGTACCGCACTCCATTTCGGACAGCATCGTCACTGCCAAATCCAAATAGTGACCCTTAGAAGTTAAAGCGATATCGCTTTAACTTCCAGGCAAGTATCGAGGCAGTCGTGAAAACGGCTGCCTTTTGCTTTGGTTCTATCGATCTTGATTTCTTGATGCCTGCTTGAACTGGCAGCACTTTTCAATGGTATAGAATTTCATCCAGGACCGAGCACGGCTGGTCCATCTTGGCATCGATAGCCAGTCTATTTAAGTTCTCAGGAGATTTCGATGAAGTATCTGCACGCTGGTTACATCTTGTTCTGTGACCAAGCCGAACATGCAGAAAACGGGCGGGTAAACGCTCAAGGACTCTTTGACGTGTTTGTTGGCGAGTTGCCGCTCAAAATGGATTGCCAGATGGTGATCGGCTTCGGAACGCCGTTCGAGAGAAGGCAATACAAAGGGCTTGTTGTCATCGAGAATCCAGAAGGTCATGAGATCTTCCGCAAAGAATTTCAAGCTAACGATCCAAACGACATTTATAAAGGGCATTACATCGTCACTCCGGAAGTGACCATAGACAAAGAAGGCATGTGGACAGCAAAATGCGTCCTGCGCAATTATAAAGACGAGACTATGTGGGACGTCTCCAGGCAGTTCTGGTCGATGGTCGAAGGTTCTGCCCCGCCAGATCCATAGGCTTTGAACTTCAAACCAAAGGCAAAGTCTCGAATCGTTTGCCTAGGATTTCAACACTGTCTGCTCCGAGCCAGTTCTCCAGAACGGTGGCGTATACGGTGCGGAAATCCACAGTGTGTTTAAGGTCGCCGGCATCGAGATTGGTCAAACTGGGGGCTTCTCCGTAGACGCCACCTTTAACCGATGAGCCGACTAAGAACAATGGTTCGGCCGTGCCGTGATCGGTTCCCCTGCCATTGTTTTCTTGAACTCGACGTCCGAATTCGGAAAAAACGAGAGTCAATACTTTGTCTTCCAATCCATGGTCTCTCAAATCTCTCTGAAATGCCAGAAGTGCATCAGATAGCTGTTTCAGAAGGCCAGCCTGGGCTCGCTGCTGGTTGGCGTGCGTATCAAATCCGTCCAGGCTTACAGTGAAAACAGGCGCAGTGATCCCGCCTGCAATCATTTGAGAAACGAACTTAAGTCCATCGGCCAACTTTCCACTTGGGTATTTGATGCTGCTCTTGTAGCTCTTTACGATCTTAAGTAAATGATCTGAGGCGTGATTGGCTTCCAATCCTGCTTTTCGCAACATCTCTGCATGTGGTCGTTTACTGTCGAGGCTTTCATAGATGTCTTTGAATGCTTCGAGTTGTTTGTCGCGGTCTTTTCTAAAGTGAGGATCGCTGCGGAAGCGAAACTCATAGATGTTATTGACGGAAGGCACCATTATTTTGCGTGCGTACAAAGTCTTCGGCAACATTGGATCCACATTCACAGCCGGCAATGCGGTCTGGCTTTTGCCTGCATAGGCAAGATCCAGGTAGCGCCCCAACCAGCCCGTATCGCCGATTTTGTCGGGTTCGGCAGTCTGCCAGATTTCAATTGAGCGAAAGTGCGATCGATTGGGACTACCGTAGCCTGTACCTTCCACTATCGCTAATTTGTTTTCTTTGAAAAGTTCATGCATGCCTGTCATTGCTGGGTGCAAACCGATCATGTCATTGATTTGCAGAACATCCTTTTGCTCGATTGCGATTTGAGGGCGGGCATCATAGTAAGCACCATTGCCAAAAGGTATGACAGTGTTTAAGCCATCGTTCCCACCACTTAGCTGTATCAAAACCAGCTGTTTCTGACCGTTCAGCTCTGCTGCCCGCGCCTGCAACCGGAAAATCTCTTCGGCCGTCATCATCAGACCGAGCATGCCCAGTCCACCTTGAATAAACTTGCGTCTGGAAAGTGTCATGCATTTACCTCAAGTCAGTTGATAGGTGGGCAGGGTCATTATCAAATGAACTAAGCCTCTGAGCTTGGCATCGAGCGTACGATCGTCTTCAATCATACTCACCTTTTTGCCGTCTAGATCGCTTGAAACATATTCGACCAGCCTCTGTCTGGTTGATTTCGAAACTGTTACCCGTGCCTCTAC
>DTSE01000288.1:0-26129 GCA_012965515.1 Candidatus Melainabacteria bacterium | reverse complement strand
ATTTCGAAACATCCCCTTCAACCAATAGATCGACGAAATAATTTACTAGTTCCAAGGCATTGGTAAGTGAAAACTTGTGAACCAGTTGGGTAGGCGTCGTTGTTTTCATAAGTTCGTCAAAGCGTATAGTCGTGATGCGTGCTGCGAAATTAAATCGTTCCATCATTGTGTCGCTGGAAATCCATGCTTCTCCTCCATCCCAACCTTTGACAGATGGCGGATGAAAGAGATCCTGACCCATGGCACCCATCAATTGTGGCAGGTCGTTATCGAGACTCTCTATTTGCAGTGTCTTTATCGAACCGACCACCAGTTCGGCAGGGCTTTTGATCTTTGCGTGATAAGTTCGCTCGCTTTGAAATGTTTTGTCTTCGAAAATCACTTTCAACATTGCTGCCAGCGAAAAATTATTTTCTCTGTATGCGGCCGCAACGCGCTCGACAAAAGACTTGCCGGGATTGTCATAGGCAAAAAACGCTATTAACTTGCGCGCTAGAAATCGGCTTGTTTCAGGTCTCTTTGCTAGTATCGAAACTATTTCTTCGCCGTTTAGATTTCCCGTAACTCCCAGCACAGTCTTTTGAGTAAAGTCGTGCTGCCCTTTGTTAAAGAAGAAGCCCTCAGGTCTTGTTTGCCAGCCTGTAAAAGCGCGTGCAGCCTCCTTAATATCATTCTCTGAATAATTACCAATGCCGACAGTGAACAGTTCCATTACTTCACGAGCAAAATTCTCGTTTGGTTTTCCTTTGCGATTCTGCTGATTGTCCAACCAAACAATCATGGCCGGGTCTTTTGAGATTCCGTGAAGCAGTTCATGAAAATTGCCCAGTGCGTGCTTGCGCATAAGCATATTCTGAACATACATGGCATGGGGATTTCGCACTTTTCGATCTGATGTTGCAAAATGACCGTGCAGGAATAGCGTCATTTTTTCTTCCAACGGTCTTCGGGTGTAAAGCATGCGATAAAGCCACCATCGCCGTAAGTCGTTAGGATTGGTGAAGTCAAACGATTGCTGCTTTATCGATCTTTCCAGAAGTGAATTATCTACCTCTTTGGGATGGAGCAATTCATGCAGTGTGCCTTCGTACCCGAGAGACGTGTAGTATTTCAATTCCTGAGGCGTGTAGCCGAAACCAGCTCTGCGCAAAAGCTGCGCTATCCAAACAGACTCCTTCTTTGATTGAGGCTTTGTATGTGGGCTTGTTTTCGACAATGCCTGTCGCTCCAGTTGTCTAACTTTGTTCACACAGACATAATTTCTCGCTTTCAACTAGCGATTTGCAGGCTGCAAAAGATCGCCTGGAAGCTCGCCGCTTTTGAGTTTCTCGAGTTCGTCCAGTTGGGCTGGGCTGAGCATTGCTTGTATTTCCTCCCACAAGCTTAGTCTTTTGCTTCTTAGTTTTTGCAGCGTGCCGCGCGCTTTTAGCAATAATTCGAAGTCTTGCGATTTTGTCATCATATCCATTTGTGGTTCTTCTTTGCTCAGCATTCTTTCGATCAAATTGAGCGACATTCTCTTTCGTATTTCATTGAAATCCTGATTCAGCGGAGCAAGCTCGGCCCGCCCCCTTTCATAGGCCTTTATAACTTGTTCTCTTTGTTTGCCTTTCAACGAACTGATTAGTTTTACCTGATCGAGATCCGGAGTTCCGGCTTGAATAAACATCCGTATTTTTTCAGATGGCTTCTTGTCGACTTTATACATGGGCAGTGATTGTGTGCTGCTTCCGGGAGGCGAAAAGAAAGTCTCATCACCGTAATTGCTTGAGTCCGTCTGGCTTGCAGTATTTGATTTTTTTTCGATGGACGCGCAATCGTTTGTACCTATGAAAAGACCTCCTGCAAGAATTAGTGCTGCTTTGACAAAGTCTTTATTCATCGCGGTCTACATTGCGTTAGAGTGCCCGAGGAACCGGCATTTTATCAATCATTGAGCAGCTCTCGACAGCGCTTTAGCATTATGCTGGTCGGTAGGTCTGAGGGCACCATTTTCAATATTGTTGAAAACAATTGCTCTGCTTCTTTAATGTCACCATTATCGAAACTTTGGCGTGCACTTCTGTATATGGCAATAGCTTCTTCCATAGCGGCGGGCAGTGAACCACGTGTGGTCAAAAGCTCATATAGAGATTGTTTTTCTCCTGTGCCATTCAGTTCTATGCTGTCGATTTGTCTGACTTCCAGGATTTCCTCAACAAGCTTGGCAGCGCCGGCTCCCAGTATGAAACTTGTGCCGTAGGTATTGTTGAGCGCTTCAAGGGCGAGCGCTTGTTCTACAGGGTCACCCATGACGCTGTATTGTGCAAATTGAGTGTCTCGTGAGCCGGCGTCAATAGTTCCGCAGAAAGCTTCTCCTGTTTCAATACCGCATGAAGAACGCAGAGCCAGTGAAGCAAGATTGTCACTTTGGGTTTCGCAATAATTATTGATCTTGTCTTTGATGGAAAGGGCGCATTGTGCCGCCTGGCTGGCCTGGTCCGTGCCTGGCAAAGGCAACGGAGCACCCCAGAATGCAATCACGCCGTAAGAGGCAATTCTATCTACGATGCCTCTATGTTCGAAAACTTCATTCACCATAATGCCGAGGCAGTCATTGAATATCTGAAAAATCCTATCGGGAGGCAGTGGATCAACTTGATCCATGAAATCGCGTACGCGACAAACCATCACCGTGACCTGGCAGCGTTTTCCGTCTAGTCCCAACTCTGCTAGTTGAGCACGGTCGATTTGCCTAGCAATGTGTTTTGCCGTCATGGAGCGGAAAAGGCGCGTATGTCTGCGACGATCGCGGAAGAAATAGAAATTCTGATCAGCAAGAACAAGCAGCCAGCATGGAATCGCTACTGCGGCAATTGGCACTACTGTCGGTATCACTTGACCGAAGTTGAGGAAGAGGAAGAAAGAAATTCCAAACCAGACAAGCGAGATTCCTGTAACCGCCAAAAAGCTGCCCAATGGGCGGCCTACGAGTATCCCCATTACCTGACCGCAAGCAAGAGCCGCAATCAAAACTGCAATAATCATTTTCCAGCGCGAAGGTGGGGTCAAGCACTTTCCGCTAACCAGATTAGAAACGATATTCGCTTGCACTTCAATTGCGGACATGCGGTTGTCGAATTCTGATACAGGCGTTGCATAGCTCGACTCGTAAATGGCTGCCTGTCTAGGTTGATTACTGGCGGTATCCATGAAACTGCTTTCTCCAAATCCAATCAACACGACTTTATGCAGGAAAGGACTGTTGGTTGTATCGCTGGATGCGCCTTCACCCTTTGCGATTGTCGCTGAGGATTGAAAGTGTTTTTGCCAATCGAGTGCGCGCCAAAGAGGTATAGTGGTGAAACTGCCTTTGCCACCGGCGAAATTGATGCGAAATTCGGCGGGGAAAATCTTGTCTTTGAGAAAAACACGATCGTGGTTTTGATCGACCATCGAGCGTGCGCCCAAGTGTTTTTCTGCCACTCTAAGAGCAAATGACTTATAAAAGGCCGTCGAATGTCCAAACTTTTCAAACACGAGAGAAGCTTTTCGAACAAGTCCGTCGCGATCGACCGGAATATATGCATTGCCCAAGCATGCTCCATCGGCTCCTAGGGCAACTACGAATGGTTCGTACGGTGCATGAACTCTCGGCTTTGACTTGCTTCCTAAACTGTTGTCCGGTGAGTCAACGTTGGTGGACACTACAATGTTTTTCACCCTTTTGAAAACATCGCGAAGAGGCGCATCATCTTTGTCGACCTCATTGCTTTGTGCATCTTTCAGTCGATTTGATTCACCGGATGCTTCTTCCAAATCAACATCAAATCCAATCACGTCTGCGCCGCCCTTGCCGAGCTGGTCTACAAGTCGGGCAAAAAGGGCTCTGCTCCATGGCTGCTTAGAATTTAGCCCTAAGCGTCTGGCAGATTCTGGGTCGAGCGTGACCAGAACAACCGGGCTAGTCTCAAGCGCGCGCTTTTCTTTATAGGAATCAAGCCCATCTCTGAAGCGAATGAAGTGATCCGTAACTGAATTTTCTAGTGATAGTAATGAGTCAGACAGGAAAGGGACGTTGAAGCACTCAATGGAAAGAACTGCTAAGCCGACAAAGAAACAGACAGCTAGTGCGCGCCAAGACAGATCCTTCGACGACACGCCGACGACTTTGGACATTCCTTTTGCCAAACCATCTTTCATCTGGAACCCTTGCCAGAAGATAACAACGGGAGGCCGATCCCGGATATTTGGACATATTCCCTATATTGAAACCTATTAAGTAACCTAATTCTCCATTAGCCCGGAATTATCAGCTGGCGCCTGTCAAGTGAAGCGCTTTTTGACCGAGGGATTTTGAGGTCTAGAAGTTAAAGCGATATCGCTTTAACTTCTAGACCTCTCTGTCTTGACAATCGAATTCCTCCTGTCGGATGCGGCCCGCGAACCACAGCTGCGTCCGATAAAGGAGTTTTGTCTGAATTTTGGCAGTAAAAAATGGACAGTACTGGATTCGAACCAGTGACCCCCACTATGTCAAAGTGGTGCGCTACCAACTGCGCCAACTGTCCACGGAAAACCTTGGAAAAACATTCTAGCGCGCTTCGGTCCTGCAGGTAAACCGCCGCCGTTACGCTTAGACACTTGCGCCGAATTGCCGCCAGACTGCTGCAATCCAAGGAGTTTCGAATTTTAATTGGAGGCGGCACCCAGATTTGAACTGGGGGTGAAGGTTTTGCAGACCCTTGCCTTACCACTTGGCTATGCCGCCATGGCAGAATTTAGCCTGTAAAAGCTTATCCTAGACGGTTCGTTTCTGCCTTGTCAAAAAAGGCCAAACTTTTCCAAAGTTTGTAAGGCGGAATGAAGCTTGTATCATACACAGGGCTGAATGCTGTTTCGGGCGGCATAGGCTGCTTCATCGTGTTTAAGGAGAACCGGCTTGCTTGAACTCTTGCTCAGACGATGTCTGCAAGCGGTTCCACTGCTGGCGATTCTGTCGATTGTTACATTCGCCGCAGTCTTGAGTCTTCCTGGGGACCCTATTGATGTGCTTGTCGGCAACGCGCAAAAAGACATGGATCCGCAAGAGATTCAAGTCTTGCGACAAGAATTCGGATTGGACAAATCTCCAGTTGAGCAATATGTACTTTGGCTGTCAAATGGAGTGTTCAAGGGAAATTTAGGTAGATCATACAAAGACGGCAGGCCTGTTGTGACTATCATTCAGGAGCGCCTCCCCTCGACAGTCAGGTTAGTAGCAACAGCTTTGGTTCTGGCTTTCGGAATAGGAATGTTTTGGGGGCTAGCAATGGTAGCTCTAAAGCAGTCTCAACTTGGAAAGTGGTTGGAGGCCGGTCTTTTCGTTGTCGCGCTGATTTTATATTCTGCTCCAGGATTTTGGATTGGATTTATTGCGCTTACCATGGCGGGGCGCCTGAGCATATTTGGCGAAGTGCCTCTTTTGGCGGTGCACGCCGCTGGAGCACCAGCCTTGAATCCATTGGCGACACTTTCAGCCTTGGGCTATGTACTGCTGCCGGCATTTGTCTTATCGCTGCGCAGAATGGCTAAAATCGCTCTTTTCGTGCGCACTGCTACATTGAACGAACTTACTGAAGAATACGTGACCACTGCACTCGGAAAGGGGCTCTCACGCATCAAAGTACTGACAAAACATGTGCTCCGTAATAGCTTTGCTCCGATCATTAACCTAGCTGGGCTTTCCCTTCCTTCGCTTCTGGGTGGCTCTGTATTGATAGAAACGGTTTTTGCCTGGCCTGGGATGGGTAGGCTGGCAGTGGAATCGACCTTTGGGAGAGACTATCCGATGATTTTAGCGCTGGTAATGATGTACGGTGCTTTAGTAATTTTCTCCAATCTGGCGGCCGATATTCTTGAGCTGATGACCGATCCAAGAAGGCGTGATGCATATTTGTCAGAGATAGAAGGAGCCAGAACCTAATGTCTCAAGCCCGATTCACCACCTCTGATCCGCGCCACAGCTCGATGCGCATGTGGGTAGGTGGTGTTCTCATTGCTCTGGTTTTTTCATCTGCCCTTTTGGCTCCATTGATTGCACCGTCGAAGACTTTTCTTTGGCCTGTGCCTGTAAATTTGGATGCGATCAACTTGCCTCCATTCACTGATGGCCATCTGCTAGGCACCGATCTATTGGGCCGAGACATCCTGGCAGAAGCACTTTGGGGTGCCCGCATGTCCCTTGTTATAGGCATAGTTGCGGCAGTTGCCGCCGTCACTTTCGGTGGCGTGTGGGGAGCCCTTTCAGCTTTCTTCGGAGGCCCCGTTGATACGGTCATGATGCGCTGTGTTGATGGTCTTTTGGCAATTCCAAATATTGTTTTGCTGCTGACAATAAACACTTTGCTGACAGCCAGTTCTTTTTATTCCTTCCCGGAATGGTCATTGCGCTTTCTAAAGGTAACTTCTTTCTCAAGTGGCTATTTGCCGCTCCTTACTGTAATTGTCGTCATTAGTGCGACTACCTGGTTGGAAGCTGCAAGAATCAGCAGATCAAAAATCCAATCGATTTTGCTCGAAGAGTATATATACTCTGCGAAGGCTCTCGGGATTGGTGTCGTGCGTATGCTGCTTCGTCACCTGCTACCAAATGCCGCTCCCGTACTTCTTGTTGAAGCGACGCTTCTGGTTTCGGATGCAATACTCATGGAGGCGGGCTTGAGCTTTCTGGGGTTGGGTTTGGGGCCTTCTACACCAAGCTGGGGAAGTATGCTGACCTCTGCTCAATCAAGCCTCATTGAAGGTAATTGGTGGGCGGTCATAGTACCTGGAGTACTGATTACCACCACAGTTGTAGGTGTAAACCTTGTCGGCGAGGGTATTCTCGAAAGTCAGGGCGGTAAAAGGCAGGCTGCCTGAGGCTCATGAAAGGTTGATTCCATTCGGATACAATTACTCTCAGTCTGAAACGCTTTCCAAAGTCCAGTAGTAAGGAGCAAGTTACTAGCGATGAAAAAGTGTCTTGCCGATAAGGTGAAATTTCGCAAGCTTGCCATTTTAGTTTTGCCACTGGCGGTTTGTTGTTTGTCTTCCTGTGGAAACAGTAAGGACGTTACCTACAATTCGGGCGGAATGACTCACACTATTGCTCAAGGGGAAGGCTCAATCCCTGAGGAATTCAAAGCACTAATCTATCCTGATGCTCAAGCCACCGGCTCAGTATCTGCAGACGGGAACGATCAAGAACAGTCAAAATTCGTAATGCTCCAAGCAAAGGCGACAGCGGAAGACGTCAGCAAGTGGTATCAGGAGCAGTTGCAGAACAATGGTTGGACGGTCGGAAATGTTCAAAACAGTGCTGATGTGATCAGCATTAGTGCGCAAAAGAAAGAGATTGAGATGAATGTCATGATTGATGAAGATCAAGGCAAAACAACGATCAATCTCTCGCTTGCAAAAACCGTTGATCAAGTGCCGGATGAGTCGGAAACGGAAAACTTTGTACCAAACAAAGCAGCACCGCCAACGGACTAATCCTTGCGAGGAACCATGCCTCCAAAATATGAGCCGATCGCGGAAGTAATTTCTTCATCTATCACTGGTGTGGTGGCACAATGTCTAATGTCGTCTGACAAAGATGGCATGCCTGATACATCAAAGCCACGATTTGGTAGTTTTCTTAAAATTCGCACTGCTAGCAATCTTGATGTTCTCTCTGTTGTTCATAACGTAATCACCGGCTCACCGGATGCAATGCATCAACCATGGGCGCTGGGTTTGTCTCGTGAACAACTACGAGAAGAACAACCTCACATTTTCTCTCTTCTTCGTACAGAAGTTCATGCTGTTGTTGTTGGTTATGTCGAAAATGGAGCAGTCTACCAACATTTACCGCCGATACCACCTGAGGTGCATGATTTTGTCTACCCTGCCAGTGTCGAAGAGATTCGCCAAGTCACAGAAGGATTCGATTTCTTGCGGCTTATAGCTACGGTTACCACCGTCCCTCAGGACGAACTTTCTGCTGCTAGCATTCGCGAGGCACATAAAGCACATGGTGACGACTATGCTTTCCTGGTCGAAGCAGGACAAGCGCTCTCACACATATTTAAGAATGACTTCGACAGACTAGTCACAATCCTACGAAAAATTCGCCCAAGCACTACTGCCCGCCAATGATTTGCAGATTCTATGAAGGTCTAGAAGTTAGAGCGATATCGCTCTAACTTCTAGACCTTCAACCTGGCTTGCCAAAAAAAATGGATGTCAGGAAGAAAATTTATTGAACTTTTTCCATTCAGAACTCGTATTCAAAAGAAAGAGCACGAGGACTCTCGAAATGGTTTTCAATCGTGAATCAGAAGCAGTCTTTGATTTAGCCGTTCTTGCATTGCCTGCGATGATGGCAGAATTTGGTCCAGAAGAAAAAGCGAAGAAACTGGTTCTAGAATCGATTGCAAAATGCAAAACAATCATCTGCAAGCAATGCACACACGAAAACAAAATTCCCTCTGATGAGAAAAGGATGTTCCTTTGTAGTAAATGTCGAAAGGAAATTTGGATCACTGCTGGATCAAATTTCCATGGAGTAAAGCTGTTCTTTCTGCGCCTTGCAATTATTCGACTCCAAGAAATGGGCATTTGTATCAATCCGAATCAAGCAGCAAGACTCTTTCGTGTTTCCTATAGCACCACTAATCGAGTATTCAAACAACTGGGAATTTCTGTCTTGTCAAAGCTCCAAGGGCACGGTAGTGAAGTGCCTTCTGAGTACGCAATATCGATTGTAAGCCGTCGTACGAGGCTAACGCCTGCAGAGAAACCACCAGTTGAAGAAGAGTTCGAAATGCAAAAGAAGCATCGGAATGATGAGCGTGCGCAATCTTTATGCAACGGCTCCGAAATAAACCCTCCAGAGCTTTCTGAGTTAGAACTTCTCATTTTAGAGTTGCTCGACAGCAATCCTCTTACGCTAGATGAACTTATACAGAAAACAAAAGCTGAATGCAGTTCTGTATTCGTCAGCATTACATTTTTGGAATTGCGCGGTGCTATTGAAGCAAAAGACGGAAATAGATTTGTACGGTCTAACTCAGCGAAACTGCAGAACAAACAAGGCTACGAGCGAGCGCAATCACTTGCAGAAGGATTTAATTCATTCGTCAAAGATTACTTTCAGGGCATCGGCAGAAAGAATCTGCAGATTTATTCTTCTTTCCACTGGCTTGCCTACGATAGAAAAACTTGGTCTATCAATTCACTTCGCGATTTGTTCATCGCGCATCCATATATTTCACATCAAGATATTCTCGACTTTGTCACACCGCTCACGTTTAGCATTGTTCCGCGATTTGATAGTTCCTAGTCGTAAATGCCAACTTCCAACGCATTGTGTGTAAGCATCTTAAGCCTTTACTGTTTCTGTTTCCCCGTACTTCAGATAGACCCAGATTGCTGCCGCGACGATAATGATGAGCAGTGTAGATACTGCACATCCAAACGCCCAGTCTCTGACGGCAAGAAACTGGTTCTGAATCAAGTTGCCGATGAACATGGTTTTGCCTCCTCCGAGCAAGTCGGGAGTTACGTAGTCTCCTAATGCGGGGACAAAAACCATAATGCTGCCGGCGATTAAACCACGAGAACTAAGAGGCACAGTAACTTTGAAGAATGTTTGCAACGGTGTTGCCCCTAGATCGGCTGCTGCTTCTATCAGCCTCACGTCGAGTTTCTCCAAAGCCGCATACACAGGAAGGACCATGTAAGGCAGATAGTTGTAAACCATACCCAGAAGCACTGCATACGGTGAGTAAAGGAGAAATGGTGGGTTTTGCCAGCCCAATGCAGACAGCACATCAGAAAAGATTCCGGTCGGCCGAAGAATTGTTATCCATGCGTAGATTCGCAGTAGAAACGATGTCCAAAGCGGCAGTACAAAGAGGGTCATAAGCAGACCTTTGTACTTTGCTGGCACAGAAAATGCCATCCAGGTTGCCGTTAGAGTACCTAAAACCAGACAGATCACTGTGGTCATGGCAGCCAACGTCATGGATCGCATTAGCGTAAGTAAGTAGGGCCCGCAAAAGAAGCGCCTGTAATTATCAAAGCTAAGACCGGTGAGTGCAACTCTGCCCAGGTCGTCGCGATGCCCGACACTGAAGACAAGTAAAATCACAAGTGGCACGACCATAAAAACTGTCAGCCACAATCCGGCAGGTAAAAGTATGAGGCGCCCTTTCAAAACTCCCTGCCAGCTTTACGTTTTGCCATTTTTACCCCTGTCGACCCCAACGCCGGGTCAAGGCCTGATATCTTACCGTATATAGGCTTTTGGCCTCTCAGTCGACCTGGTGGAGGATGTGGATATGTCGCAGGGAAAAGAGCGTCTGTTTCTCAGGCAATGGATTGGCGAAAACGTCTCTGTTGTCACGCGTGAACAGTGGAAATACGCAGGTCAATTGACCAATATAGTGTTTGACGGCACCCGTCTCATGTACATCACCTTAGATGACAAGCAGTGTCTCAATTTCGATCACATAGTAGAGATCAGCCTCCAGGGCGAATAGGACGGGCCCGTTGAAAGTGCTTTTCTTAGGAACGCCCGAATTCGCGGTTCCAACTCTCAAAGAACTGATTGCTTTTCCGCAGACTGAAGTTGTCGGTGTAGTTTGCCAACCTGATAGACCGGCAGGACGCGGCAATAAAGTTCACGTGCCGCCTGTTAAAGAGGTGGCTCTCAAACATAATATTCCGGTCTTGCAGCCGGTCAAGCTGGCGAAAGAACCGCAAGTGGTTCAGGCGATGAGAGATCTTGATCCTGATCTCATCGTCATGGTGGCGTTTGGGCAGATCCTCAAAAAGGAAGTCCTCGAACTGCCCAAGAGAGGAGTGATGAATCTGCATGGTTCGCTGCTGCCTAAATTGCGAGGAGCGGCGCCAATCAATTGGTCGATTATCAATGGTGATACTGTCGCTGGTATCACAACAATGTTCACGGATGCAGGAGTCGATACTGGTCCGATGCTTCTCAAAGCAGAGGTGCCCCTCACCGACGAAATGACTTCCATCGATCTTGCTCACGAATTGTCCACAGTTGGTGCGAAGCTGGTCATAACCACAATTGAGAAAATGTTGGATGGAACACTTGTTGCCGAACCCCAGGATGACAGTCAACATACCTATGCTCCTATCCTCAGCAAAGAAATGGGAGTGATCGACTGGAATTTGGATGCCAGAAAGATTCACAATCGAGTACGCGGGCTCCAACCATGGCCGGGAACAGTGAGCACCTTCAAAGGCAGTCCTCTCAAAATCTGGAAAACGAAAGTAATGCCTGGAGTGCACGCCAGCGCTCAAGCAGGCACTCTCTTCGTTGATGCCAGTCACGTCTTTGTAAGTTGCGGAGAAACAGGCGGCGAACGCATCGAACTTATCGAAGTACAACCGGCCAACAAAAATAGAATGGCTGCCCAAGCCTGGGCGAACGGCATTCATCTGAAAAGTGGCGAGGAGCGTTTCGACTGATGTCTAAGGATTCCGAAGCTTCGGCAGATTCTTCTTCGGCTCAAGATTCCTCCAAATCCGCACGTTCGCGCTCACGCATCGGACCTAAAAAAGCTGCTCGCATTGCTGCCGGTGAGGACCGCAAGAAAGGCTCAAGAAAAGCTTCTACCCAAGCAGGCAATTCTGACCGTGAGACTCGAGAAGGGAAAAAAATTCCCAGAGAAGGTGCAAAATCGGAAGCGCATGCGCAAGGTATGAGTTCGCGAAAGCTTGCGCTTGAAACTCTAATCAAGATCGAAAAAGATGGCGCCTATGCAAACCTTGCACTGTCTGCTGGTTTCGAGAAGCACCAGTTGAGCGAGAAGGATCGTGCATTCGTCACGGCTCTGGTACAAGGAGTTGTTCGCAATCAGAATCTCATCGATCAAGAAATTCAGAAAGTGAGCAAAGAACCTCTGGCAAAAATGCCGTCTCTTTTGCGCAACCTGCTTAGAATGGCCGTTTTTCAGCTGGAGAATTTCAGCGAAACTCCAGAACATGCTGTTCTTGATACATCGAATAAACTAGCACGAGTGCTTGGTCACGAAGGGTTAGTGCGGTATACCAACGGCGTCTTGAGAGGCTACCTGCGCCGCAAGGAGAGCGAGCAGTCGCATGCTGCCACAGAGGATTCCTCAAGTCCGGAATCAAATGTTCCGGAAGAATTGAGCGTCAAGTATTCTCTGCCTGCTTGGCTCATTCGGAAGTGGATTGCCTTTTACGGCTTGGATGAAACACACGCCTTGCTGAAATGGTCCAAGAAAGAACCAGGCCTGACAGTAAGAGTTTCAGAAGTGAGCGTCGAACCAAAAGCCATGCTCGACATCATGATCAAGAACGGATTCTCAGCCAGAACTGGCAATCTGGTGCCTTCTTGTCTGGTTTTCGAAGGTGTCGATGGTGGCAAGTCTTTTCGCGGTTCACCGCAAAAACTGCCGGGATTTGATGACGGTTTTTTTCTTGTTCAAGATGAAGCTGCAGCATTTGTTTCGGTTGTCGTTGCTCCTCAAAAGGGTGAAACCATCGTAGATCTCTGTGCGGCACCAGGTGGTAAGTCTGTGCATTTGGCAGAAATGTTGGAGAACACGGGTCGAGTTGTTGCTGTGGATAAACATGAATCGAGATTGAAACTTGTAAAGGAAGCCAGACTAAAACAAGGGTTGAAGAATCTGGAAACGGTCGCTGCCGACGGACGAGAGTTTAAGCTGAACATGCTTGCTGACAGGGTTTTGCTAGATGCTCCTTGCAGTGGAACCGGTGTAATCAACAGGCGGACTGATATTCGCACGAACCGTAAAGAGGCGGACATCGAAGAGCTCAACTCTTTGCAAAAGGAATTGATTGCCAATGCCGGACATTTGGTAAAACCTGGCGGAGTGCTGGTTTACTCGACCTGTTCACTGGAGCCTGAAGAGAATATCCAGGTGATTGAATGGTTTCTCAAAGAAAATCCAGACTTCCAGGGCTCATCACTTTTGCCGTTTTTAAGCAGGGATATTCAAGAAAATTGGTTTTCACCGGATAACGAAGCGTCGCTGCCTGCTGTTTCCACAAGGGTTGCAGCTGAAAACGGTTATATTCAGCTGATTCCCACGCGGCACGGCGTGGCCGGGTTCTTTGTATGCAGGTTGCAGCGCAAATCCGAAACTGAACCGCCTTCACAATCGCAACCAGACCATGCGTCTGAGTAAGAGTGCCTTAGCGACTCAGATTGCCAACATGACTCCCAACTGAAAAGTAACGAAAACCAGCATTCACAAAAGTGGACGCTGGTCTTCAGTTGCTGGGGCAATCAAGGTTTCCTGAGGATTCCGAAAATTCAAAAGACTGCAAGTTTCCTGAACATTCTGAAATTCTTGAGATTCCGGGTTTGCCTTTTTTCTTCCTATCTTCCCTAAACTTTGAGTGGTTGCAGATTTTTATGTCCGTATGAACCGTGGGCCTTGAGGCTGCTGAAACGGAAACTGCACTTGGAGAAATCATGTGCAGCGCGTGCTGTAAAAAGAATAAGAATAGCCGGCCAAACTGCGTTGTAGGCAACGGTTGCGATCATGGTAAGGAGGGCTACAGCAAATCCGACGAACAGGCTTTCGTTTGCGATTTTGTGGCAGAGATTCTGTCTCATTTGTCCAACTCCTCGGTCTCATCAGGACCAGCAACTTTGATGCCTGTAATTTACGCAGCACTCGTGAAATATTTCGGGCGCACTCGTGACAGGATTGTGAAACGGCAAATTTCTCGATAATAGGTCCCGAAAAGTCCACTCCTGCCCAAAATGTGATTCAAATGAGATTCGTGGTAGGAGATAAGGAGGGCTCTCAGTCCTTCCTTATAAGGAGCGCAACTTTGGACTTTCTCGTTGATGCAGGTATATTCTGTGCCGTCGCTTATGTTCTGTCCTCCATAAAAATAGTCAAAGAGTACGACAGGCTCGTTATCTTCAGATTCGGCAAAGCGGTTGGTACTAAAGGCCCCGGCTTGACTTTTGTCTGGCCGATTGCTGACAGCTACAAAAAGGCGGACTTGCGTATCATCACTATGTCCATCCCCATGCAGGAAATTATTACCAAGGACAATGTATCCGTACGCACGGCTGCTGTATGTTTCTTTCAGGTTGTCGATCCGTTTAAAGCGGTTACCAAAATCGAAGATCCCATTGAAGCGACGCGCCAGATTGCTCAGACGACATTGAGAAGTGTCTTGGGTCAGCATGAGCTGGATGAACTTCTGAGCGCCAGAGACTCAATCAACGCGCAACTCTCCGCCATCATTGACAGGCAAACGGAAGGTTGGGGCATCAAAGTCAATTCCGTTGAAGTTAAGGACGTTGAGATTCCTGAAGGGATGCAGCGTGCAATGGCTCGGCAAGCGGAAGCAGAACGAGAAAGAAGAGCTAAGATCGTGGCCGCGGAAGGCGAGCACCAGGCTGCGGAAAAACTCGCAGAAGCAGCCAAGCTAATCGCGGCGCAACCAGGGGCAATGCAGTTGCGGCAATTGCAGACTATGGTGGAGGTCTCTGCAGAGAAAAACTCGACTCTCATTTTTCCAATTCCAATCGAGTTCATGTCCGGCTATCAGACTAGCCAGATTGAAGAATCAGATGCTGAAACACTTGATGTATCTGCGGTAAACAAGCAAGCGCAAAAGGAGCTGCGCTAGTTTTTTCAAGGGTCTTAAGGTACAGACTATTTGTCTTTTAGAAACTCGCTCAGCGTCGTTTCCTTGGGTCTGGTCATAATCCAAACACATGCTTCTGTTATTGCTTCCTTGAGAGGCGCATCATGAGCCTCATTCACGTCAGCCTCGAAAATCAATTTGTAAGGCGCGATGTTTTCTCCATACCAGACAAACACCTTTGCCTGCTTTCCTCGACCGAAGTTAATCAACAAATGATCGAGGTCTTGTGGTGGAGTGACGTCGAAACCACGTTTGAATTCAGTCACTGTGTCTATTGCAAAAGGCACATCGAGACCGGCGTTCCACTTTGCAAACAAACCACCTTGGGAGCACGATCTTCCGCGCAAAACAACAAGACCGCAATTTGACTTGCCGCCTTGCGAATCGGAAGCATCTTTTCTCCTGTATGAAAGCCAGCCCTTCCAATCTTTCGGTGTCTGGTCGCCTAGCTTTATACCGACTTCTTGTTCGATTGCTTGCAGGCAGAGTTCGCATTCATACGGCAAATCTGATAATCCGGCGGCGCATTCCTGCTTTGCCAAAAGCTCAGATTCCAATTCCAGTAACTTGTGGTTGAACATTCTTACTCTTTTTTATGCGTCTGGAACTTATATTCCCATCTTAGAACGGTGTGGAAGGCAGCAGCTCGCGCATTGCCAAAACCACCGACATTATTAGCATAATCACTCCGAAGCCGCGCCGCAAAAACGAGTCCTTGAGTTTCAATGCCAGCGCGCTGCCTAAGATAGAGCCTGGAACCGAGCCGGCGATCATCAGTAGAGCAAGCGCGATGTCGACGTGCATGAGAGCGAAGTGAGACAGGGTGCCGGGAATGGAAACGGCTGCAATGACGATCAATGAAGTTCCGAATGCTGATTTGACGCTGAATCTATAGAAATACAAAAGGCAAGGGACCATGAGAAATCCGCCGCCCACTCCGAAAAAACCAGCAAACAAGCCGGCGGAAAGCCCGACGATGAATGGACCGATGCCTTTGGCTGATTCTGGTTCGCTAGAAACTACAGCTTCGCCGCCTCCTTTAGCAGCAGCCTCTTTTTCTCTCTGTTTTTTCAGGTTTTCGCCAATAGAAAAAGAGAGATCGACTCCGGCAATACAGACCAGTAGAGCGAAAAGCAGCATCAGTATCTGCCCTTCGACATATTGCGTGGCCGCTGCACCGGCTATGGTGCCTAGCACGGCAGTTGGGGCGAGTTTGGCGGCCATCGCCTGGTCGAACTGTTTTCTCTTTATGTAATTGAGAGCACCAGCCACAGACGTCGGGATAATCAGAGCCATCGTGGTTCCAACTGCAACGTGCGGATCGATATCCAAGAACATGCGCACCAGAGGCGTGCAGAGAATGCCTCCTCCCACACCGAAGCAGCCTGACATCAGTCCGGTCAAAAGACCAATGACGAGAGCCTTTACGATAAATGCGAGTTCTAGAATCACATGTAAGTCGAGAGCAATTTTCCTAGATCAGGATTCTCGCCTATCATGCGGTGAAACATCGGATTACGGGCAAGAATCTTAGCTAGTCTGCGGTCTCTCTTGATTGCTCTGTAAATGCCCTCCGGATCACGAGCAATTACTTTGTCGCATTCAGGGTTAGCTGCCAGTTTGCGCGCTACGTCTTTCCAGCGCGTCAGGCGCCTGCACAAATAGTGATCCGCCTCGGCAATTTCTCCCAGGCGTGGATGTTTGGTCAAAAGCATAGACGCTGAGTGGAAGTCAGTGATTGACTCGATCAGTTGAGGATTTGCCATTGCCGCCCGATCCAGCCAGTGGTAGCGAGCCATAGAATTTGCTGCTGCTCTGTCTTTGCGAATCCGATTTGGTCTTACTGACTTGGTTGAATTGCCAGCTCCCAATCCTGGTCTCAGCTGCGGGCTTTGATCGTCGGCAAAACCGGCTGTGGTGCAGGATAAAAAGACAGCAGAAACGGCCAATACTGTCTTCAAAAACGACGATTTGCTGTGAATCATCTGAACCTCGAGCGGTCTTAAAATCGGAAAACTGATATCAGGCATCTGATTGGAGCCATTAATATTCTAACCATTTGTCGACCTATAGGCCATAGTAAACAAACCCTAAGGCGTGCATTAAATGTCCCTTGTGTCTTCAAAGCCCCCGCTGCGGGCACCTTTGGGTACAATACGTTTGGGACGAAACCTCAAAAACCAGAATTTATGAGACTTTCCGCAGTGCATTACTGGCAAGAAAGTATATGCAACAGGCATCCGCAGCTCATTTAACCTCAGGAGACTCTCAAGCAGGTGAGCACAGTGAGCAATCAGGGACCGACAGGCAATCAGCCTGAAAAGGTCGAGAATAAAGACCAACCTGATGTCGTTCGCGATAAGTCGGACGATGGGCTTTCGCTTGGGAATATGGTTTCGCGCGGGGATCGTTTGCAGGGTGCGGCCAACGCCCAGATTAGAGACCAGGGCATTTCCGAAGAACAAAAACTTGCTCAGCTCAATAATGACCTGACTCCTCATATTTCAGGCAAGCCGGGCAGAGGCGCTCTTTCACGTGGATTAGGGCTTTCTGACGAATTGGGCCGAGAATTGTCTCGTGAGGCTGGTTCAGAACCTTTCAGGGACAGAGTTTTGAAAGGCGAGACCAACCTGCCCGTGCGCGAGTTTACCTGGTCAAACCAGCGCCAGCTGGACCAGGCGGCAAATGCCGGCTTAGGCATTCCCCTGGGCTTGAAGCAGTTTTTCCAGTTAAGAAAGTCGGAATATCAAACTCAGCCTGAGAAAACGGACTCGCAGATGAATGTCAAGGTTGAGAATTTTTTGAACCAAACTCCAGTTAAGGATAAAGAAAAGCGTTCTCCGGCTGAAGAGAAGGAGCTGGAGCAGTCTCGTGAAGCTTTGAAAAACGCCGCCAGTCCAGAAGACACACTATCAAAAGCACTTCATCTAGCAAGGCTTTATCAGCATTTGCGCTATATTGATGAGGCTAAAAAAGCCACTGAATTAGCTCTGGGAATTGATCCCGACAATATGGTGGCACGACAAATGTTCAAGGAACTAGAACGGATGCATCCAGTAGATATTGGCGTCGGCACAATCCCTATTACTGTCCCTAATGCTGTGACAAAGTCGGCATTGCGTAAGAGAATTCACGGACTTTCCGGCGGCAAAGTCGCTGTGGTCGGTGACCTTCTTATTGATGAATTGCTGGAAGGAAAGCCGGAGAGAATTTCGCGCGAAGCTCCTGTTCTAATTTTGGAACACGTCGACACTGTGCATATCCCCGGTGGTGCTGCCAACACCGCAAGCAACGTTGTTGCTCTCGGAGGAGAGTGTATGGCGGTTGGAGTCTGCGGTGCCGATGAGTATTCTGAGAAACTCTCGAATATGCTGGACAGATACCGCATTCAACACAGTCTGGTCAAAGACATCACCCGACCGACTACAGTAAAGACTAGAATTCTCTCTAAGTCGCATTCTTTGATGCAGCAGCTTTTGCGGCTCGATCGCATTTCGCATAATCCGATAAGCTCGATTATCGAGAAGATTTTGATTCAGCAAATCGAAGAAGCGGTAGTCGGATATAAAGCCGTGATTCTTTCCGACTATAAGGCAGGTGTCATCACAGATGGTGTCATAAAATCTTTGCGGGCGCTGGCCGAAAAGGAAAGAATTTTGCTTATTGTTGATGCTCAGGGTGATTTCGGGCGTTTCCAGGGCGCAACATTGCTGACGCCTAATCAACCCGATACTGAGAGTTATTTGGGTTATCGCATTGATTCTGCGTCAGTTGAGAAAGCCGGGAAAGATATGCTTGAAAAAACTGGAGCCGAAGCAGTTTTGATCACCCGTGGTGCCGATGGCATGGCCTTGTTCGAAAGAGGCAAGCATTATGCCGAAATGCCAGTATTCAATCGTAGCGATGTTTTCGATGTGACCGGAGCTGGTGATACCGTAGTCGCCACCATGGCACTGGCTCTAGTTTCCGGAGCTAGCTATGTGGAAGCGACAGCTCTGGGCAATCTTGCTGCAGGTATTGTGGTTAGAAAATCAGGAACGGCAACAACCAGCCAGAGAGAGATGCTCGAAACGCTTGAGCAGTTGAATATACCGGAGTAGTTCAGTATATCCGAGCTAATTGACGAGTCTAACCAGAACACCAGCTTATTGAGTGTTCTTCCTGAAGACTTGCTTATGCAAAGGAAGTTTTGACCAGGTGCTCGAAAAGCGGGAATTCGCCGTTTTTCGGATCAACGTTCAATGATTCGAGAAGACCCATAAGGGCTTCCTCGGACAACCCGCTCAGTTTCAGCCGCGAATGGCAATGATTGATAAGCTCATTTTTTGCTTGTTGAAAAGATGCGTCGATAGCGCATGCCGACAATTCATTGTGGCTGACATTCATGATTTCTGTTGCTTGCATTACTGAGTGAAGCTCCGGGTTTTTGTGGCTGATAGAAAAAGAATTGGTGGTCTCGAGCGGTTTAGCGGCGGTTCTTAGAAAACCTTGCAAACCATCGATTTCGTCTTGTGCGAACTCTTCAACGGTCTCGAACTCAGCTGAATTAGTAATGTTCTCGAAAGGGGGCATGGTCGACTCCGAGGTGTGTGGTCCGCGTGTTTGTGTGTATCTGTTTGCCGACACTTTTGGACAAGGGTCTTCGTATTTCCCGCAGTATGATTTAATTGCTCAAAACGACCGTGTCCGAATCTCCCAAGAGGTATATACAGTGGCTCTCCTGCCTCGCGCTCGCGCCAATTTCATCGATTTCACCGCTATAGCCTTGCTTGGCGCCGCCGGACTAGGTTTCGGTTTGGCAAAAGCCGGTCATGCAGGCGTTAATCAGGTGATCACAGGTACGCCTGATGTGGAGATAGATGTATATATCACTGGATTAAAAACGAAGGATCTCAATCTATTTAAGGTCGGAGATTCATCTGCGATCACTATTCGCAACCAACCGGTTAAACCTCCGATGACGATAACGAAAGTCGAACACACGCCAAAACAAGTCGCTTTTCTTTCTCCCGACGGCAAAAAGGCAGTTTCATTTGATGATCCTGCCAATCCGATTGCACACGATTTCACGGTGACCGTCAAAGACAAGGCGGAAGAAACCGACGACGGATATGTTATTCGCGGCAATAAGATTAAGGTTGGCAATCAGATCGAACTTGAGTGGAAAAAATACAGAGTTCAGGGCGTTGTTGTTGACGTTCGCCCAATTGCTCCGGCGGCGAAGTAATTCGATCGATGCAACACTTGCTTGATTCGATTTCTCGCCAGCTTTCTCTTGAGCCGCAAGACGATAGATTGAAGAATGCTCTTCAGGAGTCCTTTCTAGCCAATCTCATCGCTTTGCCGTATCGACTGATTTCGCAGGCTATTCAAAAGATTGGTAATGCCAACCTGCAAAAGCTTGGCAGTATTTTTCAGCTCATTTCCTTTGTAATAACTGCAGCGACGATATTCAGCCTCTGGCTGCCTAAGTTCGCCTCAGAGAAAGATACGTTGGCCTATGTCTTTCTGCTGTCCCTCATTCTATATATGAGTGGAAGCCTGCTTGGCGGCAAGGAAAAACGGCAAGTATCTGCCGTAGATAGTCTCGTAGTCCTCTTTCTCGGCGTCAATCTGGTGGCAGCGTGCGCATCGCGCTATTTCAGCGACAGTCTTCCTGGGCTTGCAAAATTGATCGTCTATGTCTCTACCTATTTCCTTTTTTCAGCAGTTGCAAATACTCCCAAACGCAGATTGATCTTGATGATTGCGGCTGTAGGAGGAGGTCTTGTGGCAGCAACGTACGGACTCTATCAATATAAAATAGGCGTTGCACCTCTGGCTACGTGGGAAGATCCTTCTGTCGAATCTCAGGCAACAAGAATCTACTCAACTCTCGGAAATCCCAATTTGCTCGCCGGATATCTGATTCCACTTGCCGCTATGGCAAGCTCAATGTTTATTGGTTCGATCGAGAGCAGAAAATGGATCTTCGCTTTGATTGCCGGACCATCCACGCTCATTCTGATTGCCGCGACGGTTTTGACTGGAAGTCGCGGTGGATTCATGGGAATTGCTGCTGCCCTTGCCGCACTATTTTTGATTTCATCAGGTTGGTGTTGGTCAAAGTATCCGAAAGCTCGCCCCGTGATAATTGGCTTGGCGGTTGCATTGCCGCTTGTCGCTGCAGCATGCGTTTTTCTTGTTCCGAGCATGCAGCAACGCGTTGTGTCGATTTTTGCCGGTTGGCAACATTCATCTAATGCTTTTCGCCTGCACGTTTACCAATCGTCTCTCGAAATGTTTAAGGACAATTGGTGGTTCGGCGTCGGTCCAGGCAATAGGGCATTTCGCCTCGCCTACGGCTTGTATATGAATAGCCGCTTCGACGCCTTGGGTACTTATTGCGTTCCTTTGGAAATTGCCGTGGAGTCCGGAATCGTTGCACTCATTGTCTTTGCGGCGTTTTTTGTCTCCTTGCTCGGACGCGCGCACCTGGCCTTCTATAGCAAAACAATCGGTTGGGAGCGCTGGCTCTGTGCCGGAATGGCCGCAGCACTTTTCGGAATTGCCGCAATGGGAATGGTCGACACCGTTTTCTACCGCCCGCAAGTGCATTTCATCTTTTGGCTTCTTGCCGGCTGCCTGGTCGCCGCTTCTCTCCAGGCGCGCACCAACGACAACCAGTCAATTTCATAGGATGGTTTAGAAGTTAAAGCGATATCGCTTTAACTTCTAGCTGGAGGTTGGCGGTGAATTTAAGATTAGGCGGCGTTAACCTGGTGCCTGGGCATACCTTTATATAAGGCAGCGGTTTGGAGTTAATCTCGCCAGAGAAAACTGCAGAAATACGCCCTCAAGATTAAAACCTAAGAAAAATTCATTAACTGGCGCTAATTTTATATTGTTTCTTGGCTCTCTGGGTAAGAAATATGAGGTAGCGCTAATGTAGCTATTGCCAGTTGCCGGTCTTCGGTCGTTCCCGTAAAGTACCACCTGTTGATTCGGCGAGCCCTGTGAAGCAACGAAACCTTGACAGCTTGGCAACATTAACGGACAATAATGAATAGGATTTTACTATTTCACCAGGGTCAGTCGAAAACCCCAAACCAATCCAAACTATCGACTGGCTCAACTACAAAACCCTTATCGGCATGCTGCCGGTCCTTCTTCGGAGGAGAACAAAGCAATGAAATTACGTAGACGACGAGGAGCTACGTTAGGGTTGGTAGCAGTCATCGTACTGTTTATCGCCATTCTAGGAATCGGCTTCTTCTTCCTGTCCAAAATCATGGGCGGTGGAAGAGAAGTTGCTAACGCTACCGACGCCGGCGCCATGAACGTTGCTAAGCGTGCTTTGATGGAACCAACCGTCAATGCTCCCGCTAACGACGAATTTGATGGTCTCGGTGTTGATACCGCAACCGGTATTCCTAACAACTCCGGCCAAATCAACCTGCTCGCTTACAACCGCGCAGTAGGCAGAGCTCTCTTGGTTGCTCTTAACGCAAGAGCGATCGGACCAGCTTCCAGCAAGCTAGCCGGTGATGTTATCGACAAATTGGAAACACTCGGTAGAAACCTGCAAACCCAATTGAACGGCGGCGGTATGTTGCCCGGATACTTTGACACCATGGCGAAAGCCCAGAACGTCAAAATGATGGGACCGACCTCGGACGTCAAATTGAGCATGAACATTCAACCGGCTTGGATGATCACCCAAGACGGCGATGGGATGCAGAAAACCAACGTATACATCAACAAGCAAGTTGTCGACATGATGGGCAACCCGACGGTTAGCAATCTATACACTGCTACCACCGTTAACTCCGCTCAAATCAAGTCGAAAGGCTCGTGGCCGCAAGGCGCTTTCTCGAGCGCTAGTGGACACAACTTCATTAGAGCCTATGACAAAAACATGACTCTCAGCAATTACCTTGATAAAGCGATTCTTGGTGCTGCTGTAGGTCCTCAAGACAGAGCCCACTTGGTGCACCTTGGTCAATTCGACAATTGTGCAACAGCTATTGGATACGCTCCCCCCAATTCCTGGAAGACTCAATCGCAGTCTCAAAATACAAACAAGGGTCAAGGCAACTTCGGTGGTGCAGTAGCATGCGCAGTCGTAGGCTCCTTGAACGCTGAATACGAAGCCTGCATTCCGCGTGGCTACGTAAGAATCTTGAACTATGTTTCGGCAGCCAACTTGCCTGGTGCAGTTCCTGTATCCGGACAAGATGTAAACGGCGGCACAAGCATTTTCAACAACGAATTCTGGAATGGAACAGGCGGCTCCGGACCCACATCCTATGCGTCCGACGGCAAACTGTTTACTGACAGAAATGGTGCCGGTCTTCTTGCTCAATATCAAGCATATGTAGCAACGATCAATTCTTCCTTGAGAAATGATCCCGGACCGCCCCAAAGAGACGAACTCGGTGGTTTGGTCTCAGCTCATCCCCCTGGCTTTGGTGGAACCCAAGGCGAACTCGGTCAGATGACTTCGATCAGAACCAACAGCCCATCTCCTGCTCCCGACCAATTCGCAACCAAGGGTCAAGTGATCTCTTTGTTGCAACAAGGTGGACGCAGCGGAACATGCGATCAAAACAACTTCGCTTCTGATTCCGACGGCGCTTCTGCAGCAGACCTGTTCTGCCGCGCTAGCAACGACGGTGGTAGTGGATTCGTTACTGACGCATCGGTCAACTACAAACGCGGTATCGGTGGTGGCGGCGGCGGTGGAAACATGGCCCAAGGCATGAACGGTATCGAATACCTCAAAGCCAGAGTTGTTGAAGCTTTCGGATCTGGTGCTCGTTGCGCACGTAACGTCACCGTCGCAGGCGACAAGAAAGCCGGTATGAAGGTGTATGACCGTCCGAGAGAAACTCCGAACAAGGCATACAACACTCCTGCTGTTGATGTCCAGTTCGCCAATGTTGGAAGCCCGTACGAACTCTTGATGCACACCATGAAGGGCGGCCAGTTCTCTGGTTCCTGCAATGATGTCATCGGAATGATCCATCAACGTGCAAAGGAAATTCTCCCTACCGTTGACCGTGCTGAAGTCGAAGCTTTGATGAAGAGCCAAGATCTTCCTCCGGGCGCTACGATGTTTATCTTCTTGCCGCAAGGCAGCAATAAACTCGCCATGCAGCCTACAGTGCCGAAGACACATGCAGGCGCAGAAGATCCGTTCAATATCAAAGCTGAAGGAACGCATCCTACATGCGCTTCCACACCGGATACTCAGATCCGTAACTATGACATTAACTCCAAGGATGGAATGGCTGGTAACGGAAAGGGTGACACTGGTATTCACGACCAACCGTACACCCAGTTCAAAGGTACCGATTTCAGCTCGACTGACATCGTTGAATGGAAACCAAGTTGTGGTGCTCATAACTTCCTCGGCGAACTCTCGTTCCGCAACGAGACAACCGGTGGTGGTGAGTTCTGCAAACCTAACTAGAACGAAAACCAACTGGACTGATTGGGCTTGACCCAATCGCCCGATAGATAAAGCGCCCACCCTCTTGAATCGTGTAAGATTCTAATTGGGTGGGCACTTCTTTATATGTAGTGCGTCTTTTTGCCTACTCAATATTGCGGTACTCATATGACTTTGAGCGGAGGATAGTGTCGTGTCTGTAGAAACAAGCAAGCCAAAACGAGCTTGGAGTCTTCTTATTGCCTCTGCTCTTTTGCTCTCCTTCCTGGCAGCCGGACAACAGATGTCAAATGCCCAGAACACTCCATCGGTCTATCGCACCAAGCCATACCAGATTGGTCAAGAGGAGACTCACAAGCTCGATCAATTGAAAGACAAGGTCGACCTTCCTGATCTTCCGTCTTTCACAGGAAAGGCAAAATTTGTCACCGGCACGGTAGAGCAAAGCGCTAAAGGCGGTCCGCGCTACTCAATGACTTTCGAAGCCGAAGAGCCTCAGAATCAAGTTATTGACTGGTATGACAATGTTTTCCGCATGTATAAATGGGCCAACATTCAGAAGGCTACGACTTCGGTTTCTGCCGTTCATAAAGAAGGTCACTTTGCTTCCGTAAGTACGGACGCAGTGGTCAAGACAGGCGGAAATGCCAGAATTCACAGTAGTTTCACCGTGCATTATCAGATGGCGGTTCGCTAAAGTCTTCTTTGCGATCATTGAATCGCTTTGGGCTCCCAGTCGTGAATTTGAGATCTAGACCACTCAACTGGTCTATTGTTCTTGCGCTCACATCGATGTTTTTCTTCTACAGCTCAATCGACCAATGCGCACGCGCCAGCACCAATTCACTTAAGGTCGGACCGCTTGCGGTCATGCCCGACGGCTCAGCGCTTACTCTAAATCGAACTCAGCACTTCAATTATCTTTCTCGTGAAGATGTGCTCAAGCAGCGCATTAACGCAGTCATGTCAGTTAACTCCCTGGTCAATAGCCCTTACACACCGACTTCCGCTGTCTTTGATGAAATGGTTGACGGCAAACCGTGGTGGGGTATGGCAGGCCAGTACATATGGGGTGAGGGTCAGCGCAGCATCGAAGGACCTTCTGAAGAATCCAGGTTTATTCTCAACCCCTATCTTTTGGTGGCCGCCAATCCCTGGACCGCCAAAATTTGGAATCAAGAACAGATCACCGAAGACGATCTGAATAATCTCGACTTCCCATATACCTGGACACCTCAGGAGCTCCGATACTGGCCGCGCAAGAGAATGGCTCAAGCTATTTATGATGTCACCGCATTTAATGGCAAGCTTAAGTCGATGAACAACAAGTTGGAAAGCACGGATCAAAACATGCGCTTCGGTTTGGTTGCTTACAATGCCAGAGATTTCGGATACGGATTTCTCTTCCTTTCGCCTCAGTATTCAATGAACGTTGAAAACGCATTCAAAGGCAATTATCCAATTGAGATCAAACAGTACATACACGCTGGAGACAGTTCAAAATACCCCGGCGGCTGCAACAACATGAGCCCTGCTATGGACGAGATCGACAAACTGACGATAAAACAACTTCCCGCACGAGCTGTTGTTTATCTCTGGAAAACCAGACCTCCGCTGGCAACTGCTCCAGCTGATTTCACTTTTGTTCTCGATTTCAAATAGGTCTAGAGGACTTCTCAAATAGTTTTTCTAGAAACTCTGGTATCACCCATAGTGCAAACAAATTATCGGAAGCTCTCGGGAAAATATGATCGTTCTCGCTCATTTTTCATCTTATTGAGGTTTTCAGTAAGAAGACTTCAGGGTTAACCCTAGAGCGAACGATTATCTCTTGACGCTATTCTGAATTTACTGACCGTTGGACTCGTAGCGTCCCGAGAAAGATTAACCAATCACCGACGGTTAGTTGCCGAAACAAATCAAAAGAGGGGATGAGCCGCAAGCGAGTCCCTTCTTTAGTTTTTGAACTTGCTTTGTGATCTTCCTTGTCTAAACAAATGCGACCACTCTTGCCGGC
>DTSE01000287.1 GCA_012965515.1 Candidatus Melainabacteria bacterium | reverse complement strand
CACCGATGGCGAGAAGAACGCCACCAGCCTTTACCCATTGCTTGGCCTCTCTTGCGACGTATCGCAAACCGCAGTTCTCTCCGGTTACTTAAGGGCGATCAGAAATTTCCAACGCGTCTCGTCGGCTCGCGACAAACGCGACGAGTACTACCGCCTGCTCGATGCCGGCTATATCCTGAGAAAGCCGAGACTGCGTCTTAGTCACGACCTCGTTGCTGTAAGAACTTGGCTCATCGAGCAAAAGGCTATCGGAGAAGATGGCTCTCTCGAGCCGGAAGTCGTACCAGTAGCCGCTGCAGCCGCGCACGAAGCCGTTCCGGCAAAACCGCAGCAAGCCATTACAGTTCCGATGGAAGAAAAGCTGCCTATGCTTATCGACATGCTCAAAGCATGCCGTGTCATCGGTCCTGCAGAAGTGCAGGCTCTCAAGAACCAAATGGCAATTGCGCCGGAAATCCCACTCAAAGAGCTGGTCTTGAGCGCAGGCTATGTGACCGATACGCAGATGCAATCGCTCCAAGTCGGCGAATACCTGCTCTCCAGTGGACAAATTTCAATGCACCAATTGGCAGTAGCCATGTATGACGAACTGACCGGCATGTGCAAAATGGCCGAGTCCTTGCAAGTTCGCGGCTGGTTGAATACACAGTCTTTCTCTTAGTCTTGTAGTTAAAAGGCGAGAAACTCATTGACTGATTCAACAAACGAGCCGAAGGCTGAATTGAATCAACAATCGAATTCCCAACCAGACTCGCAGGCTAATACCGCGGACAGCGACTGGCAGTCCGAATCAACCGGCGCGCAGAAATCTCCGCTGCCTGATGCCGGAGACATGCTCTTCATCTTCCTGGCCAGCTTGACGCTTTTCATGCTGCCGAATTTCCTCTTCGGAGATGGCTCTACCGGCTGGCACATTGTCACCGGCATGCACATCCTGGACACTGGCTCGATTCCTCATAGCGACATCCTTACGTCATCGCACGCGGATAGGCCATGGGTCGCTTACCAGTGGCTCACAGATGTGTTCATGGCTCTTCTCGTCAAAGCCGGTGGATTGAACCTTTTGGCGGTCGCTTGCAGCGTGACGATCAGTGCACTCTTCCTCGCCGTTTACGACCGTATGCGCCGGGATGGAGTGCCGGTTTTCCCAAGTTTGTTCTTTGTCGTTGTCGGCTCACTGCTCTCGGCAATGCACTTTCTGGCGCGCCCCCACCTGCTCAATTTCTGGGGCGTATACATATTCTCCACGAAGCTAGAAGACTTCTATCGCGGCCGCATTGATTTTAAGAGGCTGTGCGTCTGGCTGATTCCGACGATGATCCTGTGGACCAATATGCACCCGGCATTTGCTCTGGGAATTGGCATTGCCGGTGTATACCTTCTGTCTGCTCTCTTCGAAAGCTTCTTCAATTCAGATTCGCAGGCAGCACATCAGAATTTCCAGAGACTCAAGCCGCTGTTTTTGCTTATCGTCGCGCTTGCTGCCGTGACGCTACTCAATCCCTACGGTATTGAACTGCATCAATACATCTATGCTTATTTGAAAACGAAAACTGCCGTCGTCTCACAGACCGACGAGTTCCAATCGCCCGCTTTCCATGGTGATCTCCATTCGATCTGCCTGGAAATTCTTTTGGCGGGATTACTGATTGGTCTTTTCCGGGCGGCGAAAAACATCAGCCTTCCCAGGTTTCTCACCGTCATACTGTTCGCGCATATGGCATTGCAGGCAAAACGCAATATGCCCCTCTTCGCCATAGTGTCCCTTCCGGCTATCGGAGAACTTCTCGGACACATCAAGTATTTCGGCAGTTTCCAAACAGCAAATCCGAATGCGCTGCAAAAGGTCATCACACGAGTGCGCAAATCTTTCAATGATTTTGAAGCGCAAGAATTGCAGTGCAAAATGCACGTCGTTCCAATCTTGTTTTCGCTCTTCCTCGTTGTCGCAGCACTCATGGGTGGAAGCGTCGCCGGCAATCAAATACTGAATTCTGGTTTCAATCCAAAAGATAAACCGATGAAGACTTTGGACTATGTGATCAAAAACAATCTAGATCCGGCAAATGGTTTCAATTACGACAACTGGGGCGGTTACCTGAGATACAAAACCGGCAAGCGCGTCTTCATGGATGATCGCGCTGATTTCTTTCCAGAGCCCTTTTATCTCGAGTACGCCAGCGTTTCACGAGCGCTGCCCGGCTACGAAAAGGTTTTCGAAAAATACCATCTGTATTGGGTGATTATGCCGAGCAACAGTTTGCTCGCTGGCGAGCTGGCGAAAAACCCTGACTGGAAGCTGGTCGAAGAGGACAAGGCGTCGAAACTTTTCGTGAATGACAAGTTGAAACCCTAAGGCGGATCGGCAAGATAAGCTTCTGCCAAGGCTTTAGTGTACAGGTGCGATTTAGGCTCGCTCAAATGCATCAGGTCCGGAAAGTCTTCATCGCCTTCTGGTGTGAAGTTCGGATGGTAGTATTTGCAGCCCCACTGCTTCGCGACCCTTTCGAAATCTTTGATCTCTTGTTTTCGCAGGTCGGTCGAAAGTGGCTTCGCCATTACGGATCCGACAGGTATGTAGCAGAAGCACATTTTGCCGCCGTGTGATTGAACGTAGTTGACGATGTCTTTCAAAACCGTCTTATCCCAATCGACAGGCTTCTGATTCGCGAGGTCGGCAGCCGCCTGCCGGTGCGCCATCGCTTTGAAATTGGCTACCGCCGCTTTGTCTGTACGAATGCCGCCCTCCTGCACGATCAAAACACCCTTCTTAGCGATTTTTCCTCCATGCGTCAGCCATTCCGCTAACTCATCAATGCTGTACATCGTCCCAACGCGGAGCAACCCACCTTGTGCGACCAGCTCGCTGTGCTTGCTGCAAATGAGCAAGACCTTTTCGGACAAGGAAACATCCGGTTTCAAGCAATACTGCCAGAGATATGGATAACTG
>DTSE01000286.1 GCA_012965515.1 Candidatus Melainabacteria bacterium | reverse complement strand
AGCGGATTGGTTATCAGCTTACCACTTTGATTTAGCGCCAAGATCATCGCCCCAGACTGTTGTTTTATATTTGCATCCTTTAAAGATTTGCCGACAAGCACGCAATTCTCGCTCAGATTGACCTGGTCGATGCGCAGGTCGTACTCGGGAGCGTGCATTACAACGTCGAGAAATTCAGTTACAAGCGGATGTGTAACCGCGGTAGCCATCCTTCGTCCGGCAATTACATATGGCGAAATCACCATGTTTGCGCCAGCCCGCCGGAGCTTCGATTCAGAGCCGGGATTAGCAGCTCTTGACACGATCGTAACGTTGGCGTTGAGTTCCTTCGCCGACAACACAATAAATGTATTAGCTGCGTCATCGGGTAGACCGCATATAACACCTGCCGCTTTCTTGATTTGTGCCTGCAAGAGGATGTCGTCGGAAGTGGCGTCCCCCTCGATGACAAGCAGTTCAGCATCACGCGCACGCCGCGCCAACACCGGATCGGACTCGACAACAACGAACGGTATTTTCTTGACCATGAAGTGATCCGTCACTTCTTGACCTGTTCGCCCCCAGCCGCAAACGATGTAATGGCCTGTAAGTTTGGCAATCTGGTCTTTCATGCGCCTGAGCTCGAAATTGAAACTAACGAACAGTTCTACCATGTCTCCAAGCACATACACGACTGTGGAGGCACCGGCAAAGATTACAAACATTGCGAAGATTTTTCCGGCGTCGGTCAGCGGTCTGACTTCGCCATAACCGACAGTCGTGAGCGTGATTACAGTCATGAACAAAGCGTCAAGAATGCGCCAATGTTCAATGAGCATAAACCCGAAAGTGCCCATGAGCACAAGGACAGCGACTGCGCCGACATCGCGCAAAATGCGTCGCGCGATGTTTCTTTTATGAAGCCTTTTTATTCGAGCCGCTGATTTACGAGAGTCCACGAATGATTTATGAGGGGACACTAAGTGTCGATCATACTGAAAGTAACATAAACGAGCCCTCCTATCGAGCCTTTAGCCTTTATCCTTAGCAGGTAAACTCAGGCTTCTCGTAAAAGCCTTTATAGACAAGTATTTGGAAATTCTCATCTGGAGTGCACATGAGCGCAGTTCTTGAAGCAACACAGGGCAAAGTAGTTCAGGTCATCGGACCAGTCGTGGACGTCGAATTCTCGAGCGGACACTTGCCCGAGATCTATCACGCCCTTGAAATCGGCGGCAAAAACCCCGCTGGAGACGATTACAAGGTTATCTGCGAAGTGCAGCAGATGCTCGGCGACAATAGAGTCCGCACAGTAGCAATGAGCTCTACCGACGGCATGACTCGCGGCATGGTCGCCACCGATACCAAAAAGCCGATCTCGGTTCCTGTAGGGAAAGCCACTCTCGGTCGCATCATGAACGTCGTCGGCGAGCCGGTAGACGAATCTGGTCCTGTGGACACAGAAGAAAGATGGCCGATTCACCGTCCAGCTCCCGACCTTACACAACTGCAAACAGACACAATCATTTTTGAAACCGGTATCAAGGTCGTTGACCTCCTCGAGCCTTATATCAAAGGCGGTAAGGTCGGTCTCTTCGGCGGAGCCGGCGTAGGCAAGACAGTTATCATCCAAGAACTCATCCACAACGTCGCCAAAAACCACGGTGGATTCTCGGTATTCGCAGGCGTAGGCGAACGTACCCGCGAAGGAAACGACCTCTGGCACGAAATGAAAGATTCAGGCGTGTTGGACAAAGTCGCCCTGATTTACGGTCAGATGAACGAGCCACCGGGCGCCAGAATGCGCGTTGGTCTCTCGGCTCTCACGGTTGCCGAATACTTCCGCGACGTCAACAAGACAGACGTGTTGCTCTTCGTAGACAACATCTTCCGCTTCACCCAAGCTGGTTCTGAAGTATCCGCGCTGCTCGGACGTATGCCTTCAGCCGTAGGATATCAACCGACATTGGCGCAAGAGATGGGCGCACTGCAAGAGCGCATCACCTCGACCAAAGCAGGTTCCGTAACCTCAGTACAAGCCATCTACGTACCTGCAGATGACTTGACCGATCCGGCGCCGGCAACTGCGTTTGCTCACCTGGATGCAACCACAGTTCTTTCACGTCAAATCGCAGAACTCGGTATCTACCCTGCAGTAGATCCGCTGGCATCTACCTCCACCGCTCTCAAGCCGGACGTAGTCGGGCAAGAGCACTACGATGTCGCCCGCGGCGTTCAACAAACACTGCAAAAATACAAAGACTTGCAAGACATCATCGCGATTCTCGGTATGGACGAATTGTCTGCAGAAGATAAAGTCACCGTATCGCGTGCACGTAAGATCCAACGCTTCTTGAGCCAACCGTTCAACGTAGCCGAAATCTTCACCGGACGTCCTGGTACCTATGTCAAACTCGAAGACACCGTCAAGGGCTTCAAGATGATCTTGAGCGGCGAATTGGACGACATGTACGAACAATCGTTCTACATGGTCGGCACCATCGAAGAAGCCATCAAGAACGACAAAGAAACCAAAGACAAAGAAAAGGCATAGTTCGAATACTTGCATGAAAAAGAAGAATCAGGAAGCTACAAACGAAAAACCGCAAACGCCTGCGGCTCCAAAACCGAGTAATCGAGACATTTTTGTCTTCGGCCGGTTGGAAAACGAAGTGGCGCTACCGGTAATTCGTCGCATCCTGAAATTGAATCAGAGCGATCCGACAAAACCGATCAATCTGTATATCAATTCTTCCGGCGGCAACGGCTACAACGCTGACGCTATCATCGCAATCATGTCTCAAATCGAGGCGAAGGTTAACACCATCTGCCTTGGTCACGCTTTATCCGGTGCTTGTGAAATTTTGGCAGCCGGCACCGGTGAGCGTGTGGCATACGAATTTGCCACGTTGATGTTCCACCAAACGCTCTGGGAAGCTGATGGTGTCTTCGAGTTTGACATAGGTACCAGGACG
>DTSE01000285.1:1008-2961 GCA_012965515.1 Candidatus Melainabacteria bacterium | reverse complement strand
ACGGAACCGACTGCTCAATTGCGTTTTTCGGCGCCGGAGCGTTCGAACACTTGTTTTAGCGCTTCAATCTCGGCCCTGTCTCCGGCTACGGTTCCTGTGCCGTGCGCTTCGACCAGTCCGACAGTCGCTGGATTGATGCCTGCATCTTCGTAGGCACGCTTGAGAGCCAACATTTGACCTTCCGGTCTGGGTGCTGTCAAACTCAAGTCGCGTCCGTCACTGGAGCCGCCCACGCCCTTGATGAGAGCGTAGATTCTGTCGCCGTCGCGCTCTGCATCTTCCAGTCGTTTGAGCACGAGCATGGCAACGCCTTCGCTGATGACGATACCATCGGCAGTGGCGTCGAAGGTGCGGCATCTTCCCTGCTTGGAGAATGCATGTGTCTTGCTGAAGCTGAGATAGTCGCCCGGCTGATTGTGCGTGTCGACTGCGGTAAGGAATACTACATCGCTGGTTCCGGAGCGCAACTCCTGCACGGATGTGTAGAGTGCTGCCAGAGAGGAAGCGCAAGCTGCGTCGATGGAGAAATTGACTCCGCCTAGATCGAAGCGGTTGGCCACGCGACCGGCTGCAACGTTGCCGAGATAACCGGCGAAAGAATCTTCAGTCCATTCTGGCAAGATGTCCGCGATTTGATTTTTCGCTTTCTCATCGAGATGAGCGAGTTTCCAACCCAGCATCGAGCGCAGCGACATCAGTGCAGTGACAGGACCGTGTCCGGCGTTGGCGAGAATTACCGATGTTTTCTTTCTTCCAAAGGCGCGGTTTTTGTAGCCGGCATCTTCGAGAGCGCGATCGGTGATTTCAAGCAACATCAGTTGCATCGGGTCGATCGAATTCAAACTGCTTGGCGGAATGCCGTACTTAGTCGGATCGAAAGTGATGGGTTGAAGGAAACCACCCCACTTGGAGTAGATTTTGTCGCGCGCGAGCGGATCTTCATTGTAGTAGTTGCGCCAATCCCATTGTTCGATGGGCACTTCTTCAATGGCGTCTACTTTGTTGAGGATGTTATTCCAGTATTGCGAAAGGTCGTTGGCTTTCGGGAACATGCATGACATGCCGACAATAGCGATATTGTCCCAGCCGTCGCGGCGTGGTCTGGGATTCTCACCGACGGTCAAGTTCACTGTATGTTCTGCTGCAAAACCGTGCGTGGTGGCGGAAACATCAGCACTCGATTGCGGTTCTGCCGTTTCACTTACTTGCTTCAAAACTTCCAGGCAGCCTTGTGAAACAGACTGGTGCAATTCTTCGATCGTCAAAACGCGCTCGTGCATCGAGGCGACCTGACCGATCATGTACATGCCGTCTTCCCACTGCTCGTCTTTGGAAACTTCGACCAGCTTCTTGCCGGTGTTGGCATCTTTACTGGCGCCTTCGGAGGCATTCTCATCGGGGCTTTCGCTCTGAATCTCAGTAAGAAGCAACTGGCGGGTGACCGTTTTCTCGCTTGGACGCGTTACGCCTTTGCTGGCGATACGCAGTCTGCCAAGGTTCATCAGCTCTAGTTCTTCGCGGACTTCGTCTTTGGTCTTATTCGCTAAAACCAGCTCCACTCGTTTGTCATCGAAAATGCGTTTGTAAGGCGAATTGATGCAACGAATAGCGTGACCGGGTCCGGTTTCGAGAAGAACAGTTTCGTTGCAGGCAAGCGCTGCTTCCTGGAACTTCTCGACGATGGCGCCGGTTTCGACCGCTTCTTTCGTGAAGAGATAGGCAGTGCCGATGAGAACTCCGACTTTCATGCCGCGTTCGGTGAGAGGCGCCGTCATTGCTGCCACCATCGCCGCTGAGAGACCATCGTGAATGCCGCCGGCCATGAGAATGTGCAATTTGGCAATCTCGGCTTTCGGCAATTGAACCGTGCTGAGAATTTCTACCATTTGTTCCCACAGCACGAAGCTGGAGCGCGGACCGACGTGACCTCCGCATTCTCTGCCTTCGAAGATG
>DTSE01000285.1:0-998 GCA_012965515.1 Candidatus Melainabacteria bacterium | reverse complement strand
AAGCGGCGAGCGCCCATTTCAATGAAAGAGGAGAGCAAAATCGGGGACGGAACGTGCAAGTAGGTGGCGATGCCCGTGTCTTCGAGCGATTTCGCCTGGTCCGGTCGGCCGCCTGCGATCAGGGCAAATGGCGGTTTGTGGCGATTGATAACTGCAAATTGTTCTTGTCTCAATTCCTGCGGAACGAAGCCCAAAACCCCGACACCCCAGGGTTTGTCGCCCAGCAATTCTTTGGTTTTTGCAACCAGCGCTTCCGCTTCGTCGCCGCGCATGAGGGCCAAGGCAAGGAAGGGAAGACCACCGCCTTCTGCGACTTTCAGCGCGAACTCGGCTGTATCGCTGACGCGCGTCATAGCGCCCTGGACAATCGGGTACTGTGTTTTGTGCGACTCGGCCAGTGCTCCGTTGGGCTTCAGTGCCCCTTGTTCTGCGGCCAGTGCGCTCAATCGAGCTGCTGATTCTTTGATCGCTTCGATAATTCCGGCTGTGGAAACATACTTCTCGGCGAGCCCTTTGGCGAGGGCAATTTCTTGACCGATAGCAAGAACGACGTCTTCGCGCTTGAGTTCCGGAGCGTTTTCATCACGCTTTTGACCGGGTGCAGGCAAATAGTGACTCAGATTCGACAGGGAGGTAACTAGCGAATGCTCCTCAGCGAGCGGATGACCCTGGCGGGCGTAGAATCTTACTTTCTTGCCGCCTTCAGCAGGCAAGCTGGAGATTTCGGTACCATCCATGGTGGCAATGCGTTGTTTCAGCTCGGTGGGCAATGCCGATTCGCGAGCGAGCAGCAATTGCCCATCCAGCACGACACCTTGCGCGCCGGCTGCATAACAGGCGGCTGCCGAATAAAGACCGATGCCGCCCTGAACCCAGACCGGCAACGTTGTAACTTTTCGGATTTCCTGAAGCAGAATGTATGCGGTAGTTTCGGAAGTTATGCCTCCGGATTCGCTGCCTTTGGCAACGAGTCCGTCAATGGGTAATTCTTTGACAGC
>DTSE01000284.1 GCA_012965515.1 Candidatus Melainabacteria bacterium | reverse complement strand
ATAAGCATCACCACCCCACTCATCTAAACAATCCTGGACACAGTCATTCAATGGGTTATCATCACATATTCCACAGTTATCTAAAACCGAATTACCATTTGGTACATCTGCACAGTCTAAACAGGTAGAATTATCTCCTTCGCATTCTCCACACTCATCAACAACAGCATCACCACCACATTCTTCATTACAATCAATTTCCACTAAACAATTACCATCACAATCAAAGTTTTCCTCAGCATACCAACAACTGCCATCATCTAAATTAGCATTTTCATCATAGTTGCAAGCTGATTGATCTATGCATCCTAAAGGATGATTAGGATTAAGTGTTCCACAGTTGTTCATACCACCATAAATACCCAAATCTGCTAATGGTGATCCAAGTCCTGGAGGCATACACGCATCAAAATCATCAGTATCTCCAGCATCAAGCAATTCCTTGCCTCGGCGCGTCAAAAGCGATGCCAGCTTACGTTCATACACTGGATTGTGAGTTGAATACTTGATCGCCAAGCGCATTTGATCAATTGCTAGATCGAGCTTCTCGTTCTTCTCGTAGAGGTCCGACGCCATCTCGTAATTCTTCGCGTTCTGCGCGATTGCATTGAGTTTGCTCAAATAGCTAAGTGCTTTTTGATCGTCGTTCTTCGATGCGAAGCTAGATGCCATCTTTTGATAGATAGTCGCAAGTCGCGCTTCCGATTCGCTGAATCGCGAGCCTTCACGCAGGTCTCTAACCTCTTCCCAGCAGCGCAATGCCAGATCGAGTTTGCCGGTGCGCAATGCTTCATCACCGTACATAGCATCAAGATCTGCTAGTTCAGCTTTCTTGCCAGGAATATTGTTCTTCGCCAGCGGACGAAGTAAATCCAACGCCTTTTCATATTTACCGCGCTGGCGATAATAGTTGGCGAGATCCGATGCCAATTGCGGTTCTTCAACAACACCAGAACCTAACTGTTGAGCCTGACTTATAGCATCGTGGGCCTTGTCCACTTGGTCGACGCCTACATAGGCACGTGCCAGTGCAAGAAACACACGTGGATCTTTGGTGCGCAAAGCAGCCGCTTGTTCGAGAGTGCTGACCGCAAATGCGTATTGTCCATTGGCGAGTTCTTTTTTGCCTTTTACGAAAAGCCGCTCGTCATCTGGAGTTTTGGTCAAAAAGAAAATTGTCGCACCGGCAGAAACCAGAAGAACAGTTACCGCAGTCAGCGCTCCGACCATCGTCGGCAAGCGGCTTTGCATGCTGATTCCAAGTTTCTTAGAGCGCCTTTGATGATGGGGGTGCTTCTCTTCATCGTACGCAAGTTCATCAACGTCGCCGTTTGAATGACCGCGCGGTCGCTCCATCGTATTTACAGCAGCAGCTCTATCACCGCCGTTCGCGTTTGCGTCATCTTCGAAGTTCTCGTTGCCGCCTTCCTTGAAAGACGCTCCGCAAGAGACGCAACGTTCATATTGATTTGGGTGATATAACCCGCAGCCTGGACACTTCATGTTTAGGTCTCATAGAAGAACTGCGCGGAGGGCCGATTGCCAGCTTGCGCTGTCCACAATCAAACGCTTCCGCGCAGTCTTAACTAGTGAATAGGTGGAAATGACTTGCATGCCTCGTAAGGGAGTTGCTACTCCCAGATTAGCGCATGATGAGTCTACTTGATTTCTACCTTGGCGCCAGCAGCTTCCAGCTTTTCTTTCATCTGGTCTGCTTCTTCCTTCTTGACCTTTTCCTTCAAAGGCTTCGGAGCGGCATCAACGAGGTCCTTAGCTTCTTTCAAGCCAAGGCCGGTGAGTTCGCGTACGAGCTTGAGGACTTCAATCTTCTTATCGCCGACGGAAGTAAGAACAACGTCAAATTCGGTCTTCTCTTCTGCAGCAGCAGCGCCACCGCCAGCAGCCGGACCGGCAGCAGCGAAAGCAACGGGAGCAGCAGCAGTTACGCCGAACTTCTCTTCCATTTTCTTCTTCAGATCAGCAGCTTCCAAAAGGGTGAGCGATCCGATTTGTTCCAACAGATCGTCTACGGAAAGTTTCGTAGCCATTTTTAAATTACTCCTCTAACTTATGTCTTCAGCAGTTAATAGTTCAGAACCCAATGCCTAGGCGGCGTTGTTATTCTTCTTAGCGACTTCTTCAGCCAGAACAGCAATGTCGCGAATAACGGCTTCCAGGAGTCCGGCAATGCCTCTGGCACCGGAATCGAGTCCACCCATAATCGATGACAACAATTGTTCTTTGCTGGGCAATTCGGCGAGACCCTTAACTTCGTCAGAAGTAAGAGCATTGCCTTCAATCACGCCGCCGCGTACCTGGCCCTTTTTGAGAGCTTTTAGGTATTCGACAACTGTTTTCGCAGGTGCAGCCGGATCGTCGTAACCGATAACGATTGCGGACGGACCTTTTGCCAGTTTTTCGATTGCAGCGAACTCACTAGTATCGGTAGCGATCTTAATGAGAGTGTTCTTTGCAATACGGCACTTAGCGTTGGTCGTATCTAGCTTTCTGCGAAATGCTGTGATTTCAGCAACTGTCAATCCGCTCAAGTCGGTGACAATCGCCACTTTGCCGTCTTTGAAGAACTCTTTGAGTTCTCCGACGATTTCCTGCTTGCGTGCCTTGGTGGCCATTAGCGCCTCCTTATTCGATCCTTCTAATCTGCTAACAACTAGAAGGACAAGTGCAACGCAACTTCTTGAAACTCCCCAGAAATGGAAAAAATCCCAGGGATATTTCCGCGGGATCACAAGCAGAGGGTATTCCCCCTGTATCGAAAAACGTACGGGTTTAGCCGTGCGCTATGTCGAATTTGTGACCTCAAGCCGGCTTTGAATAGCTTCCCATCCAATAATTAAGCCCCGCTCACGCAAGGCACCGTGCTGTCTGCGGTCTAATCGCAAAGTGCGAGGGTGTATTCTGCCAACTATGGCTCCGCTCGTCAAGGCTAAACAGCCGTTCTGGGCGCTACTGTAAGGGT
>DTSE01000283.1 GCA_012965515.1 Candidatus Melainabacteria bacterium | reverse complement strand
GCCTGATACCACATTACCTGCGTGGTCGGTGCAGACGATATCTTTTCCTGGAGCAAGAAGCGTGAGGCATTGTCCGCGATTTGAGGAAGGAAGAATTTTTCCTTCTTTATCGCAAGCGCCAACTATATTGAGATAAGGAACTCGTGGATTATTGTCATACATGCCATCGTTGCCGGCGGCAACGTATGTCAATCCGCTGAAGTTTTGGTACATGTTTTTGCAGATTGCATGGAAGGCAGGATGATACTTAATACTGGACAACGAATATGGCGGTCTCACATTGAGTGGAACAGCTGTCGCCATCGGATAACCAGAAGTGTTTCCTACTTGAGCTCGTGTCCACATCAGACCTTGAAGAAGATCTGCCTCAGTGATTTGTCCCTGACCGAATTGCGTCAGACGCACGGACCAGGTTCTGGGAGTCCTTTGAATACCGGCAGTGGCGATATTATTCCATTTTGCGCCCAGAGTAGTAGCAAGCATGGTGCCATGCTTCGCAGTGGAGTCAAAACTGGAATTCCAACCACCGCCATGAACATCATAGTTGTCCATCATTATTTGCGTATCTGGATTGGAAGATTTGTTAGCCATGCCATTATCCAGAATTACAACTCCATTGAATGACGTGGTTGTCTCTTTTGGTTGATTGCTCGCGCATTTGACTGCGGCCATATGCCATTCGGATGGGAAATGAGGATCAGTCGGCAAATCGACAAGCCCATTGCCGCCGACACCGTTGATAGTGTTATTCAAATAATTTATGCTGCTGCTGCACTGAGTGAGCTTAAAATTTCTACCGAAGCTATAGATATCATCGTGGTTTCGCAGAAATGGTATTGCCGCAATTAAGTCCGAGTGGCTGTTAAATTTGACAAGCCAGGCTTGGTACGTGATGGGAGTCCAGGATTTTGCCTTCATTCCGGCCAAGACATTGTAGGCAACGACTGCTGGATTGATTTCCACAATCAACTCATCCGGCGTCACCAGAGATTCCGAAACGGTGCCTGCCATTTCCATTTTATTGAGACCATTGTTGTCTGCCTTTGCTGGCAACTGACTGAGAGAACTAACGAAGCTCAATGCCAGTAGGGCAGTTCCTAGAGTTTTGAAAAAGCCCCTCGTAGACCGCTTTTTAGAAGTTTCCATAGTAAACATTACGCACCTCATGCGCTTGTATCGTCCCTCACCATTGGGTCTACGGGCAAACCAAGAAGTTTAGGCCGAACGGGGTACTAACGCGTGAAATATAGCCCGAAAAGGCTCACTCAGTTGGGCTTATGGGGAGTGTTGAATTTTTGTTGCGGTTGTCAAGGTTTCAACATTCTGGATATAGAATCGAAAAACTGCGAAATCCACTTTCGCATTCTTATTAAAGGAACGCTTCTAAAAAATGGAAAGTCAGTCAAAAGAAAAACGCAGCAAAACACTTCAATTCATTGCGCTTGGATCTCTCATAGCACTCAGCAGTACGATGACTGGTTGCACAAAGGCGACCACAATTTCCAGCAAAGACAAAGAGAAAGAAGAGAACAACAACACTGCCGGTGGATATCACTATTATGGCAGCGGCGGCCGAGTACGCGCTCCTATGGCGAGCAGCGGCACATCAAAACCTGCTTTTGGATCAGTATCAAGAGGTTGGTTCGGCGGATTTCACTTTTCCGGCGGCTAATGGGACTGGTCCGGTATTGAAAAGATTACGATGGGCTCGCGTCTGGATTCACTAATCGCCGAGTCGCATTCGATGCTTCTACTCTCTGGAGTTTTCAAATGAAATTCGAAAAAATGAATGCACGTCGCAATTGGCGCGAGCGCGCTGATGAAGCCGGTTATCTAGCCGCCATCCTGGACAATCCGCCTTATTGGGTTGAGGCCTTGGAGGAGCCATTTTGCGGCGTGCTGACAATGGAAGAAGTCGAAGGCGTAATAGAAGCGGCAACCAGCGAGTTGTACGACATGTCATTGCAAGCCGTTGAATTCGTGGTCAATGGTGCAAGTTCTGAGCGCTGTTTCGACCAGTTGAAGATTGCGCCGCAATATCGAAACGCGATCAGAAAATCCTGGAGGCGTCACGATCAATCTATATATGGGAGATTTGATTTCGCATACAACAACGGCGACTTGAAGTTGCTCGAGTTGAATTTCGACACACCAACCTCATTGTATGAAGCTTCAATTATGCAGTGGTTCTGGCTGGAAGACTTAAAAGTACAAAAGACCTTGCCGGAGACATGCGATCAATTCAACAGTTTGCACGAACGGCTAATTGAATCCTTCCAAAAGGCAAAGAGAGACTTCAGCACAATTCACCTTGCCAGTGTGGACGACTCCGCTGAAGATGAAGATACAGTGAAGTATCTTCAATCATGCGCGCTGCAAGCGGGTTTAGACGCACGATACATTTTCATGAAAGATCTCGGAGTCGACAGCCTCGGTCAACTCATAGACCTGGAAGGCAATGTTATCAATCAGCTCTTCAAACTTTATCCATGGGAATATCTCATGTATGAAGATGCCGATGTGAAAAAACAATTTGGTCGACAGGTTTTCAGTCCACTTGCCGAATCAAGTTTGACCAAATTCATTGAGCCGACCTGGAAAATGATTTTGTCGAACAAAGCTATTCTGCCTTTACTCTGGCAACTATTTCCCGCGCACAAGTATCTTTTGGAAACAGCATTCGATGATGAATCTACAGATGCTCATTTCATTCGCCAATCTCCTCACGTGAGAAAACCAATATTCGGACGTGAGGGAGGGAGCGTTTCGATCATCGATCCGTCAAAGCCTGAAGAAACTATCGAAAAAGAAAGCGTGTACGGAAGCGAAGGCTTTATTTTGCAAGCATTGCATGCCTTGCCGAAATACAAGGACTATCACCTGGTTATGGGCAGTTGGGTTATCGATGGACAGCCAGCCGGCATTGGGTTGCGCGCGGATCATAATCCGATTACAGGGAATACGGCAGTTTTTGTACCGCACT
>DTSE01000282.1 GCA_012965515.1 Candidatus Melainabacteria bacterium | reverse complement strand
GGCAGTTTGAGATTCACGAGACTAGCTCTTGGAGTTGACTCTATAGCCTAGGCCCTTTGATGTTTCAATAAATGACGGCTGACCTTCTACGTCCATTTTTCTGCGCATTTTTGTTATGCAGCTACGCAGCGCCACTTCGGTTGCTTCGGAGTCCGTATCCCAGACACGCGCCATCAGCGCGTCTGCTGTGAAATACGTATCCGGATGGCGCATGAGAAACTCGAGCAGAGCAAGTTCGCGCGGTTGCAGACGCACCAATGCGTCTCCACGTTTCACTACACCAGAATTGGTGTCTAGCTGCATTCCACCGACGCTCAAAACATCCTTTGTGATTTGCTGTGGTCGTTTCAAAAGAGCTTTTACTCGAATGACTAACTCTCGCACATCGAACGGCTTAGTCAGATAATCATCTGCTCCGACGGCAAAGCCTTTTTCTTTGTCATCCATCGAAGCTCGGGCGGTCAGAAAGAGGACCGGTGCTTGCTCACCTTGATTTCGGAAATGGCTGCAAAGTTCGATACCGGACTTATGCGGCAGCTCCCAGTCCAGCACCAGCAATTCATAGCTGCCCGCGTCTATGAATGCCATTCCGCTTCGACCGTCAGCGCAATCGTCAACTACGTGACGTTCTGCTTCCAGTGTGTCGCGCACCATTTGCCGCAACATCGGGTCGTCTTCGACTATGAGTATCTTGGCCATAGACTATGTTTAGCACATATTTCCGTTCTAATTGTTTATCAGTTCTTCGCCGTTGACGCTACGCAGATTTATTATTCACGCTCCGGCCAAGTTTTTGACCATTCCTCAATCAACTCCGGCGGCCATCCAAGCGTTGTTACTCGCGGTCTGGAAGTGAGATGCATTTGTTTGAAAATAGCCATTGCAGGCGCTGGAGTGATGCTGGTTGAATCAATTGATATTGCTTTGAGGTGTTTCAGTTTGGTGAGATATTTGAGCCCCTTATCAGTAATGCGCATGTTGTATCCTACGTTTAATTCGACCAAGTTAGGCATGGTCGTGATTACTTTCAGGTCCTCATCACCCAGGTCCGAGCCTGTTAACGAGAGGTATTGAATTGCTTCGCTGCCGGCAAGCGCCTTAGCGATCTTTCCGCCGTCGCGCAAGTGACAAGCCCGCAGGTATTTCAAACGCTTGAAGCAATCCATGCTCGATAAGCCTTTCCACGTGACATCGGTTCCGTCTACATTGAGTTCGGTCAGATTTAAGCCCTTGATGTTGGCCAGGCCCGCATCAGTAATTTTGCAGTTCTTCAGACCTATTCCGGATAAGCCCGTTAAATGATTGCAGTAAATCAGTTCGTCGTCAGTAAGCGGTACTCTGGCAACGATTTTGTATGAGTAGTGCGCGGCGTCCGTGATGCCTGCGTCTTTGAAGTCCATGTATGAAATGTCGTCTGCACGAAAGTTGCGAATAAATTGCGGGTGCGACAAAAACAAGTTGTTGGGCTTGAAGAGCAATTGTGCTTTGGCGGGAACCACGACCACTCCCTGGGCAAGCAATCTGGTTCCTGGGTGCATTCCATAAGTGACTTCACCCAGCGGGAACTCTTTTGGAAAATTGAAGGTCTTCGTTTGCCCGTCTTTCGAAACGGTTGTCCAAACCGTGCTGGGCAGATCGGGGGTACTCTCGATTGGTCTTGGTTCGGATGGACGTTGATTGAAATACACCAGTACGAGCATTCCTAATACACCCGCCAACAGTGCTGCAGTCGCGTAGAGCAGATACTTGTTGTGCAGATTTGAGTCCTTCTTTTCTGGCACCGCCACTGCTTTGTTGAGGATTGCCGTGCCGGTAAGTCCTTTTTGAATGCTGATGAGAATTTGCGCGACATCAAGCAAACTTTGAATCCGCTTGTCTGGATCCTTTTCCAACATATTGGCGACGAGTTTCTCAACTTCTTCAGGAAACTCTCTTCCCATCGAGGCTTCCTTGAGAGAGAGAGGCATCTCCGATTGATGCTTCATGATGGTGGCAATTGATGTTTCGCCAGAAAATGGTGGTGCTCCAGTTAGCACCTCGAACATTACGCAGCCCATGGAGTAAATATCCGAGCGGTGATCGACCGGCTTTCCGAGGCACTGCTCGGGGCTCATGTAGAAAGGACTTCCGAATATTTCTCCAGTGCGTGTCAATGAATCTGTTTCATTGAGTCCACGGTGCAAAAGTTTAGCTATGCCGAAGTCGAGCACTTTTACGTGTTCATTTTCCGAGTCGATGCCCGGAGTCGTGAGCATGATGTTTGATGGCTTTATATCCCTGTGGACAATATTGTGGCTGTGGGCGTAACCCAGCGCAAAGCAAAGTTCCACAAATATCTTGATTGAAAGATCGAGCGGCATCACGCCCGATGTTTTCAGAACAGACGAAAGAGTTCTGCCCTGAACGAAGTCCATGACAAGAAACGGTTTTACGTTGTCGATAAAACCGAAATCCCTGACTTTTACCAGCCCGGGATGGTCGAGTTTCGCCAGCAGTTTAGCCTCAGCGTGAAAGCGCTTGATTGATGACTCCGAAAACTCATTACCTGTGAGCGTCTTAAGCGCCATCTGGCGATTGAGCAGCACCTGCTCTACTTTATAGACGACACCCATTCCGCCCTCGCCGATGCTGTCCATGAGGCGATATTTCCCTTCGACCATGCTGCCGATTGAAAGGAAGGCGTCAGGAAATGAACCACGCGGAGCGGAGGCGTCGAGCGTTCGCTCGTCGTTAAAATCCACCTCCCCGCTGTTGTTCGTCTCGTCGTTCGGCGTCATTGGGCTCCGAGTCGGATTGCAGCCTCTCTTGAAAGTAGGCATCGAACAAACCCAATATACCCGGCCTGGGGTCAGTTTCGACGCTTAACTGTTGTATGGTAGGTGCATATTACCGATAGCCTGAATTGGACTGGAATGAAGCTGATAATCAAGTGCACATCTTGGATTTGCGCAACGTGGGCGTTGGTTTTGCTGGTCACATTGACCTGGGTGCGTCCAAATCCAGCCATTGGTGCCGACAAAGCTATCGTTGTTAATTTCCCGAAACCGCCCGTGGGGCGGTATGGCATCATTAAACCGGCGCCCAATCCGGACGACGATGTGATTCTCCGGAGCAATGAGTGGGCGACTGGCGCTGTTAAGGTCCCAGCCGGTTGCTTTCTTTCGCTTTCAATAAATTTTTACGGCAGTCAAAACACGAAATTCATGAGCACCTTGCCGTCCGGAATTGTTAGAAACTTGTCGTGTCGGGATTTGGAAGTGGGTGACAAGGCTGTCGCTGATCTGTGCACTCAGAAAGATCTGGTGTTGCTCAATTTACAAGGCATTGATCTTACCGACGAGGGTGTCAAACACCTGAGCGTTTTGAAAAAACTTCGCAAACTGAGCATCTGCGACACTCTGGTGACGGCAAAGGGGCTCTCGGTCTTACGCAATTTGCCGCAGCTGGAAAATCTGAATCTTGCGCGACTGACTCTCGGTGAGGCTGTCGACGCGCCGCTCCAGTCTCTGAAAAACCTCACTGTTCTGGAGCTTACAGGAACGCAATTGACCGACAAAGCAGTTATTGATTTGCCATATCTTCCGAAATTGCAGACGCTTGTTCTTAGGCGCAATAATTTGACCGACAAGTGTATTGAATCGCTGTACAAATACAAGACTTTGCAAAATCTGGATTTCACGGACACACATGTGACCGGTGAGGGGTTAAAACGCTTGAAGGGCTTGCCAAACCTGCACCGCATCACGATTAGAACCAAGGTTTTGAAACTTGCCGATAGAGCGCAACTCAAGAAGCTCATGCCTCGCTTGAAGATTGAGGAAGGCTCGAGGGAGTCGATAGTTCCGACCGAGATATTCGCCCCACTGCACTGATATAGAAATTGGTGTTGTAAATGTGCAACAATCTTCGCTGATTGTGCGTTTGTCGTTGTTACTGAAGGAAGCTATGAAGAAAATCTTGTTTGGTTCATGTTTGATAGCTTGCGCTCTTGCCGGTTCGATTGCACATTCAAAAGATCTCGCGCCGCTGGATATACCCGGTACCGTTGGTGGTGTCAAAGTCAAAATGCAACCGCAGCTGCAGGACGTCAACGACAAGTTCCGCGAGATCTACTCCGAAACACGCACCCGCACAATAAAGAAGTCTCAGCCCATCATTGTTGCCATCAATGATGTGATTTCTTTGCACGACGGTGGCACCAAGGAAACGACGCAGATTATTTCAGACAAGTACACTTTGTTAAAGTCTGTGGACCATATTGTGCTTGCCACATTTGTTGCTCTTGAACTTGATGCCGATCAGATGCTCTCTGACGTGAAATTGAAACAAGTGCAGGAGCTACAGCGGCTATCCCAGAAAGCTCTGGGTTCGTTGGACAATTCCGGATTGAAGGGCGACCTTCTCGAGCGTCAGAAACAGCTGACTAACATGGCAATAAAAATGCAGGCATCTGTGCTTGCTGATAAGCGCGTTACTTCCGCTGCATTGACTCAGTTTTGTCGCGACTCAGAAAAAAGGGTCATGCAAAATGTAGATGATGCAGTAGCAGACCAGTTGCTTGCAATTGATACGCAAGTGCGGCAGTGGCGTAAACAGCTAGGTCCGGAGCGATGGGAAGATCTCAGTGTTGTAGTCGTGAGCGGTCATATGCCGCGCGAAAGAAACACGACCATGCAATATTTTTCAAAGGCACTCAAGGTAAAACGTGAGGGAGCGCGCTTGTATTATTGCGAAGGCTTGTCCGAAGAATCCGATGGATTGAACCTTGTTGGAACTCACATCCTGGACAAGAAAATCGCAGTTGCATTCTTTAAAGACGAATGGCGCATGCACCGTGACCTGCTCAGCGACGGTGCCGCGAAGTATTTGAGCAAGCATCCGCCGCTAAAGTAGGCTGATGTCCGATTTGCTTCGTTAAGAGCTTAGGCTGTACGTCTGGCTGTGTTTGACTAGCGGTTTCTGAACCCGCCGCGTCTGCCGCTGCGTCCTTCGGCTGCACCGCCCAGTCGTCCGCCGCCTTCGTTACCGCCGCCGCCGAATCGACCGCCCGCATTGCCACCTCCAAAGCGGCCGCCTTCATTGCCGGCGCCCTGGTTTAGCGCTGCACCAGCGCCCTGTTCGTTGCCATCGCGATTTCCGAATCTTCCGCCGAAACGTCCACCGCCTTCGCCTTCATTGCCTTGAGCACCTTCGCCGCGGCCAAATCTGCCGCCGAAACGCCCGCCGCCTTCGCCTTGATTTTCCTGCCTGTTCTGAAAACCATTTGCTGCAGCTGCATTTTGAGCGTTATTTGCGCGTTGTCCATTAGCCTGATTCGCCCACTGATTGCGGTTTTCCCAGTTGCCTTGCTGATTCCACTGGTTCATTACGGCGGCGTTCTTTTCACTGTTGTTTACATAAACCTGGTTGCCACCGGCGTTTACATAGTAGGGCTGATTGTTAGCGGCATTGCGGTACATTGGAACGCCGTACGGAACGCCGTGATAATACTCATTATTGTTGTACATAGAGTTGGAAATTGCTGCGCCGGCCATCGCTCCTCCGGCAGCCGCGAGCCCTGTACCCACCATGCCCATGCCGCTTCCGCTTCCTGAATTTCCAGAACCGGAGTAATAGTTGTTGACTTGCTGCGGCTGTTGTTGCTGTTGCTGTTGCTGTGGTGCTTGATGGTTGGCATACAGGCGGTTGAGATAACCCTGTAATTGCGCGGCGGTCACTTCGACCGGGTTGTTGTTGCGGTCCGTGTACCAGTAATTGTTCGCTTGGTCACGGTAGATGGCAACTTGTTGTGTACCAGGAGGCAGCCCTGCACCCGGCAGTGGCAGTTTAGGACCGGCTTTGGTGACGACATACTGCTGACCGGAATTGTCCGTTTCGACCTGGTAGAGCGTCATGCTGGTTTGTCCAACCGGTCGGGGATCCTGCTGTGCCTCTACATCAATGGCAAATGCCAGGGAAAGTGAAGCTGCAACACTGATTGCCAGAATGGATGATTTGATGATTCTTTGCATGGCTTTCTCGTTTGTGTAGGTGACGTCTGGACTCGGTTGGATTGACTGTCTTCGTAGCAGTTTGCCGAACCATATCTGACTTGATCTGACTTGGTCGGCCGTACTATCTAGCTGTCGCCAGATGGCGATAGGCGCGATTGCGTCCCGAAAAGGAACTCCCCAATCGCGCCATTATATCGCACATATATAATCTCTTTGCTTCCGGCGCTAACCCCCTGAAACCTTCTGTTTCAGAACCTGCACCACATTCTGGAGTTCGACATCCTCATTTGCGCCGGTAGACCGTTCGACAAGTTCGACGACGCCATCCTTGAGCTTCTTGCCGATATTGATTCGCAGTGGGACTCCAATCAAATCGTTGTCTGCGAATTTGAACCCCGGGCGTTCTGCGCGGTCGTCTAGCAAGACGTCTATGCCGGAGGCACTCAAGTCTGCATAGAGCTTTTCTCCGGCAGCAAGAGCTTCTTCTTCCGCGCCGTTGATGACATTTACTATGACATCGTAAGGCGATAGGGCTTGCGGCCATATAATGCCTTTCTTGTCGTGGCTCAATTCCACAGCCGCTGCCATCATTCGTTCGACGCCGATGCCGTAGCTGCCCATGACGATTGGTACTTTCTCACCGGATGAAACGAGCACACTGGCATCCATGGTTGTGGAATAACGCGTCCCAAGCTTGAAGATGTGCCCGATTTCCAGAGACTTCTCAATCGTGAGCGTGCCACCGCATTTGATGCAAGTATCACCGGTCTTTACTGCTCTGAAATCACCCCAAGCAGTAGCTTCGATATCACGTTCGATATCCACTCCCTTATAGTGGAAATCGTCATGGTTAGCGCCGGTTACCATGTTTCTTCGACCTTTGAGCGCGTTGTCGAGAAATACCTTCTTGATCTTTCCTGCCGATGTTTTTACACCGACACCGCCTAGAGAGCCAGCATGCGCGCCCATCGCTGAGAAGATTTCCTGGTCATCTGCCGCGCGCAAACTCTCGGCTGCGAGATAGTCAGTTAGTTTTGTTGTGTTGAGCTCATGGTCTCCGCGGAGCAAGACCAGCACCAGCTGGTCATCTGCTGAGTAGACGAGAGTCTTTATCTGATTTTTCGCGGCTCCTATATCTGCGAAGTTTGCCAGCTGCTCTACTGTTCGCAATCCCGGTGTGGGAAATTTTTCGAGCTCGCTTTGTCCATTTCCGAATGCGTATTCGTCCACTGCAGCTACCGCTTTCTCGACATTTGCCGCGTAATCACAGCCGTTGCAGAGAACAACCATATCTTCGCCTGCATCGGTCAGAACCATAAACTCAGTGGAGGCACTGCCGCCCATGGCCCCTGAGCTTGCTTCTACCGCAACGAACTTCAAACCGGCGCGTGCAAATATCCTCTCGTATGCAGCTTTGTGCAAGTCGAAGCTTTTGTCGAGTCCAGCTGAGTCGACGTCGAAGGAATAGGAATCCTTCATCGTGAATTCTCGCACTCTGAGCAAACCGGATTTCGGACGTAGCTCGTCGCGGAACTTGGTTTGAAACTGATACCAGATTTGCGGAAGCTGTCGGTAGGAGTTGAGCGCGTTTCGGGCGATCGAAGTAAACACCTCTTCGTGCGTAACACCCAGCACATGGTCGGAACCTTTGCGATCCTTGAGGCGAAACATGATATCGCCCATAGTGCCAAGCCTTCCTGATTCTTCCCAGAGTTCGGTCGGATGCAATGCCGGCAGAACAAATTCTTGCCCGCCAATTGCGTTCATCTCTTCTCGAATAATGTTTATGACTTTCAGCCGTACCCTTTGCGCCAGCGGAAGCAAGCTGTAGATGCCGGAACCCAGCGGACGAATGTAGCCTGCTCGCATCAGCAGTTTGTGACTGGCTGTTTCAGCAGCAGCCGGATCTTCTTTCAGTGTCGGAATGAAAAGCTGTGACCATCGCATAATGTGTGACCTCTGCGCGAAAGATTTGTATTGGAAAAAAATGTCTTTGCAAAAGCGACCCCGTACTCACGAGGTCGTGCCTTGCCGCATCGGAACGCAAAGACTAACCCGTGATGCGAGGTCGCGGGTTAGGGGGTGGTCCGAATGTGACGTGTATATGCATACGTTCAGTTTTGACGACAGCAAAACTTCTGTCAATACTTTTCTGCGCTGTGCGAACGTTAGTTGTTACAAAGGATGATTTCCAAGAGCTAGTCTCGTGAATCTCAAACTGCCGAAACTAAAGATTCGCGACCAACTGTTGATTCTGATCGTTGCACCCCTGATTTTTCAAATCGGCATTAGCGCTTTTCTCTATCAAGAAGTCAGCAAAGTCAATAACAACCTCGCCGACTTAGTTTACAGACGACGTATTCTCGCGGTTCTCGATGATCTTCAACGAGTGCATATCGAGAGCGCATACACATCGTTTTTCTACAGCATTACAAAAAGCCCCGAACTTTCGCAGCGATACAACCTAGTAATGCAGCAGGTCTTCCAAAAGAAGCAAGCGCTTACGGAATTGACGCGAAATCACCCTGAATACGCGCGCGACACTGAACTTCTACTTAGACGAATCGACCAGTGCAATCACGCAGTTTTCCTGCTAATGAGAAAGGATGCCGTCAGTTATTTCAACACCGAGCTAAACCCAATTCTAAAAGCGCAGATTTATATCTCAATCAATCAGTGGCTAAATCCGATGGGTACCTGCTTTGAAAAGATTCGCACGGAACCGGTGACTCCAGAATCTTTCTCGGGGAATTCGGCAAGAATCAGAAAACTCATTTCTCTTTTCTTTGCCAGCTGTGTTGCACTCACAGGCTTGATGGCCCTTTGGGGTTCGCGTGTATTGATATTCCGCCTGTCCAAGATTTACGCCCATGTGAATCAAGTAAAGGAAGGTAAAAAACCACAATCGCCATTGACTGGTGAAGATGAACTCAGCGAACTCGACCAGGCGATCGCCACCTCGGCAGAGAAACTCTTCAGCCTGCGCAACTTCAAAGAAGATCTTATCCAGGCAGTTAGCCACGATCTGCGCGCACCACTCACATCAATCGGTGGAATTCTCACGCTAGCAAGAGACGGTGCCTACGGCGAAATCAGCGACAAGGCAAAAAGACTGCTCGCGCAGCCTGTAGAACAATGCAAATCTCTGGCGGCGCTGGTAAATGACGTACTTGATTTGGAAAGAGCCAAAGCAGGGAAATTCAATCTTCACTTCGAAAAATATAGCCTCGCCGAATTGGTGGAACTTTTGCAAGAGAAACCACAAGTGCGCAAGAACGCTCTTGATTTTTCCAATGACGATCTGGACTTAGAATTTTATGGAGACCTGGAAGCAGCGGCCCGCGTGATCACGAGCTTGGTGATTCAAGAAAAGAGCTCCATTACATTCTCATCAGACAAGCACGAACAACTCGCTGTGACAATCGCACCTGCAGTTGATAAAGGCAGTGGCTACCACCAGGGAATTTGCGTGTCGCTTGCAACAGCATTAGCCGAACTATGCGGTATCGCCGTCGGTGCCACTACGGAACAAACGACTCTGATTTTTCCAACGTCAGCTGCAGCGATTAGTCACTTAAAAACTCCCTCTACCGCAGATTTTGCCGCAACAACTTCTGCAAAGCCTGAGTTCTCTGTTAAGCGCTCGCGAATAGCCGAGGCGGGATTAGCACTAATCATCGTACCAGCGATCATTTGCTGCACGATGCTTTGGATGCTCAGTCAAATGATCGACCGCTCGCAAAGCGAAATTCAGCGAGAGTACCGTTCGTATCAAGTGCTCCAATGCCTCAACAGCATTCATGCCGGACATATGTATTCGGGCATCTGCACAATGATGTTCAACCTGACAAAGAGTGCTGAATTTGCGGAGCGAAGAGTTCAGTACGTAAACGTAACAAAAGCGAGTTTGAGCAAGCTCACATCTATTTTTCAGCAGAGTTCCGACCAAGATGAAAGAGATATGCTCAAGCGTTTGCAAAAACAAATGAATGACATCGAGGCAACTGAAAAGGGCTTTCTTACATCAGAATCACATCAACTGAAAGACAGATTCAATGCACTTCCTGCTGTCGAACAAGGATTGCCGGAGGAGATGTATTTTTACCGCACACGCCTTGTGCGCGAACGCGAGAAGCTGCTGCTAGACGACAGATCCACAGAGCTGCGCGATCGTAAAAAAGCGATTTCGATTCTTTTGCTCGGTATCGTGCTGGTAACGGTCAGCACGATATTCGCCAACCGATTGCTCAGAAAACTGCTCACATTGCACTTATACAATGCGATCGGCAATGCCAAACGCTTGAACAGCACAGAACCCTTGCAGATTCCGGCAAAGGGAACAGACGAGATTGCCGTACTCGACAAATACATCTATGACTCAGCAATCGAACTTCGACAACTGGAAAATCAGAGGCTGGAGCTACTTTCGTTGCTTCGCGAAGAATTGAAAAATCCGATCCTGGAGACGAGCACAGACATTGCCAAAGTGCTCGACATAACAGAGCAGCCGTTGCCGGAAAAAGCCGCCGGCAATATCCGCAACGCGGTCACTGAATTGAGCCGCCTCGGCGCACTTGTGGACGACCTTACAAACATTGAGATGTTGGACAAGAATGCGCTGCAATTGAACGTTTCCGAGTTCGCGGTGAAAGAGGTTTTTTCCGCGACTTTAAACGCCTTGCAGTTATTGGCAGACCTTAAATCCATAAAACTCGTCGTTGAGTCTTCCGCTCTAAA
>DTSE01000281.1 GCA_012965515.1 Candidatus Melainabacteria bacterium | reverse complement strand
GACGCTTACGATGCGGCCCTCGTTATAGGAGACAGGGCACTGACAGTAGATGCGGAGTGGTCGAAAAATGCTGAGCGTATCGACCTCGGGCAATGGTGGTCGACAAACTTCAAAGTCCCCATGGTCTTCGGCGTCTGGGCCGCCCGGAAGACCTGGCGAGAAGGGAATTCTGATACTTTCGAGCATTTAAGCAGGGAGCTTCAAACGGCAAGGGATTTGGGTCTCGGTCCATTATTCGAAAATGTCCTCGATCAGGCAGAAAAGCGTACAGCCCTCAGTCGCAAGCGCCTTGAGCGATACTTCCTGGACGAGCTCGACTATTGCCTGGAAGAAGAGCACCTGGCAGGTCTAGCCCTTTTCAAAGAGCAATTGACCAAACACTCACTGCTCTAGAAGTATTTCCAGCGCAAAGCTGGGGACGCAGCCCCGGCTGAAACATCCTCTTGCCAACCGCCTAGATTCGCAAATAATGGGCGATTCAGATGGCTTAACTATTGTTATACTGATGTAGGCAAAATTGAAAGCCGGAGTCTCTATTATTTAACGCGCTTACTGTTCAGAAGCATGACGGAATCGCCTTACCAAAAACCGCCTCAACAGGGCTTTCAAAATTCGCAAGCGCTCGTTTTACAAGGGCGCTACGAAATTATTGACCAGCTCGGACAGGGCGGCATGGGTACTGTGTATCTGGCTCGAGATCATCGCCTGCACGGACGCACCTACGTTATCAAAAAACTTCGCGACGATTTTTTCCGCGATGAAGATAGAGAGAAAGCTATGGCTTTCTTCATGCGCGAAATTGAGGTGCTTTGCGATCTCAAACATCCCAACATCGTCGACATTAAAGACCATTTTCCGGAGGGCAACGACTACTTCATTCTCATGGAGTACGTCGAGGGTAAAAACCTGCATGAGATGCTGCATGAGCGCGGTGAGCCGTTTGCAGAAGATCAGGTTTTAGAATGGTCGGTGCAGATTTGCAAGGTGTTGAATTACTTGCATACGCACGACCCGCCGGTTATCTATCGAGATTTGAAACCAAGCAACGTGATGATCGACACGCTCGGCCGTGTCAAACTCGTTGACTTCGGAATCGCGCGTCAATACAGAGACGACTCCGATAACACGCATGTGGTCTCAGCAGGGTATTCGCCTCCGGAACAATACTGGGGTGCCGCCGAACCGCGCTCCGACGTCTACGCACTCGGAGCAACCATGTCCTTTCTTCTCACGGGACAAGAGCCTCTTGCACTGCAAACTTCATCGCCACGCAAGCACATCGACACACTTTCCGAACACATCGATTACATAGTCCAACGTGCCACCGCCCAAGATCCCTGGCTGCGTTTCCAAAACGCGCTCGAGATGCTGGAAGAGCTTGAGTATCGACCGGAAGTTAAGCGAGGTCTACCTCAAGGCAATTGGATTTGGGGAGGAATCATCGGCGTCTCGGTAGTCGCTCTCGCCTTTGCCATCTTGTATGTCGGCTGGCACAGCGCGATGATGCCGAAGCAGGACGGTCAAATCGCCAGCACTGCTGCAAAAAAGGTAGATTCGCTTCAACAGCAATTGGCTGAAACTCGAAATCAAAACGATCAAGTGAAAAAGCAGCTAGACATTTTGCGCCAGCATATGGAAGACGAGAGCAAGAAGAAAACGGATGAACCACAACAAGTTGCTGCGACAAATCCAGAAATCGGCACACCAACCACTTCTTCGACACAACTGCCACAGGTCAGCCCAGTGCCCGGAGCCGAACCCCACAAGGTAAAAGAGCCGGACGTAATTTTCCAAGAAGATTCCGAAGCGCAACTTACAGATCCAGAAGGTCTGGCTCCTCTAGAAGAAGACTCCAAGAAATCACCGTTCGGCTTTCCGATCTTCAAGTCGACAGACAATCACTAGTTACTCATTCGCTGCAGGTCCGAGATTCAAAAATGACCCTCTTACAATCCTTTCAAAAGGTAAGAGAACATCTTTTGGAGAGCGCGATTTTCGGAGCTGCCGCAGGCTGCGTCAGCCTTGTGGCGGCAGCCTTGGTGAATGGCATCGTTATGAGCATCACCCACCAGAAACTCGGCTTTTTGATCAATGGAATGGTAGGAATTTTCTGGGGACTTTTCGTCGGCGTACCCATGGGAGCCATGTGGGGGGCGACTATTTTGAACGTCTTTCAGCTGACCAGAAAGTTGGGTAAAGAGTTCTGGCCGCGCATACTCGTTTACACCGCCGGCGGAGTCATCGGTTTGCTGATCGCTTACACTCCGCTGGGCAAATTAGTTGCCACCAACTTCAAAGCACTCAGCTACACAACCGGTATTTTGGACCCGTTTGCCCCAGTCAGTCAGTGGATTCCGATCATGCCTATAACCGGAACAATTGCACTGGCTATGTTTCCCATGTTGAAGAAGAACTTTTACAGCACCAAGACAAAGAAAGAGACCGAAGCGAATTCAGTCGGCAACAACTAATTCTTTCAACGGTGCCAAATTCATTTTGCTTTTCACTTCTTCTGGAAGTTCGGCAACAACCTTTTCTTGTATGTGCACGATCAACTTCATCAGGTCTCTGCAATAGACCGAAGGGTTGTTAAAGCCATTTGCGGAACTGTACCGGTGCGGTGGTTTTCCGCCTCCACATACGCTGACAATCGGGCACTTCTTGCAAGTATCAGGCAATTCATTTTCGGCTGTGGAAAAAAGTGCCACCACCGGAATGTCAAAAATCTCTTCGATTTCGTTTGAAAGAACATTCAAGCCGACTTTAGTAATTCCTTCATAACAAGCCTTCAGCGCGCCGCTTGGTTCGATACCGCCATCAGTTTCTATGACAGCAAAATTAGAGCTAATCGCTCCGACATCTACAGTCGATTTTTGGGAGCCAAAAATCAGTCCAATGATGTACTGAAATAATCGAACGTTGAATTCAGTATCCGCTTCCGCGAACCACTCGTCGAAGATTGGTATCAGCCAGTCCGCATACGGCGTATTGGTTCCGTTTACATCAACGCCTGGCGGCGGAATATCGTGCGTTGCATCAGGCAAACGCAGATCAATTGCTCGCAGACCTAAGCTGCGAAAGTGCCTATAAATCTCAATCGGGTCGGAATGGATATTGATGACTGAAAGAATGCCATTCATCCGCAGCTCGAAATTAGGATCTGACTTGATCAAATCCAGAGCCGCCTTCACCCGATGGTAAGAACCTTTTCCTTGATGATCGACCCGGTTGGCATCGTTCACTTCTGGGGTTCCGTCCAAACTAATCCCGTAGCTGATATTCAGCTCGTTCAAAAGCTGGAGCCATTCGGTAGTAAGAAGAGTCCCGTTAGTTTGGATTGAAAAACTGGGCCTAATCTGAGGCAGCAAAATTTTTCTTGCTTGCTCAGTAAAATTTCGCAGGAAATCTTTGCCGACCAAAAGAGGCTCACCACCGTGGAAAATAAACTCCACAGTGGTGAGATCATTTGCTACACAATGATTGCGCGCCTTTTGAATAGTAGAAGTCACTACTTCATCAGACATCACAGCAGGCTGATTCAGATATGTCTTATCAGTGAGGTTGTAAACATAGCAATACTTGCAATTCAAATTGCAACGACTCGCTATCTTTAAAACGTAAGAGGTAATCGGACGCCTCTTGATTTCCGCGCCTCGCTTGTTTTCAATTACTGACTTCATTGAAACTCCATTTGAGCAACGGAAAAGAAGCGAATAATCAGCTCACTATTTCTGCCAATCAGAACTAGTTGCCGCCTTCGCCGAATGAGCTGCCTGCTTCATCTTCGACGAGCACATGCTCGATGATCTTTTTCAGCATCGGGTGCTTGACTTGCTCCAACTGCGTGACCGCCTCGGATTCCTTAACATCGATGGAAAAACTTTGTACTTCGTTCTTCGTCATTATTGTGCTCCGGTTTCTGTGTCTACCAACGCAATAAGAATTTAGCCGCCACCTTCACCAAATGAGCTTCCGCAATTCTCCTCGACAAGTACTTGCTCGATGAGCTTCTTCAGCATCGGGTGCTTGACTTGATCCAACTGTGTGACCGCCTCGGATTCCTTGACATCGATGGAAAAACTTTGAACTTCGTTCTTCGTCATTACTGCTCTCCAGTTAGCTGATTTCTACCATTGCTGTTACCAATAAAAGACAGGAAACAGCTTGCAGGTCACCTTAGTAAAACGAAAGCTCGCGCCTTCTAACTGAGATCCCCATCAGTAATGATACCCCGGTAACCTTTCAGTAATGACTATCCCCCAAAAATTTATAGTTTAGATTTGCTTAAATGTCATTCAAATCGAACATGCCGTATCTTTGGCGCAACGAATTATTCATGAGGACCATCGATGTCCGTCAATGCTTCTCATATCTGGCTTGAGGAACCACTTCACCAGGAAGCACATACGACATTCAGTGCCGTAATCGAGACGCCGCAAAAGGAGCGTCGAACATTATGGTTCAGAATTCCAAGTAAGCACTCTCACCTGGCAGTTTGCAGCTCGGATGCATTTGCAATCGCAAATATCTTCTTGATCATGAAAGAAGGTTTTACATGCCACTTTCACGGCAGTCTTTCGCCTTCTCTATTACGCAACCTCGCTGAGTTTCAGTCAGCATGGGCTGTTTGGCGTCCTGATCGATACAAACGAGTCGACATTGTCCCTGACTGTGAAGCAGAAGAAGTTGTCACGAATAAGCGCAATCATGCAATTGCAGCTTTCAGTGGCGGCGTGGACAGCACGCACACAGTGTTCAGGCACACGATTGGCAATTGCCCAAAGGAATGGAAGAGAGAGGTAAAAGCCTGTCTATTCGTGCACGGTTTCGACATACCGTTGAAGGCGGATGACGCATTTGATCGCGCAATAAAACCGATTCGCAACACCCTGGAAAAGGTGAATATCAATCTGATTACGATGTCCACAAACCTTCAGGAATACAATATTGAGTGGGACGACACACATATTGCCGGGCTTGCATCAACACTGATGCTGTTCAAGAGTAATTTCAACGAAGGTCTCATTGCCAGCGGCTGCGCATATAGCGGACTGGTGATTCCCTGGGGGTCAAATCCCATCACGGATCATCTGCTGTCAAGTTCTAGTTTCGGCATAGTTCATGACGGCGCCAGCGTAAAACGCCTTGAGAAAATCAAGCAATTATCGCAGTGGGACGACGGTTACGACAATTTGCGGATTTGTTTTAGCGCCGAAAGACGCGATGAGAATTGCGGAGTTTGTGCAAAGTGCGTAATGGATATATTACTCACACGAATGGAAGGCATCCGACAGTCCAAGGCAATTCCTGATTTAACAGAGGCAAATCTTTCCGCTTTGGAAATTCCTACTGCGCACCAAGCGATCAGTTTCGCAAATGTAGTCAGAAAAGCCAAAGACAAAGGCATCAAAGATTCATGGGTGCGCGTCTTGGAAAAGCGCATTGCAGAAATAGAACGAGCAAAATCAAAAGATAAAAAACCAATACATCACATTGGCAAACTATTCAAACGAATGGTCGGCTCGTCACTTAATGAATAATGCCGGTCAGCGAAAGACCGATCAAGCCGGCACCAAAGACGATGCGATAAATAATGAACAGCCAGGTGGAATGGTTGATCAAGAATTTCAACAGCCATGCGATTGCAGCATAACTGACGATCGCAGAGACAATCGTTCCAATCACTAAAGAAGCAATGCCCGACTCGGTTGAGCCGTGCTCGATAAAATGCTTGAGCTCGAACAAACCACTTAATGTTGTAGCTGGAATTCCAAGGAGAAAACTGAAGCGCGCTGCATCTTCACGTTTCAAATTCGAAAGCATCGCCACCGTCAAGGTAGATCCACTTCTAGAACAGCCTGGAATCAGGGCCAACGCTTGCCCCAATCCAATAACCAATCCATCTTTAACGCCAATCGAATCGAGGGTGCGTGTGTGTTTAGCAACTTTCTCAGCAACGAGCAAAAGTACTCCCATCACGATGGACGCCGTGCCTATTACAACCAGACTTCGTAATGGTCCGCCACTCTGCTCCAGAATGTTTTTCAGAGCCAAACCGATTACGCAAACAGGAATGGTGCCGACAATAATCGCTCCGGCAATGCGAGCTTCTTTGCTTTCCAAATCGCCCTTCCTGAGCGCCTGAAAAGAGCCTGTAGCAAGCGTGACGATGTCGTTTCTAAAGTAAGCGAAAAGAGCCAATACCGATCCCAGCTGGATAACTGCAGTGAAATCGACGCCCGGATCGGACCAACCAAGTAGCGCCGGCACTGCTCTCAAGTGAGCCGTGCTGCTTATTGGTAAAAATTCCGTCAGTCCTTGAACAACGCCTAAAACTATCGCTTGTATTGTTTCCATCGAGTTAGCTTGGTTCAACATCCGGTGGTGAAATCTCTCCTGTCTTCTTTATGAAACTGCGGTCTTCTTTCTCGCCGCGTTGTTCTCCCTTCCATCCAAAAAGTTTTCCTGTCGTCGGCTGCTTCTCGACTTCCGGCTTATCATCGAGCCCGAGGAGCTTAAGCAAATTCATCAAATTTTCGGAGGAATCATCATCCATATCGATCATTTCGACGCCGAGGACAGTCTTATTCGCCAGCCAGTTCTTCTCAATTCTAATTACGCGACAGGTAGTTTGAATCCTTCCGGTCTTCGCTTCTATATTGACGACGATGTTCTTTCCTACATCGATATTGGCGGGAAGATCGATTTGGGAAACAAGAGCGATACCAGAACTTGAAATATCTTGAGTGCGTATATGAAAGTTCGATTTGTCGCCTTCCAGTCTTATGCTTGCGTTAACATCGAGCGATGCTCTTGGCGTACGACGCCTCTGCAGAAGCGCCTCCAGGCGTGGCGCGGAACATATGAGTGCAGTGCGACCGGAAAAAAGCTGCGCGCCTAAAACACTCGTCGCCCACATTCCATTGAAGGAATTTTCAGACGATTCATTTACGAACCACAGGCGTGTGCCCTTAGGAAGAACTTTATTGGCTTCACGACTAGTTTTCAGCTGCACTAAAATCTTTTCGCCGATTTTGTCGACGATGGTTGCACGCCCGAAGCCAACTTCGCCCGGTGATGCTTCGACTTTTACTTTGTATGCTTTGCCTTTTTGAAACACGAAAGACTTACGGTGCCGCTAATTATTGTTGTGCACGAATTTGCTGTTTCGACACTTTTCAATTATCGCACTCCGCGAGCCAGAGTTATCGCCCTTTCTGGTAGTCAACAACGAGGCGATATACGTCAGACCGCTTCCTTCTGAAGAGTTTTGCCGCATCTTGCGCGATCTCTGAAGCGCGATCCCCCTTCTCGAGACGCAATCGGACATATTCCTCATATTCATTTTGACTCTCGCAGGCGTCCTCCTGCTCTAACTCGACATTTCCTTGTATGACAAGGACAAACTCGCCACGCCAGTCAGCAGTGGAGCATTTGTCTACAATCTCATCGATCGTGCCGCGAATGAATTCTTCGTGCAGTTTGGTCAGCTCCCGCGCCAAACAGGCTTTGCGAGTTCCAAACAGCGCTTTTACCTCGGCTAGAGTCCTCTCCAATTTATGAGGAGAGACATAAAAAACCAGAGTGCGAGGATCTTTTACCAGTCCCATCAGGCGGTCGCGGATTTCCTTTGGCTTGTCAGGCAGAAACCCTTCGAAGGAAAAACGGTCACAAGGCAAGCCGCTCGCCACTAGTGCCATGAGAAAAGCGCTGGGTCCGGCGATAGGGACGACTGTAAAACCTAGATCTACAGCTTTGGATACCAGATGTTCTCCCGGGTCTGAAATCAGAGGAGTGCCTGCATCCGAAAGCAGAGCGACTTTGAGGTCTTTTTCAGCTGCGCGCGCAAGCAGTTCTACCTTTTCTTTCTCGTTGTGCTCGTGGCAGCTGACAAGTTGTTTCTTAATGTCCAAGTGATTGAGCAGCTTGGCACTTACGCGTGTGTCTTCAACGAGGAGCAAGTCCGCGTTTCTAAGCACATCCTTGACGCGCTCGCTCAAGTCGCTCAAATTGCCTATTGGAGTGCCAACTATATATAAAGTCCCTGCCAAGGGGGTCAACTCCCAAAACTGTCAATCTCAAAACATCCACTGTAGCCGGGATGCAGGGCTTTTTACAGGGTTTTCTACAGCTGTAGATAATTTAATTCCGGATCTTAATGGCACCAACTTGCACTTCATAATCAACCTTCTCCTCGAAGCTCAGTGGACGTTTTCAAAAGTATTTGAGTGGTGCCATTTTTGATTGCACTGCATAATTATTGAACTGCTGAACCTCTAAGAGATTCTTCGACAATAAGTCTGATGAAACAGTCGAAAGCGCCACATTCTGGCAAAAAAGCCCTTATGCAACTGCGTCTTGCAGTAGGTCATGCAACAGTCCGTTACGCATTAGATACAAGAGGTGAGCAGCTCGATATACCAGACGGGGCGGAGCTTTCAGAACTTTGCGATGAATACGCTTTGCGCGCTTTGGCCATCTGGCTCGCCACCACTTGTGGTTCGCATATATGCAGATCAGCTATGTCAAAAACAGATCGGCAAGAAAATTCCGCTCTGCTATCGCACATGGTTAGGACAAATGAATATCCATTCGCCAACCCGATTTCAAAGGTGCTGGAAGAAGAGATCATCAGCATCTCTCAGGATCACCTTTCGACAAGACTGGCTCCTGATGTACAGCTCCTTGGAACTCTCTTCGAGCAAATTGCCAATCAAAGTCTGGATATATCTTTGGAAAACGGTGGAAAGGTAGGATTTGATATTCAGGCTAAAGAAAGAAGACGCATTGTCGGTCAGTTTTATACGCCACCACATGTAGTGAAGTACTGCTTTGATATAGCTTTTCGTAGAAACTCAGCCGGTTTAATCAATCGCCTTAAAACGACTAAATCAGTGGCTCCATTGCCTGATCAGCAGTTTAGAAACGAAAGCCTCTCTTCTGACTTCTTCAAGATCTTGGATCCGTCATGCGGGACCGGCAACTTTCTCTGCGGGTTCCTTCAATTTATAGATTCTCAATTGCAAGAATTTGCAGGAGCAGAAAGTATATATACGTTAGCGTGCAATTCTCTATACGGGCGAGAACTCGATCCGCGCGCAGCAGCTCTAGCAAGGCTCGGCATCACGATTTCGACAGCTCGACAGATCGAAAAAATTTGCTCTTCAAGCACAGCTAAAGTAGACGATCGATCAATTTGCGTACATTTATATAAGTATCTCGAACAAAATTTGAAAGAGCATATTGTCGTTTCAGATTCGATTCTAGACGCGGCCGGATTGCCAACGGACAACAAGAATGTTTTTGATCTGGTAATTACAAACCCACCCTATGTGAGCTTCGGAGCGCGCAATCAAAAAGTTCTGCTGGATACTTCAGCCAAATTTCTGAAGCGACGATATACGGAGGCTGCCGAATATAAAGTTCGTTATCATTCAATATTTCAAGACATTGCCATTCGATATACTGCCACCGGTGGCAGTATCGTTCTTTTGGTGCCGGACGGATTCTTGACGGGCAGCTATTACCGAAAGTTGCGCAAGCTGCTGCTTTCCAACTGCCGCATTCAATCACTCAGTGAACTGCCGGCCAGGATTATTCCAGAAGCTGTAGTGGGCAGGTGGTGCGTTGCTCAGTATGTAAAGGAAAAAACTGCCGGCAACTACTCGGTCGAATTAACTACTCATATTGATGATCATGGAAAGACGATCGGGTCAGAAAGTGATCTAAGTAATGGGAAAGCCTACAGCTTGCCGATAGACGAACTACACGATCGATCAAATGACGCATTCAGATTGATTTTTGACAAACACGATCACAAATTACTGCAATTAACAGATCAATTACCCGTATTGAATAGTGTTCTTACCGGTTATACGGGCATTCGCTCGCTTTCGGGAAGAAACTCAATTACAGGCAGACAACCGCTCAGCAAAGCCTGGCGCCGAGGCATTACCTCAGGAGCGCAGGTGCGGCGGTTTTTGGTTGCGTGGGAAGGTGACTGGATAAATGTCGATCCTGAATTGCTCTTCAAAGGTGGCTTCAACGAGCAAGTCATTGAAAATCCCAAGATTCTAGTCAGGCAAACAGGTGACTCCCTGGTCTGCGCCTACGATGAGAGCGGTTTGTATCACCTCAACAATGTGCACAGTTTCTCACCTGCACTAAGCAAAGACCCGACGCTCGACCTTCTGAGCCTCTGCGCACTCATAAACTCGACTTTGTGGAAGCATTTGTACAGGTTGCGGACGCGAGAAGTCGGAAGAGCACTGGCGCAGGTGGACATAGAGACGGTAGAGTCTATGCCTTTGCAGATGATAAACGCTGAAAAGACCAGCATAATCACCTATCTGACCAATACGATTGCCCAACTCATCGCCCACAGTTTGCAGGGGTCAACCGGTCTACCAGGTTCAACAGGTATTTCGCATACAAAAGATTACTCACAAAAAACCGATGATCTGATACTCTTCATCGACAGGTCTATCGATCGACTGATTTACGACGCCTACGAACTGGAGCCGGAAATCGTAGAGCGCGTAGAGTCTGTAAGCGCAAAAACGATGGCTGAAAAGAGAGCTCATGCCTTGATGCAGTCGACTAGCCCGGAAACCATACCGAGTGACTCAAGGGCCGCAAGGCTTGTGGAGGCGTCGGCGAGATTGAAGTCGGTCAATCTAGAGGCAGCTCGAAACCGTTTGCCATCGTCAAAAGAAGTGCAGGAGTTCGTAGAGGAGATTTCATGCTAA
>DTSE01000280.1:2072-3002 GCA_012965515.1 Candidatus Melainabacteria bacterium | reverse complement strand
CGGAATCAGGAAGATACTGATCATCTCCAGGAAATTAGTGAGCGGTGTTGGGTTCTCAAAAGGGTGCGCTGAGTTTGCATTGAAAAAACCGCCACCGTTGGTACCGATCAATTTAATTGCTTCCTGCGATGCGACAGGCCCCATCGCAATTGTCTGTTTATCTGTTTTGATTGTTTCCGTGATCACGTTTCCATGGTCATCTTGCAACGGCTGACCATCAAGATTGTTTTTCGGTGCGGCATATTCAAGCGGCTCTATCAGCTTGACATCTTGATAAGCATTGAAATTCTGAATAACTCCTTGGTTTACTAGAATTAATGCAAACACGAAAGCTAATGGTAATAGCACATAGAATATTGCACGTGATAAGTCGAGCCAGGCATTGCCGATACCAGCAGCATTCCTTCGCGTAAAGCCACGAATCAATGCGATAACTACTGCAATTCCGGTTGCTGCTGATGCAAAATTCTGTACTGTCAATACGAGCATCTGTGTCAGATAACTCATCGTCGATTCGCCGCCATAACCTTGCCAGTTAGTATTGGTGACAAATGATATTGCTGTATTGAAAGCCGAGTCTGAAGAAACATCGCCGAGTGATTGAGGATTCAGAGGCAATTCACTCTGAAACCGTTGTAAGCCATACACAACAACCACGCCTATAACATTGAATAGCACGATAGCTGTTGCATAACGCTGCCATGGCATATCTTCTGCTGGATTAGTGCCAATTAAACGACAGAATCCATACTCAAATTTATCCAGCCAAATGAAGCGGCGTGTTAGCTGCTCATCAAATATGCTGGCGAGATAGCGGCCTAAAGGCCAGGCAACTGCAAAGAGGGCAATAAGAAATAAACCGATTTGTATCCAAGGTGAGGTATTCATGCCACATCCTCAGCGTTGAATAATGCGTAGAGCAGATATATG
>DTSE01000280.1:0-2062 GCA_012965515.1 Candidatus Melainabacteria bacterium | reverse complement strand
CGGCCCAAGAGCAAAATATGAATACGATCCAATGAATAAGTTTAAGAGCAATGTACAACATAACAATAATAATCTAACAATAACTACTAACAGACAAAATGACAAAACAAAGACAATCATTAATATCCATTTTCTTTCTCAAAAAGTTATCTACTTGTGCAGTATGAACAATCGTGTGTAAAAATGAAGTTGAATTGAAGGGATAAAGCGTAAAAATAATGTAAAAATTTATTTGATTGAGTATTGGCAATATTTCTGATTGGCAGTTTGATCAGTAATCAGAAATCATCAAAAAAACTCCATTAGATTTCCTACACCATCTGAGAGAATGCCAAATACGCGTTCTAACTCCTCTATTGAATCAAACTCCATTAGATTTCCTATACCATGTGGTATCAGGCACGGAGATTTAGGTGACGAAGTAGTTGAAGTCATCGTCAATATGTCAATCTAGCTGCAATGTTTTTTCCAAGCATGGAATCGTCTCCTGAGGCAGATCAATGAACAAATTCATAGGGGCGATTCCAACATTGACCTAACATTGCGCTCAACCGGAGTCGCGGTTATCATGCGATTTTATTTTCAGTCGAGGTGCCTGATGACAACGGTCAGACCATTCCTCATGTTCCAAAACAGCAGTGCGCAAACCGCACTGGATCTGTACTTCGCTACGCTTCCTGATTCCCGCATGGTACGAGTCGAGTGTTATGCTCAAGGTGAGGCTGGTCCGGCTGGTTCTATCAAAGTCGCAGTGTTCACACTTTGTGGCCGCGAGTTCATGTGCTCCGACAGTCCGATCATGCATGGCTTCACGTTCACGCCTTCGAGTTCTACTTTCGTGGAGTTTGATTCAATAGAGGAGTTAGAACGCGTATTTGGCATTCTCTCAGATGGTGGCCAAGTCCTGATGCCATTGGGCAACTATGGCTTCAGTCAGTGGTTCGGTTGGGTCAATGATCGGTTTGGTGTGCCCTGGCAGCTGAACTTCTCCGCCTGACTCAGACGTTAGTGCCTTGAAGGCTATACACGAATCCTCGAGCCATTGGAGAAATGAGAATGTCTAACCATCGGATTTTCAGTACAGCCTTTTCTAAGATATATCCGCTGTATGTTCAAAAGGCGGAGAATAAGAATCGCTCGAAAGATGACGTGGACCAAATCATCTGCTGGTTGACTGGCTACAATCAGACAGGCTTGAAAGAGCAGATCGAACAACACAGCGACTTCGAAACATTCTTTGCTAAAGCTCCCGCTATTAATCCAAAAACTTCGCTCATCAAAGGCGTAGTTTGTGGTGTGCGCGTGGAGGAGATCGAAGATCCGCTAATGCAGAAGATACGATATTTGGATAAGCTAGTTGAAGAGCTTGCGAAAGGAAAAGCGCTGGAGAAGATCCTGCGGTGAAGATCCACGTTAACAATTCATTCAAGCCGAACCCCGCTTCGCTACACCAAACAAATGGCAGGTGAAGCTTGTCATGTGTTTGAGGCTTCCGCTACGCACGTCGGCTTAACTCAGGCGTTAGGCGCACGAAATCTATTTAGGAACTGCATACAAGAATGAAAACTCAGTACTTCACGGCAACAAGTCTCGACGGTTTCATTGCTACTGAGAATGATTCACTTGATTGGTTGTTTCCGCTTGGCGACCTGAATGACTCAAGCTATCCAAAGTTCATTTTAGATGTGGGCGCGTTGGCAATGGGATCAGCGACTTACGAATGGATGGTGCGCAACGCAGAAAAGATTGCCGCTGAGACTGGTTCAACGTGGCCGTATGTTCAGCCAGCCTGGATATTCTCTAGTCGCAAGCTTCCAATAATCGAAGGTGCGAACATCCGATTCGTCACTGGAGATGTGCAACATATCCACACTGAAATGCGAGTTGCTGCTGGTACCAAAAACATCTGGATAGTTGGCGGCGGAGATCTCGTGGGCCAGTTCTATGATGCTGGCTTACTGGACGAACTTATCATCCAAGTTGGTTCGGCTACTCTCGGCAAGGGTAAACCGCTTTTCCCTCGCAGAGTGCTAAGCCCAGTTCTGTGCTTGATGTCTGTTCA
>DTSE01000279.1 GCA_012965515.1 Candidatus Melainabacteria bacterium | reverse complement strand
TGTTTTGGCAGAGTCCGGGGCGCATAACAGTTTCATTCGTGAACTGGCTAATTCTGTCGTCTTTGCCGCCGTTGAGCAGCCCGCTCTAGGTGTGGCGCAATTCATCAGTAATGACGCTATGGTCAGCGTCAAGAACGGTTTTTCCAAGGTTGGCATCGAGGCGCCTGAGCACGCAAAATTCAACTCGGCAAATTGGTATGCCCAGACTTTCGGCAGTGCGGTAGGGATGATTTTGCCATTCGTGCTCACCAAAAAGGGACTGGGCAAGATTGGCGCCTTTGGTGAGGCAGCTGCCGTCGAGACGTCCACCCTTTCCCGCCAAGCCGCAATTGGCATGAGCATTAAGGAGTCAGCCATAACCGGTGCCGCGTATGGAACCCTGTTTACACCTAGCGATCAATCCGCTCGCAATGCCGGCTGGCTGTCTTTCCTGGGTGACAGGGCGGTCAGTGGAGCGGGCAGCGCTCTCACATTTGCAACCTTGACGGCAGGGAGCTTGGGTGTGGGCCGGCTGGCGGAAACCAGTGTCGCCTCGCGGTTCGGATTGGCTCCGGTACTGCGGAGCCCAATTTCATCTGGCACCTTAGGCGGTTTGCCTGGAGGTGCGATTGCCGCTGAGTATGACGCGGTGGCAAGGCATCGCCGAGCTGCGACCGTGGAGGAGTTAACCGAATCGATGTTCGCTATGGCGGTCGTCGGCGGCTCATTTGGCGCCGCATCCTATCTCGGGCGGCTCCGCAGCGGAACGGACAATTTGCGTGTCAATACAGGCGAGCAGCAAAAACCGTACGAGCAAGGTGTAGGCCGTGATGTTACTGCCAATGTCGTTGCACTGAATACGGTGCCGGTAGAACCTGGACGCGCGCTGATTGCGAGCGAAACTCGCACTGGTACAGTTTCAAACGAGAGTCGCTCCGGAACTTCCACCAATGAGACTAGGGTTGGTGCAGCGGCGGAACTCGTACCGCCGACATCAATTAATCCCAATGAGTTTCGCAAGGGTGCAAATGTCGATCAAAGCGTGAGAGTGGAACTGACGCCACAAGAGCAAATTCTTTGGCGTCAGACTCAACAGGCGAAAACGATTGAGGAATGGAGAAACGTTGCCGAGCAGATTGAAGAATTGCCCACAGACAAACGTGTGTGGTTCAACGAAACTCTTGATCGCCAGGGCATTAATCTGACCAATGCAGAACTGAATTCTCTATGGCCGAAGCTGTTGCAAGAGGATCCACACCAGGGTTATCGCATCGCAAAAGTGATTGGTCAGGAGCGAGCCACGCAGCTTTGGCAGCAGCAATTGGAATCCGTTCAAAAGTCTGAAAACCCGGTGCTGGCAGAGCAACTTGCCAAAACGATGGTGTTCTTGGAGCCTTCAAAGCAATTAGAAGCATTAGAGTCTATGTTGAAATTGGAGAACCCTCCTTCATATCTAGATATGACTTCAGTAACATTCGCCAAAGAGAATCAATTAGCGGCGGCAAAGTTGCTTGAGCGCAAAGGTATCACTCCTCAAATTGAAACTGGTGCCGTTGCTCCTGCTGTATGGGCTGATTGGGCGCTTACCTTGGAACCCGGCAAGATTCGCGATGGATTGCTCGATCAAGTTCGCAGAAAGATCTCCGGCTCCAGCAAAAATCCTGCTGAAGAGTTGAATGCTGTTTTCAAAATTGCGCAGGAGCGAGTTGGAGCGAAAGAGTATGAATTGTTCAACTCCATGCTCACCGGTATCACGCCAAAGTATGGTTCAGCTGAAATTGCTGCTGTCCGCTCCGCCGCATTGAAAGATGTCGATGCGAAGTTCATCAGCCGCATGTCCTTTTTTGAACGCGATTGGCCGATGAGCGATCAGATTGCCGCGCGCAATCCCGAGTTGATCAGAGCGCTCGCCTCAAACTCCAAGTTCAACCCGAACCTGGAGAGAAGTGCTTACCTGGCAGAGCTGATGTCGAGAAAACCACCAGCGACAGCAGAACAACTGACTCAATCGCTTCTGGAAAGTAATCGCAAATCTGAAGAGAATCGGCAGTATTCTTTGCTCTCTGCTGGTGATGTCAAAGCTCTTGTCGAGCACGGTGTTAAGGTAGAGCCTGGTCAGGTTCCTGAGTTGCTGCGCAGCATACAATCGGATGTGCTCAGATCATTTGATTTGCATGGAGAAAAACCTATTCACTATGGGCGTTTCTTGAATGCGCTTTCGCTTGCAAACGAGATTGGAAAGAACAATCCGGATGCCTTTAGACAGCAATTCAAAGAACCAATCGAGACCGCACTAGGCAGCTCTGACTATCGCTACTCCCGCAGGCTAGAAGTGTCGAAAGCGTTAGGTGAGTTGCAGCGTGCTGGATTCGAAGGGGCGCAAGCGATAAGGATGCCCGAACTGCGCATGGGCAAAATAGTCGAGATGACACCTGAAGCGCAGACGCAAATGCGTACGTCCGTCGAGCAAGCGCTGGGCAACGTCCAGGCTCTAAGAAAAATGTTGGGCGACGGTCCTCTGGGTCGATTGATGCCTAGTGTGTTCGGCCACTCGGGCGAAGGTGGCATTGTCGGAAGAAAGCAGCATCAGGCGCACGACTTCTCGTTAGATAACCATTTGCTTGGAGTGGTTGAGAGAGTCAAAATGGATCCTCAGTTCAAGGATCTTTTGCCGAGCGACAAGGTTAATGTTCTTTGGGCCGCGCTTTTGCATGATGTCGGCAAGACAGAAAACATGGTTGATTTCGACCACAACAGAACTTCGATTAGCACAGCATGGGGCGTGTTGCGCTCCCTTGGCTATTCCGATACACGTATTCAGCGTATTACCGATGTGATGAGCAAAGATGCCGAGCTGAGTTACAACCCTAACATCAAGAATTCTGAGACATTGAAAAATCCGAAAGTGCTTGATGACGTGGTCAATAACTATCGCAATGCAGACGCACTGAATATGGTGGCGATATTGAATCGCGCCGACATCAAATCTGTTAAAGCGAATGAAGCCTGGTACACTCGTGAGGTCGATGCAGAACTTACTCAGATTCATGACATTGCCCGTCCTCGCGTTGATGCTTTGAACCGGCATCTTTTGCCGCTATTGCCTACCAAAATTCCGCAAGGCTACGGCGGTCACGTCATGTCTGACTACAGCGTCTTTGGCCACTCGCCGCGCGACATGGCCGGTCAATTCCTCAAGCAGCGCTCGACCATTGAGTCTCCGGAATACTCTATGTCGTTCTCTGTTTTCACACCAGAGAATCACCGGGTGTACGAGAATGGCTCAAAAGTGATTGCTCTCGTGACCGGACCGTTTGAACACATCGCACAGGCAAACCGGAATAATCTATCGACAGGGAATTCTGTTGGCTGGGAGGGTCACGTTGAACTTGTTCAGCGATGGAGCACAGACAGCAAAGCCGGTGCTTTTGCCGCCGAGGCGGAAGCGAAACTGGCGGAAATAGGCATTCCGGCGGCGCGCAACGTCGCTGCTGAGAATTTCCCGCGTCTGAATCACTTACGCAGGGTCGCTGGGCAGTTTGACACTCTTACCGACCTTATCACCGCAGCCGGTGAAACCGATCCCTATGTACTCGCTTCGAAAGCACTGCACAGAATGATGACCACCGAGCGTGATGGTTCACCTTTGAGAACCAACAACGAAGGCAAGATGAACAATGCAAGTCTGTCCGGCATAGGCCTGCTTCGCAATGGAAATCAGCCGATTTATTTCGAAGGACTGTCGCAAGCGGAGCTTGCCAAATTGTGGAGAGGCAACATTCCTGATTTCGTTTCTTCCGGTCCCGCCAATAAGGCACCTGCCAATGCCCTGCTCGTGACTGCCGATGTCGCTGCTTCTGCTAAGGAACATAATCTGCCGATTGTAATTCTCAACGATCGCAGCGTCGCAGCAAACTGACTATTTCGGCACACCATCCATTAGTTTCGAATTTGCATCTTCTGTCGCCAGAATGCGAGACTGGATTTGGCTCGGTGCTATCAATTCACGCGCAGGGGGAATCCATTGCGCCTTTTCCTCTGCCTTGAGAAAGCTGGCCAGGCTCTCAACAAAGTTGATGCCACCATGTGAATCTATAGGATGAAATGGAGCTATCCGCTCTTCCACAACAGATATGTTTTGCTCCTTCACTTTCTGTCCAGCTTTGTTGAATACACAGCAATTTGCATTCACTTCGACGACGCCTTCTTGAACCGGTCTTGTGACAGCTATGTCTTCCTGCTGAAATGATGTGATGATTCGACCCGAAGCTTTGTTCACCCGCACTCTAGTCGAACGCGTGTAACGCGTGCTCGTCTCTTTATCCACTTCAAAGAGTTGGTCACCTTGTGGAATTTGATATTCATAGTAAGTCTCTCCATCAACGCGTGAGACTCTGTTGATGATAGGGTGCCAAATATGTCCCTTCGCATCTTGCTGATAGCCGCTGATGAAATCGCTCTTGGTTGGATAACGTATGGGAATGCCCAGTACGTTTACGGAAGTGAATTCAGTGTGCCAAACTCCCGCGAGCCATTTTGGAACGCGGCGCCATTTGAGCGTTTGTTGGGCGACTTTTGCTGATTGGATTTTGAATTGCGCGCCGTCTGCATACTCGTCTCCCAAAGCCGGAAGTGAACGGCTGAATTCTATCGTTGCCTTAATAGGTTCACTGGCTGAAACTGTGGCTTCCAAAAGAAAAGTCGAGAATCCGAGAATTAAACTCGAAAGCGTCAGCAGTTTTAATGCAAATTTGCCCTTCAAAGGTTTTTTCACAAGCCCTCAAGCTCGGTCACCGTATAGGCACGATCGCGACTGGAGCCATTCTAAAACACATAGAACGCGGCTCGCCCACCTCTTGGAAAGCGGATCTGGAACCAATTGCATATATAAGGGATAATTGTCCCTTCGCAAACTGGAGAGGGGTCATGCTGAAAACCACGCCCTTGCATTCCCGTACGTCTGCGCTCATGCAAGCCAATCAATGGCGGCGATGGGCGGGCTATTGTGTAGCCAGCTCTTATGAGATGACGCACGACCGGGAGTATTATGCAATTCGCAATGCCTGTGTATTGCTCGACGTTTCCCCCTTGTGCAAATACAGCATCAAAGGTGCAGACGCGCTCAAGTTTCTTAACCGACTCGTGACACGAGATGTAAGCAAGATTTCTGTCGGCGGGATGCTCTACACGCCGTGGTGCGATTCGCGCGGCAAAATTCTAGACGATGGCACAATTGCTCAGTTGGGCGAAAACGAATATCGCCTCACTTCTGCTGAGCCGAACATGCGCTGGCTGCAGGATAATGCTGTTGGCATGCAGGTGGAGATCTTCGATGTTTCCGACAAGATCGCTTCGATGTCCTTGCAAGGCCCACGTTCGCGCGAGCTTTTGATGACGCTTTGCAATGCGCCACTGGGCGGCGTCAAATACTATGAATTCGTCAACACGAAGATAGCCGGTGTCGATGTGATGATTTCGCGTACAGGCTATACAGGTGATCTGGGATTTGAACTCTGGGTAGATGCGGCGAAAGCTGAGAAGGTTTGGGATGCGGTCGTCGAGGCTGGAAAGGCTTTTGCTCTGCAACCTGCTGGAATCTGGGCGCTGGATGTCGCCCGCATCGAAGCCGGTCTGATCATGCTCGACATCGACTATACGCCAGCGAACAAGGCAATGACTGACGGGCAAACATCTACCCCCATCGAGCTCGGCTTGAACTGGGCTATTAGTTGGAAGAAGGGCAACTTCGTGGGCCGCAAGGCTTTGCTTGCGGAAAAAGAGAACGGCTCAACTATCCAATTCGTCGGATTGGAAATCGATCATAAAGAATTCGAACGTCAACATCACGAACTTGGTCTCACTGTTCCCTATCCCTTTATGGCTTGGAGAGCGGTAATTCCACTCTATGTTGATGGTTCGCAGGTCGGCTACGCGACCAGCGGCGTCTGGTCTCCGACACTGAAAAAATATCTCGCTTTCGGGCATGTACAGCCTAAATATGCACAGCCAGGATCAGTGGTGACTATCGATCTAACAGTCGATCGTTATCGCCGTCCATTCAACGCCAAGGTGACCAAACTGCCGTTTTTCAACCCGCCACGGAAGAAAGATATCCTAGGAGAGAAATGAGTAAAACAAGTAACAATCACTATGATGTGATAGTAATCGGCGGCGGGCACAATGGTCTGGTAAACGCTGCCTATCTCGGAAAAGCCGGCAAGAAAGTGCTGGTGCTCGAACAACGCCACACCGTCGGTGGTGCCACGGTTACTGAGGAAGTTTATCCAGGATTCAAGTTTCTCATCGCTTCTTATTTGATCAGTTTACTGCGTCCGGAAGTAATTCAAGAGTTGGAACTTGCTCGACATGGTTTGGAGATCATGCCGCTGGAGAGCACCTTTGTTCCGCTTGCAAATGGAAACTACCTGGCTGACTGGCCGGACCACGAAGCGACACGGCATGAAATAGAACGGCATTCCAAGCGGGATGCTGAGGCCTATGACGAATATGCGCGTGTGATGAAACGACTGGCAATCGCGCTTCGTCCACTGTTGGACATGATCCCTCCGGATCCGACTTCTGTGACAGCAAAGGATTTGGAGACCATGGCACGTGTCCGTGGCGTGCTCAATAACATGACCAGGGATGACTTTCATCTGTTGTCTCGTTTGATGACAATGAGCGCAGCTGATTTCCTTGATGAATGGTTCGAAGGCACAGCGCTGAAAGGCACCAAGTGCACGAGCGGAATCATTGGCACATTCATGGGACCGCGCTCACCGGGAACCGGGTATGTACTGCTGCATCACTACATCGGTGAGCTGGACGGAACATTTAGAGCCTGGGGATTTGCTCGTGGTGGAACCGGTGCTTTGAGCCAAGCCATCGCCAGCGCCGCTCGCGAGGCTGGAGTCGAGATAAAAACCAATTCTCCAGTCGCGCATGTCAATGTCAAAAACGGCGAGGCTACTGGTGTAACACTGGAGAACGGTGATGAATACACGGCCGGCATCGTTGTATCGAATGCCGATGCGAAAAGAACATTTCTGAAGTTGATAGAACCAAAGCATCTGCCTGATGACTTTGTCAGCGACGTGAATAGATTCCGCATTGCAAGCCCGGCGTGCAAAGTCAATCTTGCGTTAGATGGACTGCCGGAATTCACTTCCATGCCCAAGGGGAAGGAAGCATTGTTGCGCGGCTCGATTGAAATTGCCCCAAGTATCGATTATGTGGAGCAAGCCTACGACGATGCCAAATATGGTGGCTGGTCGCGTAAGCCATTTATGGATGCGTTGATTCCTTCACTGCTCGATCCGGGAATGGCGCCACCCGGAAAACACGTCATGTCTCTCTTTGTGCAATACGCATCTTCTGATTTGGAAGGCGGTTGGAATGAGGAGAAGAAGGCTCAATTCCTCGATATTGTTATCGACACACTTGCAGAGCATGCGCCGAATTTGAAGAAGATACTCATTCACAAACACATCATGACTCCATGGGATCTGGAGCGCATGATTGGACTGACGTCCGGACACATCTTCCATGGTGAATTGGCTCTTCAACAATTGTTCTTCCTGCGTCCATCACCGCAGTGGTCTAATTACAGAACTCCCATCAAAAACATGTATATGTGCGGCAGCAGTACACATCCTGGCGGCTGCATCACTGGCGCTCCCGGGCGCAATGCGGCACTGGCCATTCTTGAGGATCGCCCATGAGCACTTACAACACGATAATTTTGGGTTCTTCGCCCAATGCCCTTACTGCAGCTTGCTATCTGGCTCGAGGGGGCAAGAAAGTATTGGTGCTTGAACCGTCTGAACACATCGGCGGAGCCGTTGCCACGGCGCAGTTTGCTGATGGCTTCAAGGGCGACATCGGTTTGATGAGCGGTCGGCTCGAAACCGAAATCGTCAAGGAATTGAAGCTTGCCGATCATGGTCTGGAAGTGATCGAACGGAAAACGATGACGAGCTTGTTGCCTGGCGCAAAGAGCTTTACTTTGCCTGCCGATCGTGATGCTGCAGAAAAAGTGATTGCCGGTTTTTCCTCTGCGGATGCGAAAAAGTACAAGCCGTTTATGCAGCTGGTTGATCTGGCAAGCGATTTCCTGAGAAGCGCATACGATGTCACGCCACCGCGCCATCATCCTCCGCAAAAGGATGATGTCGATACGTTGTCTAAGCTTACCTCGCAGCTCAAAGGCTATGGTAGGCGCGAGATGACAGAGGTGATGCGATTGCTTGTGATGTCCATAAGAGACTTGATGGATGAATGGTTTGTCAGTCCTGAACTGAAGGGGCTGATAGGCTCGGCGGCGATTCGCGGTATCAATCAAGGCTCATTTGCAGGCAATACTACTTACACACTCCTTCATCATGTTGCACAAGGCGATGGTTTTTTCCGTTCTACCGCAAAAGGTGGCATCGGCGGATTATGTCAGGCGCTTGCCGCTGCGGCTAAAGCCAGCGGTGTGGAGATTCGCACCAAGTGCGGTGCAATGAGCGTCAACGTCGCAGATGGCGTTGCAACCGGTGTCACGGTTGGCAGCGATACCATCGATGCATCTATCGTAATTTCAGATTACGATGCGCGTTATACGTTTACACATTTGGTTCCGCCACCGGAGCTCGAGCCCGAATTCAATCGGGCCGTGAAAAATATTCGTTATAACGGGGCTGTTGCTCGTTTGAACTTGGCGCTAAAAGAATTGCCCAAGTTCGCCGGGGTTTCTGATGATGCCCTCAGCGGTACACTCGTGCTTGCTCCCAGTATTACTTATTTGGAAAAGGCATACGATGGCGGAAAGCGCGGTGATATTTCCAATCAACCGTATCTGGAAGTGACAATTCCTACTGTCGGCGATGCCAGTCTTGCACCGAAAGGCAAGCATGTGATGTCGGTTTGGATGCAGTATGCGCCGTACCACAGTGCTGTAAAACCAGATCATTTGCGTGATCTGGTTATTCAACAATTGAGTGAGTTTTGCCCGAATCTCAAATCTTTGGTTGAGCACGCTGAAGTGTTGACGCCTCGAGAATTCGAGTCGCAGTTTCATCTCACGGAAGGCAGCCTTTACGGCGGTGAGATCAATCTGACGCAGGCATTTTATCTGCGCCCGATCCCTGGTTTCGCACAATACGGCACCCCGATCTCGCAATTGTATCTATGCGGCTCCGCAACGCATCCAGGCGGTATCACGGGACTCTCTGGAAGGAACGTCGCACGAGAATTAGGCGTTAGAGATATGGTACCCGCCTAACTTCTCTAGCTATACGCGGGGGCTCGGTGCGTTGCCCTACTTTGTGATGCTGGTTTGGGTTTGAACCTTAACCGAGCTGTTTGCCCCGACATTCGATTGTGAGGAAGAACGCACGGTTGACGTGGAGATGTGTCTTCTCGGCACTCTTTTCTTGAGGCGCAAAACCGGTCGGGTTTTTGAGACGGTCGTTGTTGTTTGTGTGCTTGTTGAGGTCTGTGCTTCGCCAGGCAGCACGCAAAGCATGGGAATAACGGCAGCCAAAAATCCGGCCATATATTTCTTGGTCATTTGCAACTCCATTTATGAATGGTCCCCACTGCATGACTGGGATTCGCCTCTAAGGTTCCAGCGACGTGAAGATCCGTAATCACTAGATTAGAGTTCGGAAATTGCACCCAAGCTGATGCTAGACTCGTGTGGTTTTATTAGCGGCAGTCCCTGTGCAATCACTGTTGTAAAAGGAAAAGTCATGACAATTAGATCACACGTAATCGACTACGTAATCCTTGGTGACGACATGCAAGCCGTGGAGATCGAGCTTGATCCTGGTGAAACAGTGATCGCTGAAGCCGGAGCCATGAACTACATGGAAGAAGGTATTGCATTCGAGGCAAAAATGGGAGACGGTACAGACGCCGATCAGGGTGTGTTGGGTAAACTATTCGGCGCCGGAAAGCGGATGTTGGCTGGCGAGTCCTTGATGATTACCCATTTCACCAATCAGGGACGGGGCAAGCAGAAAGTGGCATTCGCCGCTCCGTACCCAGGCAAGATTATCCCGATGAACCTTGGAGATATGGGCGGTGAAGTGCTGGTGCAAAGAGATGGTTTTCTTTGTGCAGCCTTCGGCACCAAGTTGAACGTAGCCTTCACGCAAAAGCTTGGCGCCGGCTTCTTCGGTGGCGAAGGATTCGTGCTTCAGAGCTTAAAGGGCGATGGCTTGGCGTTCGTGCATGCCTGTGGTGCCATCATCAAACGTGAACTGAGAGGCGAAACGCTGAGGGTGGACACGGGCTGTATTGTCGCTTTCACTCCGGGAATCAGCTACGACATTCAGCGCGCAGGCAATTTGAAATCAATGATCTTCGGCGGCGAAGGCTTGTTCCTCGCTACTCTTAAAGGAACCGGAACCGTCTGGATGCAGAGTTTGCCTTTCTCAAGGCTCGCTAACAGAATTCTCGAACATGCACCCCAAAGCGGGGGCAATACGGTCGAGCAAGGCGGCGGTTTGATGGGACTCGGCAGAATGTTCGAATCGGAGTAGTCGTCTCCAAGTCTTGCTACTCGAAGTTCTGTTTGCTTTGACATTTCTGTATTGTTCAGCGCACAATACGAGCAGATGAAAGCGAATGTTCTAGCCTTGATCCTTGTTATGCTGCAAACTTCAGCTTGCCTGTGTTTGAGCGTCCCTGCCTGTTCTGGCGCAGATGAGATCACGGCTATAAATGCTCGCATCTCTGCAGATTCGAAGAATTCTGATTTGTATTTGAAGCGGGCCGCTTTGAAGCTCAAGTATCTGGATTACGAAGCATGCATAGCAGATTTGAACCGCTCTATTGAACTAAAGCCAACGGCGGACAAGTACTTCATGCGTGCGATGGCGCGTCGGGAACTGGGAAAACTTGCTGATGCCGAGCTGGATTTTGAAAAGTCTGCTCAGCTTGACCCGAGTTCTCAAAGTGCTTTTGCTGAACTCGCGTGCTTGGCGGCAAAATTGCGTCACTACGAGAAAGCCAAAAAAGGCTTTGATGGACTATTCAAACTGAATCCCGGCAGGCTTGTTGAACGAAGTCGGCGTGCTGAAATGTACCTCCAGATGAAGAAGCCGCAGGACGCTCTTATCGATATTCAGGCTGTTTTGAAGAAAGACAAGGATAGCGGCGGGCGTTGCCATAGTCTTTTGGGACAAGCTTGCCTTCAGCTGCATCAATATGACAAAGCTGCTGAAGCCTTCAGTTACGCAATTAGGAAGAACGAATTCAATTTTGAAGCGCGAAAAGGGCGAGCAGAAGCATATGAGAAGCTAGGCAAGACGAAATTGGCGCAACAAGACAGACGCGAACTCGAAGAGGATTTTTCAGAAGCATTTCACAACGCGCCTTTTCGAGCAAAATAGCCCGCCCGTCAAGCCGCTTTTCTCGATCCGAAATCTGACTTGTTGAGCACTGTTCCTCTGAATCTGCGCACCACGTAAACTGGTGTTCCTGCGCGCACCATTCCGTAGAGTTGAGAGATGTCACTGTTGGAATGGCGGATACAACCATGGCTAACGCTCTTGCGTATCAGGTTTGGCTGATTGGTGCCGTGCAGGAGTAGCTCATATTTGTTCAGATAAATTGCTGCCACACCAAGAGGATTATTGCGATCTTGATTGTATGGTTTGTAGCGTCGCTTCTTATTTTTGATGGTCTTCGGAACAATCCATTCAGGATATTGCTTTTTTCCTGTCACTGTATATCTTCCGGAAGGAGTTGGTTTGTCTTGTGAGCCGATGGCGTTGGAGATTGTCAGCACTCGCACAACGCCACGTTCTTGAAGCTGCAATGCATAGGTGTTATGACTCCCTTTATCCACAATTACGACTGTCGGTTTGTCAGATTTGTAGCCGTTCATTTTCATTATTGGACCAAGTACGTAGTGGTTGTTTACGAAAACTCCATCTCGCTTTGCCTGTTCAGCCTTTGTAGCCTTCTTTGCCGATTTGCCGGGAGCCTCAGCAGAGGCTGCATTTGCGACAACGGATTGGCACATGAGTATTGCCATTATTATTGCCATGTACCGATGTAGACGCATGGGATGCTTCCTCCTTTCTTATCGTTTTTGGTTGTGTGTCTTGTAGACTTCATATGGATCGAGTGCGCGGGCTTGCCACCATTTTTTTTCCGGAGTCAATACGGAAATTGAAAAATGCAGGTGCGGTGTGTTCGGTGGTGCATTACCGGAAGTTCCCACAAAACCTATTACTTGCCCGCGTTTCACCTTGTCGCCTTCTTTCAAAGTCGGTTCATATTTTTCCAGATGGGCGTAGTAATAAACATATTGTCCGCTCGGATCTATTTGGTAGATGGTGTTGCCACCAAAGCGGCTTTGAAACAGCTTTCCAATCGTGCCATCTTCCACTGCCTTAACAGGAGTGTTGCGCGGCGCCACAATGTCTGCAGCACCGTGAGTGGTATCTCCTCTTTTTTCGAAGAAAGAGCCTTTAAGGTTTTCCGGTGAAACCCCTTCAACCGGAAGTAAAAGATTACGCGCCGCTAGATCTTTTATCGCTGCGGATAATTGTGCGTCGGACACAGCAATCTTGTATTCCGGTGGTTTGTTGACTGAATCGACCTTCTGACCGTGATGCTGTGAAGCAGGTTCTAATGGCTCCGAATGCGCGAGCAATTGTGTAAAACACACTTGCACAATGGCGATCAGGATAGCGATGGTTAGTGCTTGTGAAATACTGATTTTTCTCTTGCGCAGCATCTAACTCGTTATCCTATTTTTGAAAACATCGAAAGGTGCGGGGAAATTAGGCGATTTATGTATGCGTGCAGAAAGTCGGGAACTCTCAAGGAGTTCTCGTATGCTCTGCAAAGCGAAGACTGCCTAGAATGCCGTAAGTTCCCATACGGTTGGGTTAAGCGGCAATTTCCACCGGTACAACTTCCAGCGCTCCCGGCTTGGTGTTTTGCTCTTCTATAGCAGTCAGAAACGCCACTAAAGTCATCTCTTTCATACTCAGCCCTGTGCGTCTTCTGATTGGAACGTTTAATTTTCGCAAGATAGAAGGCAATGTACCTTCTTCTGCCGCAGCCAGAATCGCTGAGTGAATATAGCTCTTGCGACAGACCGCTGGAGTATTTCCCAAAGCTTGAGCGGCAGCTTTTACGGCGGCACTGATGGCTCGTTTTTGAGCCGTTTTGCTGAGGTTCTCCTGCATGGTACTCAGTTCACAGAGCGCTGTTACGCTTCCCTTCCATGTTCTGAAATCCTTCGCAGTGACTGATTCTCTGGAAACTTCGAACAAATAGGAGTTAACATCGGAAGAAGTTATGGCAACAAATTCGTCATTAGCATTCTGGTAAGAAAATAGAAACTCGCCATCGCTTTTCTCGCAGTCCTCAATAACTGCAGCCAATGCGTCATCGCTGCAATTCAATTCTATCTGTTTGCCTGACTTTCCTTTGAAATTGAACTTGAGGTTATTTTCCGAACGTTCTACGTGCTCTGACGAAAGGGTCGTCGCTCCACGAGAATCGTTCGCGGCAAGATATTGTTTGTTGCCTATCCGCAAACAGGCTTTATCCAGCAATCGAACTACTGCTGCGACTACGCGCCTTTTGCTAAGCTCATTGATTTTTAGATCATTTTGCACGTTTCTTCGAATCGAAGGCAGTAATCTGGCAAATTGACGTAGTCTCCCATACTTATGCGCTGCGCTGGCCTCGTGCCACTTCGGGTGATAAATGTATTGTTTCCTGCCCGCATCATCAAAACCAGTTGCTTGTATGTGCCCGTTACCATCAATGCAGATCCACACATTTTTCCATGCCGGCGGAATCACCAGACTCGCCAGTCTTTCACGTGTTTTCTTACAAGAAATCACCTTTCCGGATTCATCTAAAAACTTGAAGCCCTTGCCGCATTTCTGGCGCGTGTAGCCCGCTGCAAAGTCTTGTATATACCTGAGTCCTGCGCTCAATGCGCGTGCTTGCCAATCTTTCATGTCGTTCCGTCACTGCTTTTTCAATGTAGTTACAGAACGGAATCGGGTATCAGAAGTTCCCGCATCTTCAGCAACAGCGCAGAATCTCTATCTTCATGTTACTTGTCCAAGAACATATCTTCCAACAAATTCACTGCTTGCTCTTTCTTCTTTTGACGCTGCGTCACTTCACTAAGAGATTTGGCGATTTTGAAATTGCTTTGATAGCGAAACTCGGAAGCAGGTACTGAAACTTCCATAATGGCATTCGTATCAAGCGCCGTATCGACCCTCTTATTAGGATAGTTTCTTGTACGCCTCAGCAGCAGCCCGTTCTCAGTAGGAAGCCCATATATCCCGCGCAAGAAATTTTGAACACCCGGTTCGAATTTCATAAACTTGCCAAGCAAGAATTCCTCTGATTTGAACTCTGCAGACCTGCTAGCACTTTCCCTATAGATCATTTCTACTTGCTCTTTCACCGGGTCTGAACTGTCCAATGTGCGCACAACCAGCTCTGCTGCTTTTCCTCTCCACATGGATGGAACTCTAGATTTTTCTCTGGACTTTTCCTTGTCGACCAACCTGAATGCTCGATATCGCCATTCATCATTGTTAAAGGTCATTCCGATCTTTTCTTTTTCGTTGGTGATTTTTACGTCCCATTTTGGTGGCAAGGCAACACAAACAATGTGTTGCACCGGGCAAAGCATTTTTACACCGGCACTGCTCAAATAGATTGTGATGTTACCTTCCAAATGGCTGGTCTGTTCTATCTTCCAGACCTTAATCATCTTGCCCGAGTGCGAAGCCGCATGCGCGCCCAGCACTGCACACATAGTTGCAAGAGTTGTGGTGATAAGAACTGCTCGATTGATGTAAGACTGGAGGCGCCGCAATAGAAAAACCCCCTGGGGGCGTCCTACTAGTATTATCCCCCAAAAAAGAACAATTCCACGCCTCTGGGAGGCGCACCGGCGCTGCTGCGTCATTTGGTCGTCATGATGATAGGATCGTCTGCCTGCACTAATGCCTGTACAGGCTTTGAGAGGAATCCAATGAGCACGGAAATAAGCTGGGAAGATCATTATAAGAACGCGACCGAGCGTTTGCCGTGGGATGTCGGCACACCCGCACCGGAGCTTCAGGATGCTTTTACAGAGTTGAATTTGCATGGCAAGCCGGTTTTAGAAATTGGCTGTGGAACCGGCACCAATGCCATTTGGATGGCCCAACAAAATTGCCGGGTGGTGGCAACCGACATTTCTCCGACGGCAATTGAACAGGCGAAGGCCAAGACAAGCGAAGCTAAAGTCGATGTCGAGTATTTGCTGGCTGATATCTGTGAAGCTCCGGCGGTTCAGGATGGTACGGTAGATTTTGTCTTCGATAGAGGCGTTTATCACGTCATGTCACCCGAAAAAAGAGCGGTCTTCGCCAAGCGTGTCGCAGATTCTTTGAGCAGTGGCGGACACTGGCTCTGTATGGCGGGCTCAAAGGACGAAGTGAGAGAAAACCCGGAGGTGGGACCGCCTCAATTGTCTGCAATCGAAGTGATAGAGCCGATGGAAAAACTATTCGAGATCCACAAACTGGCTCGCGCGCACTTTCAGCTGCCCAGTGGAAGCAAGCATGTTGCCTGGATTGTGCTGTCGAAGAAGCGTTAGGGCATTGGCCTAAATTTGTTTTGGATTGCGGCAGTAAGATTCGACCTGGGTCTTTAGCGAGAAAATTTCTCCCTCGGGATGCCATTTAGTCCCGCGGGAATTGGGGATGGTTTTGCTGTAACCATTGCGGCACAACGTTTTTGAGAATTCCACAAAGCTGCCACAAAGATATGGTCAAATCTATCATTGCCGATTGCGGCACCCCTTACTAAGCACCAGGTCCAAACTATGAATAACAGGCACTTCCTCGCCTTTGCGCTTTCTTCGCTGGTAGCCCTTTGCTCCAATTCCATGGCTTTTGCTGCCGAAGTTGCTGGTTCTGTTGAAACCACTCCGCTTGAGGTTCAATACACTTCCGTAAGCGGTGATCTGACCACACACTTGAAACAGCTTGAGTCGCTTGGTGGAGGCATTGCTCCATTTGTCGCTCGCCAGAAGCAAATCGATCAGGTGTTCACGGCAGGCGATCATGAAAACGCCGTCAGGGATTTGGTTCACCTTAATAAGAGCGTGACCGACCAATTGGCTAATCTGAAAGCGTTGCGAACCGCGAAAAAAGTTTCAGCACCGAGCAAGGCTGCAGTCGCTATGCCTGTGTCTTCTTCCAGCTCGCTGGTCGTGTCGCCTGCCAGCATGGGTGAATTGAGCAAGTTGATGGTCGTGAACCAGTCAGGGACCGGCAGCTACTCGAGCTACGAAGGCGATGCAGATGGTTTTGCAAAAACAGTGGCAAAGGACATCATCGCCAGAGAACTCGGCAATCTCGGAATCCCCTGCAAAGGACCATTTCGCGTGGAAAGATTCCGCAACCTTCAGCGTATAAACGAACTGCGTCTAAAGGGTCAGAGAATTGATGGTTATCTCGACTTCCACAAAAGAACGGAAGATTTGGCAGCCCTGGCAAAAAACGATCCTTCTCGTCTCGGCCAACTGAGCAGTGAAGTTCGTTATCTCGAACAGCAATTAGGTCTATCTCCACTAACCGGTTCGCTTAAAGTCAGTACTTACTAAGAATGCAGGGCGGCACTAATTGCCGCCCTTTCGGTAGATTCGAATATTTCGAAAGTGTCGAATTTGCTGAGGAGCGTAAATCACTATGTCCTTCTCCGATACTGCTCACCAATTAGAAGCAACCGACAGGTTGCTTGCACAAGCTGGAGAATTGGCTGCTCATGGTAGATTTGCCGAAGCAGAAAAGTTGTATCAGGAAAGCTTAAAGCACATCGTCAATTTATACGGTGCAAGAAGTCTTAAAGCCTGTTCTTGCCTCCTGGATCTCGCCGATATCTATTATCACAATGAGCAATACGCTGAAGTCATCACTTTGCTTGAGCAGGTACTTGTCACCAATCAGAGTGAAGAGATTTTCGCTGATGAAAAGTTGCTTTCCATCAAATTCAAGTTGGGGCGAGCGCTGGAGAAAAGCGGCAATTTAAGACAAGCTGGTCAATGCTATGCAGAAGTTCTCAACGAAGCAAATATCATCTGCGGACCAGTTTCACCATTTACGAAGACGGTCGCAGAATGCGTGAGATCTTTAGCGAAGCGCACCGGTGCCGTGCCTCACGTTGAGAGCTTAGACAGCAAGCTTGGTCAGATTCAGACCGGACAATTCACACAGCAAGGAACTGCCCGCACACAGTACGATACTTCGCAACTTGAGAGGCTAAGACAATCAACGAGCATGAATCTTCCGGAGGCTGCGCCAGTTAATACGGAGGCGTCAGAAACATGCTTGGAATCACAGAAGCATAGATTCGTTCGCGTAGTGCCAAAGACGCGCACCTATGACTCTCAAACCGCCACTGCTCCAATCCTGCTGCGTCGCCACATGCGCGCAATCATTACTATTCCTGCGGCATGCGTGCTTGTTCTCTGGCTGTTCTTATCCGGAGTTCTGGATGATAAGGGCGGTCATGGTTTCGACAAAGCGAAGGAAACTGGAGCGAGTGCAACTGCTGCATTGAACCCGGCTTCATTGGCTGAGTTTGCCGGACAGTATAGTTCTACCGATGGAGTCAAACGGTTCGAAGTTCAAGATGGTGGTAAAGGAATTTTGGCACTTGGAGCCGAAACTGAAGAAGTCAAAGTTTCTAAGCTTTCAGGCGAGCTTTATGCTGAAACTGAAGGTTTGCGAGTTGTTTTCAGAACAAGTGGAAATTCACTCGTCGATGAGAAGGGGGTAAAACTCTTCAAACGAGGAACGCCCGAACTTGGAGTAGTGGCGGCTGCCCGCAAGCTGGCTGATGATTTCAACCGTTATTATGCACGATATGGCAAGTATCCACGTTCGCAAATGGCTCTTCAGTCTGCTGGAATTTCCTACAGCAACGCTCTTTCACTGCGACCTACTCAACCTAAGTTGATGGCGGTCAGCTCGGACAATGCAAGTTCGTCGATGACGCTTTCGGATTATCAAAATGCCAACTGGATGGCTGCGAACTTGATGGCGATGAACGGAGCAATGGGAGAACCCGGCGGAATCGAGGTACATGTATTCCCGGTCTCCAGCGTTGGCGAAACGGTCTTTATCAGGGGATTTGATCGAGACGGTCAGCTCTTGCCCAGCAGCACAGCCGGCAAATGCTTCACCCTTGTGCTCGTGGCTGGAGCCGTTAGCAAATAGCCTCGAATTTGGCCGGAGCCATCCCGGAGGCATTTTTTGCCGGATGGCTGCGGGCGCTCCGTCCTCAAGTTCTTTCAGTTTCGCTCAATTCGTTTATTCCAAACACCAAAAGAGAGCCTCTCGGCCCTCTTCTGATGCGCTCCCAATTCGTTGTCTCGCTTTCTTAAACACGAGATCGAGAAAAGTGTTTTTCAATTCATGTTTGAACGTTTTATGAACCTGCTTTTGCACCTGCTTTTTTTAGTTTTGAACGGATGCAACTTCCCAGGTGAGGTTGTTTGCTGCATGCGCATCTAATACCGATTCAAGTTGGTCAAGCTTGCGCATGATCGCCGTATTGTTGCGCGACGTGCTGTCAATCGAGAAGTAGTCGTTTTCCGCCCGCGCGCCGTCCAGGTCGCGTTGCAGTTGTGCCATTTCATAGCCATTGATCAAACCGGCATCGAAGGCGCATTGAATTTCACTCGAGATTTGCTCTTCGCGCTGATTTACTGGACCACGCATGTGGTGAGCGGTAAAGGGAGTGTCTGCAAATGCCGCCGGTGTCGATAGGAATGCTAGTACTATTAGTGGTGCCATGACTTCTGGTTTGATACTCGAGAGCTTCATGATCGTATTCTCCTAAACCTATTTGCGAGACTTCTGTTTGATTGAGCACATTCGTTTCAGTGCTTACATTGCCAACATAGGCAGAATTTGTGAGGGACCCGTGAATATAGAGTGTCTTAAGCTTTCAGCCTAAAGCCCCAGCTCGATTGGGGGACACCCTTATGGACTAGCCCGAACGGGTGTTTTCAGACTTTCCCTACTCTTGCTAGGATGAATTTGGGTCGGTTCCGGCTGCGTGCTATGGTGAACCGCTGAGGGGGGATTATGTCCAACGTTCGTGCGCTTACTTTTTCATTTTTGCTCCTTGCCGCCTCTTTCTTGGCGCCTCAGGTGTCCGCTTCGGCCGCAGACCTCGCGTCAGGCACCGATTCAACACCTGCTGCTTTGCTGAAGAAGTCCTATAACCAGATGATTGAAGGTGAGTTCCGCGATGCAGTCGACACGCAAATCTTGGCTGTAAAGGCTGATAAGAACAGTGTTAGTGCAAGACGTTATCTTAGCTACTCTCTGCTGAAAATCGGTGCGTCCGATGAAGCGATCGAGCAGCTGAACAATTTGCTCACCATGACGAAGGCGACACCAATAGATATGTTGATGTGTGGAGAAGCTTGCTTGCAGTCCGGCAAGCTGAGAGATTCTGCGCAGTGGTTTAAAGACGCGTTGGCTGCTGATCCCAAACTAGCTTACGCGCGAGTCGGACTGGCGAAGGTAGCTGCGGCGAAGAAGAAGGTCGCTTCCGCTATCAAGGAAAGTGAGCCGCAGCTAGATACAGAAGTCTCTGAGGAGCCCAAGACAACGTTTGAATTAGGGCTAATCAAGTCCGAAGATGGAGTCATTGCCTATTCTGTGAAAACCGCAGGCAATCAGGAAACTCAATCCTACGCGACTGAAACCGCGCGCATGCTCAGAAATGAAGCGAAGAATCAGCAAGTTGCTAGTGCCCAGTCTAATCTGAATCAGAATCAAGGTAACAATCAGGTGGTTAACGCCTGGGCAAACTTCTCGGGAATTCAAAAGCGCTAAGAGATTCGACAAGCCAAGGTTGAAGCAGTTGTAGTCACAGTTCACTGTGGAGCAGCTGCTTCACTCGTTCAAAGTGTAAAGCGGCTTATGATGCGCATCTTTGCAGTTAGATTTTTTTGATTCGTTCACCCCGTCAGGTGATTCAGGTTTCTTGAGGGTTTGCTACGCTCTAATTAATAGGTCTTTGAGGGGAAACCTGAATCCTACCTTGCTGTATTTTTTGCAAGGAAAGGAGACGGGTGAAACAGGGAGATTGGCTCGATGATGAGTCGTCAGTTTTGCATGTCGAAAAGTAAACTTCAGGTCAGCCATTCCGGTAGACAACGAGCTAGAAATAAGCACCCTTACCATTCTAGAAATCGAAATGGCGGAGCAATTGTGGAAGCAGGAGCTTCTATGGCGTTGCTCTTGCCTGTCCTTCTTATCCTCATGTGGGCGATCACGCAGGTCAGCCAATACTTCATTTTGAAACAGCAGCTTTCCTTCGTCGCCCGTCAGGCCGCCCGTGAGATTTCTTATGCATACGGGACATTAGGGTATACATCGATGAACAGCGGGGGTGGCGGTTCTGGTGCTGCCAATACCGGCGATTCAAACTATTTGCAGATAGTCAACGCGATCTCTGTTCCTGGAGTAATAAATGTGAACTCCAATTCGCAATTCAAAGTTTACTTCAGTATTCCGAACTCTCCGAGTTTGGCGCAAAGCTATGTCACAGCGACCGTTACCTATAAGTCTGGTACCAATCTGCCTAAGTTTCCATGGAATCCTCTTAATACAGGATTTCTCAAGTTTGATACCACAGGCGTAGTCATAAACTCGTCATGCTCGTGGCCAATACCACATTCGTAAGTGCTTGGGTGAAAAACGGAGGACCTGTGTAGCCGTGAATAAGTTCAGACAACAGCGCAGAAGAACGAGATCACCAAGGGGGGCTCAAATTGCTGAGTTCGCTGCCGCCGCTGCGCTAATTATTCCGCTTTTCATGGTCATAGTTTATCTGACTTATGAGATTGCGATGTACATGTACTTGAAGTCCGGCGTGGATATAGCAGCTAAGACAGAAGCACGCTGGCTGGCAATCAACTTCAATTATCTTGTGCAGCAAAACGGCAACAGCGCTGCCAGTTATGCAACCTGGAAGAACAGCGCGGTAAGGGTAGCGAACTGCGTCACAACCAATGCGCAGTTCACAAACGGCACCATCGACAGCTCAGGAAATTTTGTTGCTTCGGCACCACCAGTGATGTCGGCAGGCGAGTGTCTACCGAGTGCAAGCGGTCAAGGAGTTGTTGCCGTCAAAGTTGTCTATCCTGGAACCAGCGGGCTTCCAGCCTGGCCGTTTCCTCCATTGAATTTCTTTGGTGCAAAACTAGCACCGACCAATATGACTATTGCAGGTGTTTACGTGGCCGACATAGAGCCTTGATGATTAGGCAGAGGAATTGCTATGAACATAGTCAGAAATCATTCTTCGAGATTGAAGCGATCACCTAGAGGAGCGCTGGGTTCGCTTTTATTCTTGTTTGGAATTTTCATCACGCTTCTTTTTGCAATTATTGCTGTAGATATTGCACACTTTGTCTCTGCCAACGCTGAAATGCAATGTGCTGCTGATGCCGCTGCAATGATGGGATGTTATGACCTGCAGTGGAATTCAACAGCAGCGAATATGACGAGTGCGACGACTGATGCACGATACATGGCCACCAGGAGTTTTGCTGACTATTACAGCCCTTCAGGAATCTCTATCCCGAGTGCCAGCGTTAACGTCAGTTTCTCATCGCTAAATGGTGGTACTAACAATGCAATCACCGTTTCGATGAACCCACCAATCGCTTTTATGTTCGCTCCTTTTATCGGCAATTTCAACAGATTGGTTGGAGTGTCTGCTACTGCTGAGAGATTGCCAATCTCAACTGCACCAGCGCCGCCCTGGTACTTGGAGACTTCAGCGCAGGCGGGTCCAAACGCCCCTTCGCCCCTGCCCTCTCCTTCGCCGGCTCCACCTACGACATTTCCGACTAACGCCTATATAACCTTTTACGACGGCTATCCAGTTAAGAACCCGAGTCAGAACAGAGCTTCGATTGCTCCTCCGATCTTGCCAACTTACTGGGTGGATCTTGGCTTGAGCAATCTATCTACTGCACAGCCTAATCCAGTTGGTGTGGCTAGCGTTATCAAATGTATGGGGCAATGCGTGCAGAGCACAAGTTGCAACACCTCCAACCCAATTGCCATCAATGCCTCGGAAATAGCTGCAAACCATGGATCGTACAATTCCTCTAAAACCAGGCCTTGGGAGAATACGGGTGATTGGACGAATGGCAAGAATGTGATCCTGCCCGTCTCTACCAATGGGGGAGTAGTAAGTGTCTATGTTGTAAAACTGACGGGACCGTTTGTTCCGAACAGCGGTAGAAATGGTCAAGGAGTTTTCGGTGAGTTCGGCGTTCAGTTCGTAGGATCTGCGGACAACATCCCTGGTGTCACTGTTATGAATCCTATGCAAGGCGCCACATATCAAAACGTTGGTGCAACGGTCGCAGCGCTTGTTAAGTAAGCGAAATTAGAAGGTAACTCGTGAGATTCTTACTCTACGTCTTGGTGGCTGTTCTCTTGAGCAATCAAGGCGCCTCGGCTGTCACCGGTTCTAATTCGCGAACCCGCACAATAGACTTTCCCAGCAAGGGGCTGGGAAAGTTTTATATAGACGAGAATAAATCGCAATTTCTCTCTCAATGGCCTGAATTCGCAGAGAGAAAGTGGGCAAAAGGACGAGTTACGGTTCCATATGACGCAAGTATTGGTGTTGAAACATACTGGTGCACGGGCGACTGTCTGCCTGATTTGAGATTACTAAAGCCTACTGATATACAGCTACTGGACGTTGACGGATCCGTCCTTACACATAGTGGTGTCAAGTACATTTGCAAGTTGACCGGTTTGAGAAAACTGATTCTTGAAGGAACAGATGCCGACGATCGCGACATTGAGTTGATTGCTCGAAGAATGCCGGCATTGCAGGAGTTGAACATTGGTTACACCCGCATAACTAGCGATTCGTTGACTGCATTATCCAAAATGCGTGGGCTGAAGACCTTATCTTTGCAAAGAAATAAAGTGTCGTCTGCCGGTTTAGCGAAATTGGCGGATGTCCCAAATTTGTCAGCGCTTAATTTGAAAGAAACCAAAGTCGATGATCAGGATTTGGCAGCACTGTCCAGGTGCAAGAAACTTGCCGCACTGAATTTGGCGAAAACCAAGATCACCGATAAAGGACTTTCCAGGTTACTTGCAATGCGTTCTTTGCGTAAGTTGGATTTGAGCGAGAACAGTCTTTCAGATGCAGCAATCTGCAGCGTGGTGGCCAAACTCGAAAATCTTGAAGAATTGAATCTGAGTGGAACCGAAGTGACAGACAAAGGAGTCATGTCCTTGGGGAAACTCAAACATCTTCGCAAACTCTGGTTGCGCGATCTTCGCGATGTTTCCGATGCTTCAATACCGAGTTTGATTGCTCACAACGAATTGCAAGATTTGGAATTGCAAAAAACAAATATCAGTGGCAGCGGTGTGCAGAAATTAGCAAATGCCTTGCCGAAGGCTGAAGTTCATTTGCACGCCTTATGCAAATGTCGCAAAAAAAGTCGCGTTAACTAACACTGGACGGGCAAGCGGTATATACTTAATACCGACTCTGTCCCGGCGTAATTTAAAGCGATGAAACTTCCTCGGGCTCGTACAAATCCGAAACTTCTCTTTGCACTTGTCGCAAATGTATTTCTTGTGTCGGCTTTGAGTTCAGCCGCCGATGAGTTGCCTTCTGCAAGCAAGCCGGTTGCGGATAAATGGGCGCTGGTTGTCGGAGTGAGCAAGTTTCAAGACCCTTCGATTACATTGAAGTATCCAAGCAAAGATGCGAGTGACTTTGCGGACTATTTGATTAAGGAAGCCCATTTTGCACCCGACCATGTGCGACTCCTCACTGATGAGAAGGCGACTCGCGAAAACATTCTTGCGCAGGTCGGCGACAAATGGCTACCTCGTGTCGCGGAGCCGGACGACCTTGTAATCATATATGTGTCCAGTCATGGCAGCCCGCAGACTATGGATGTCGGTGGCATCAGTTATTTGCTGGCACACAATACCGACAAGGAAAGTCTTTACGCGACGGGCATTCCCGTTCAGGATTTGACGCGAATGATCAAGGAGCGAGTCCATTGTCAGCGCATCATTGTAATTCTAGATGCCTGCCATAGCGGTGCTGCAAAAGCTGATGATAAGGGCATTGTCCGCTCCCGCAACATCAATGCCGAATCGGTTGCCCAGGGGACGGGACAATTGGTGATTTGCTCCAGTGAGCCCAATCAGGTAAGTTGGGAATCAGCTAGTTATCCCAACGGTGTATTCACGAAACATCTTATTGACGGTCTCAAGCAAAAGGGTGAATACACCACTTTAGGTGAAGCTTTTGAATACGTGCGAGACAAAACAAAGACACAAGTACTGAGAGAGCGCGGTGAATTACAGCAACCAGTGCTGCGAAGCAAGTGGCAAGGGGAGAGTTTGAAACTTTCAGTCAGACCGGCAGCACCTCGACCCGGACTTGCTGAAGCGCCATCACATACGGTGGCGGCCGCTGCGCCCTCGAAAGTTTATCAGCGTCAAGAAACAACATCTTCATTTGGTACCGCCGCTGAAGCAATGGTGAAGCTTCCCAATCGTTTGGCAGTGCTTCCGGTCGCCGGACCTCTTTCTATCAAGGCTGATGAGTTGTGGGCAGGGGTGTTGAGAAAAGAAAATGTAGAACTTCAGAATCGTGCCGAGATCATCTCAATGGCGAAGGATGTGCAGGCACATCTGTCCAATCGATTGAAGACACTGCTCAAATCGAAAGAGATAATCGAATCGGATATTGGCATGGAGTCAAACGATTATGGTGCTGCCGATAAGGGGCTGACTCGTCATTCTGCACAATTCGACAATATGGTCGAAGTAGGCAAACAAAATCAGTCCAAGTATCTGGTGCGCGTCGTGATCGGTCAGTTCATGATCAAGGACGATTCAATGGCTGATGAAGCTCGCGCCCGAGTCTCAGCCCAATTGGTCAACGGTGAGACAGGCGAAGTACTCTGGCAGATTAAGGACAAGCTTTTTGCCTTTACGCCCACGATGTTTCGCCAAGATGTTGGTGTGTTCGCGGAAATCAAGAATGTCTTGCCCGGTCGCATTGCTAAAGGCATTGCGGTTGAGATCGCCAATGCTATTAAGTCTCAAGAAGTACCGACGAGATAGTTTTTTTACTGCGTGGCGATGTGTACAGTAGTTTGTTCTAATGCCGGTATGGGCAGCTAGGGAAAATCGGCGAATGTACGAAACAGATTGATGTCGATGCGGCGTACCCTCTATGCGCTGCTTCGCACACTCTATGCGCTGCTTCGCACTGAGGCACTTCGCGTTGGCATTGCCGGCGGTGGCGAGTGAGCGTGGGCTAGTTGAGCTTTTGTTTTTTCACGCGTGCCCAGTGCAGAACACTTCCACGTACATTCGTTTCTGTCTGCGAACTTCCATAGCTGTAGCTGGGACCTGAATTGCCACCACCCGAAGAGCCGCCTGCGGTGTAGTTGGGCACATTATTGCCTCCACCTTTCACCATCTGCTGCGGGGCACCATATCCTTTGTAGGGTGTATAGGTCTTCGTCGAAGGAGGACCGCCTGCCGTTGTTCTCGGTTTTGCCGATGCCGGCTTTGAAGACTTCAATTTACCGGCTTTTCCTCTCAAACCATTGGGATCCGGAGATCCCGCAGTCACAGGAACTGGCACGCCATTGGCTGTTTTCGGCAAATTGGTACTCAAGCCCGGAACGAACTGTGAATAAGGAGTCCAGCCTGCTTTCGGCAGTGCTCTTCCCAATCCGGGAGCCATGCCGGGACCGGCTCCGGCGCCTGCTTGCGGGTTGGTCCGCTGGTCGTTAACTGCAGGCGCTTCGTCTGTGATAGTGATCTGCCGACGAGCCATATAGAAGTGACCCATGTTCGGGTTTTCTGATGGCTGTGCCTGGGCGCCTTGCCACGCGTAGCCACCAGCCAAAAGGGCCAGGAAAGCCGACGCAGAAGTCAGGGCAAATAGTTTCATCAAAAATCTCCAGAATTGCCAGCCGGTAAGCGCCCCGGCGGTCTTAGCTCAGTTTAATGCGGTTTAAACTCCGATGTCAAGGAATTTGAAAGTTCGGACAAGCCGCGCCTGCTTTTGGTTTGGACATGCCGCCTCCTGCATTTTAGACAATCCGCCTGGAAAATGCTTACCGGGGCTGCCAAACTTGATTCTTTTGAAAGCTAAATGAAGTCTTCAGTAGTATTAGAGACACTTCGGGATTAGATGCCAAGAAAGTGATAGACTCAAACGCTTGATCGAAGCACTGGCGGGAGTTTTTGGTTAAACATGCTCAGTTCATTGACTCAAAAAGAACAGAAAGAGACCGACGGCAGACGTATCCTTGGAATCATTGCCGGGGACGGCAAGTTGCCGCCTATGCTCGCTCAGTCGGCTAGGGAAAAAGGCTACAAAGTTGTTTCGCTAGCACTCACTGATGATGCTCTCGCGCGAATGCAGCCCCTATGCGACGCCATTCTTCATTCTCCGCCCGGTTTGCTGTCGCGCAATATCAGTTATTTGAAGAACCAGGGTGTCCAAGACGTAGTCTTCATCGGCAAATTGAATAAAGTCCAATTGCTTCGCAATATCTTGAAGATTGATTTGACTGCCATCAAAGAAATGAGCAAACTGGCTAATCTTAACGACGGCAGTATCCAAACCGCCGTTGGCGGGTTTATGGAAAGTCATGGAATGCGAGTCGTTACGCAGTCCGAATTCCTGCCGCAACTATTTCCGTCGGTTGGCGTCATGACTAAGAAGCAGCCGACCGCGGCGGAGTATGTTGACATTGAGTATGGTTACAAAATTGCCAAAGAACTCGCGCGCATGGAAATCGGTCAAACGGTGGTGGTGCGCGATCGCATGATTATTGCGATTGAGGCGATTGAGGGAACCGATGAGGCAATCAAAAGAGGCGTGCAATTGGCTGATGGCCCGGTCGTTGTGGTGAAGGTTGCGCGTCCTGTGCAGGATCAACGCTTTGACATTCCAGCGGCTGGTATGCGCACTCTCAATGCGATGCTCTCCAAAAAGCCCGGAGGCATACTGGCTGTGGCTGCCGGGGAAGTAATGATGGTCGAAAAAGAAGAGATGATTGCTTTTGCTGACGAACATCAGATTTCCATCGTTGCTGTGAGTGGAGAATAGGGCCGGCGTGTGTAAATTTCTCCACGCTCGACACTAGGGTAAACACTGAAAGTCTCCACTTAGTTTGGTCCTGTGTAATCAAAGGAGCCGGTGCAATAATAAATGCCAAGCCATTGTTGCGTCCTCACGCTCGATTTCTGTTGGAGGAAACTTCTAAGTGTTTGATCCTCTCGTAAGTCAAAAACGCTCTCAGTCCGTATTTATTGCCGTTGCCTTGCTTGCCGGTACCGTCTTGGTCGGACCGGCTCTGGCGGACACGACAAAGTCCGGCAGTGTTTCAGAAACCGCCTCCAAAGCCACGAGCGAAACTAAGGAAACCACTGCGCAAACCAGCACAGCATCGGATGCAAAACGTCCGGTGAACGATCAGAAACAAAAGCCATCGACTGAAGCAAGTGCTTCGACAAGTGCGAAAGCAGCGCCAGGAGCTAGTGTAGACAATCCAGCCATTATCAAAACTGAGCAAGCGGAAATTGGGGAAAAGGCAGTTTATAAAGACGGAAGATTGGTTCGCGAAGTTGATCCTGCTGCTCAGCAATTGGCTCAGACACAGGCTCTCGATCACTTCGACCTGTCGCGTTTCTACTTTGGTCAGTTCGATTTGAAGATGTGCGAACTGGAACTAGAAGCAGCGATTATGTATATGCCTACCATGAAAGTCGCTCACAGAGACTATTGTGTGGTGTCGCTATTGACCGGTCATCCGATGCGATCTCTTGCAGAATTGATGATGGTAGTCGGGTTGGGTGAGCCCGTGCCTTTCACAGACGCGGAAAAGGTGGAGCTGAAAGCGAAGGGTGCGAAGCTGCACTATCGCAAAGCGCTTGAGTATGGAAAGAAAGAGAAGTGGGACAATGCCATTGCAGAACTGAAGTGGGCCTTGGATTTCACCCCCACAAATGCAGCAATAAAGCGTTCGTTAGCTTTTGCGCTCGCCAGCAAAGGCGAGTTTGATTTGGCCGAAGAGACTTACCAAGACAGCCTTGCAGCTGATCCGGCTGACCCGTATGCGCATGCAGATTTCGCGTATTTGTTGTCGGACAAAGGTGATCAAAACAAAGCGTTTAGCCAGTTGGCGCAAGCTGTAGAACTAGCTCCGCAAGCCGCTGCACTGCATGTCGATCTGGCATGGATGGCAGAAACAAAGGGTGATTTCAAACTTGCGTCTGCTGAGCTGGAGAAGGCAATAAAACTCAGCCCCACGCATGCTGGGCTGTGGGCTCACCTTGGACGCGTCGATGAAAGAAAAGGTGACGTAGACGGTGCCATTGCTGCTTACAATCGCGCATTGAATGTCGATCCTGGACAGTTTGAGGCGAAACGCAGGCTGGAAGTGATCAAGGCTGAAGAATTGAGATCCAAGTCCGGTGCCTCCGACGCGGATAATTCAAATCCGGCAAGCACGCCTGCCGGGCCGCGTAGCCAATTCGACAACGGTCAGCCGACCGACAAATCGAAGGAACCTGTCAAAGGGGGCGCACTCGCACCCAACGTGAGAACAAGCCACAAACTGGATCACAAAAGTCTGTAATCTGCGCAACGCCACTAGCTGCCTCTAAAAGTGCGCGACGAACTTCCACCTCTACGCGAGGGCCCTAGGCAACCTCGCGCATAGGCTCGTGCTCACTTTTCTATTGAGGCAGCTCTCGATGACCTATATGTCCATTGTACATACATTTGTATGTGTGTCAAGACAAATGCAATCCTTCCCGAAATCTAGCGAAAGCGCCAGCCTGTTTGCTTCCTGCCCTTACGTACTTTCCCCAATGACTTAGGCTCTTATTTAACATAAGCTCAAATCACTAAAGTTCATTAGATCCTAGCGCCGAGTCGCTGAAATCGGGAGCAGCTGTGACAGACCGCCCGTCACGAATTGAAAATCAACTGGACGTCGTCGGCAGAACGATGTCGCAGGCTCCCAGTGCGATTATGGAAGAAGTGCTCAACGATATTTCGCAAAGACCCGGTCAGGTCGTGCAGAATTCTGCCATTGCCGGGGCAATTGGTTATGGCGCCACGATCTTGATGCGACGCGCCCCTGTAATTGGAACGCTAGTTGCAGGAACAGCCTTGCTTGGCGAAGGTTTTCGAATCGCTCCTAAAGTCTCCAATTTCTTGGATGAAGCAGGCAACGCAGATACTCGCGAGAAGCGCATCGCGGTAGCAAGACAGGGTGCACAAGGCATTGGCCGTGAAGGTGCTATGTTTGTGGAAACCTTGCCAGCCGCTGGCTTGGGCAGTCGGTTTGCTTTTACAACCTTGGAAAAATCAGCCTTTGCCCAGAACCTCTCTACCGCAGTGGCGGAGAAGGTGGAGTTTCCACTACGTCGAGCCCTGCCCGATGAGCTCTTCCTCAAAGGTCCGGGCACTAACATCAAGAATAGCTTGATGGCCGATGCACAAACTGTAGATGCGCTTGGTGCGAGCCGTTTGATGCCATCGCAAAAGCCATTTACCGTCGAACACGGACGCATAATTGATCCTGTGCGCGGCAAAATGAGTCGTGTTATGTCGGGTACCGCAGAAGGACTCGAGCTTGGCGTTGTTCAAAAGCCAGGACAAATCGGAATCCACACGCACAATCCGCATGTAGAAGCGCCTGGAATGATGTCTGTTTCGGACATGCGCATGACGCCGAAAGACTCGCTCGGAATAATCAATGCCGGTGAGAATCAGACGTTTTTCATGGGGCTAGGAAAGGCTCCAATCGCGCCAGGAAGTGATGTTCAGGTGAGAGCGCTGGTAATGGACCACAAGGCTAAAGAAGCCTTCCTCCATGACTATATGGCGATGGCTGATCGCAAGACGTTCGGTTTGTCAGGACTCAAAGACCCAGTAAAGGTCGACTATGATGCGGCTTTGCAATCGCTGCAAAGAGTTGATATCAAAAATCCTTGGAATACGCTTTC
>DTSE01000278.1 GCA_012965515.1 Candidatus Melainabacteria bacterium | reverse complement strand
CCTACTCCTTCTCCTATCCCTACACCACCTTCTTCCACTGCCACATGTAGCGACCCAGATGGTATAGATATAAAGAGCAAAGGAGTATGCACCGACGCTGGCTGGGCGTTTGCAGAGAATTCAAAAGACTTTGTTGGAACGGGAGCAAGCTGCATATAAAGTTCAGATTGAAACTACTGGTCAAAAAGATCTTTATCAAGAAATCGTTGAGACGGAAAATGCCATTATCGGTCAGGTCGAAGCGAAGCATAAGGAAATGCCTGTCTCTCAACCACATCTCATCGATCAGTCATGGCAATTGAGCGCAGAATTGAAAGAAGATCTCGCAGCACAAACTGATATTGCAGTAAAAAAAGAGCTGGAAAGGGACATTGATGCATTACGCGAAGTTGCGCAGTTGTCCAGCTGGCGACCTGAATACTATGGTGCCGATGCTTCCCTCGATAGGCTGGCCGAGGCACTAATGAAGATGGAGCGTGAGCTATATCGCATCAAGCGCCCGGTTCCTCTAACTACTCGCGACGTGTACATAAAACTCGCGCAGCCAATCGATCTTTCCACTGTTCTTCCTGATTACCTGCAGGATGCGCGCAGCGTGCGACATGAGTTGACGAATCGATTGCATGAACAAATTCAAGATCTGGTTAATCAACTAATTGAAAAAGCGAATTCGAAAACCAAGATTAAGTAACCGAATTTCGACCTGCAAGCGAAATTTTTTTGAACGCGATAGACTGCTTTAAATGCGCAAGTTTTTCCGACTAATATTTACCATCAGTTTGATTATGCTGGCTGGCCTTACCCTGGCGAGCTTTCTGGGGGCTCAGCATTTCATTTTTGAATTGCTGAGCCACATGCGCCCATATTTTTGTATTGCTGCGCTCATCGTCACTTTCTGCTTTTTCCTTCTGAAAGCGAATCGGTCGGCAATTGTTGGCTTTACGTTGGTGCTTTTGAACGGCGTACAAGTTGTTTCTCTGTACCTGCCTTATGCTGCCAAAGTTAGTTCAACCGACCCGCAAATCAAATTCTTGCAAATGAACATTTGGGGTGGAAAGAATCGAAATTACGATTCGGTCATTGGTGAAATTCGAAAAGAAAATGCTGACATTGTTGGTATTTCAGAAATTACAAAGGCATGGTGGTCGGTTCTCAAACCAAAGTTGAATGATTATCCCTATCAAGTTGTCGAACCTAGCTACGGTGGTATTTGCTTGATCAGCAAATTTCCCATTGGAGCAAGCAAGATCGAGCATTATGGAAAGCTGAAACGTCCGCGCATTGTGGCTGACGTTAAGGTGAACGACCGCTGGGTGAAAGTGATTTTTGCACATCCGGTAATTCCGTTGCGCCATCTTGGGATGCGAAATGGCGAGCTTGCAGAGATTGCGAAGGATGCTCGTTCATCGGCAGAACCAGTTATTCTTGCCGGTGATTTGAACTGCACGCCGTGGTCATATTACTTCTACCGGCTGAAGCGCGATGGAAAGTTGCGCGACACAGAAAAGGGCTTTGGCTACCAACCCTCATGGAGTATGTTCCACCCTGTTCCCCTCTTGTGCATAGACCATTGTCTGGCCAGTGCGCAATTCTCTACGGTAAAACGCTACAACGGACGTTTTGTTGGTTCTGATCACTTACCTGTAATTACAGAATTGCGTTTGAGTGCCATGTAATTTTATCGACCGATTGGTGTGCAAAAACAAAGTCTCGCTAATCTACTGATTGCGTTCTTTTTGCTACACTCGTTTGAATTGGTGAAATAGGACAATCAAGTGAGGCAGAAGAACCGGATAATCAGCCGTTATACGTCACTTGTATTGGCCGTGCATATGCTCAGCGTATGCGCTCCTGTTTTCGCGCAAGCCAGTCAAGAAAATTCTGCGATAGAGAATAAACGGTTTAAACAATTTGAGACCGTTGAATCACCTACCAGTGAGAACCTGCCGCCAGTTTTACTGCAGGTAGCCCGCTTTACTGGCGCACTACCAATCATGCAAGTGATTGAAGCATTGCAGCGCGATCTCAAGCAAAGCAATCTGGCAGTTTCGGATCCAATCGTTTATCTGGCGAAAAGGCAGAAGCTCATTTATTTGAGAGAAAAGCTCAATAACATTCTGGAGACCTCTAACCTGGAAGTGAATGCGGCTCGCGGTCAAATCGAAGGGTTAATGTCTGAACTACAGACGCAGCAAGCAAAAATGGTGGAAAAACGTGCGCGTACGTTGCGCCGTAATACGATTATCAACTTTGTTTCCGGTGGTATCACGAAGTTGGTAGGATACTCGATTGCGCTGGGCGGAAACGACACCACATCAAATATTTTGGAAATCTTTGATGGTGGCGTGCAATGTGGTTTGTCGGGAACCGTCATCAAAGACTTACATTCCGAAAGTCGTGTTGTCGGCAAAATGCCGGTGATGCTTACTCAGTTGGATCGAGCGGACGATCCGGACGGCATCTATCCGCGGCAGGTGTGGAACTATTTGAATGAATCGTCTTCTGGAAATGCCGGTCTGGCGAGACGCGAAGAGCTTACTAAAAATTGGGAGAGCAGAGGCTTTTACGAGCATCACACCAAGTTCAAGAATCTCAAAGAGAACTCTAACTTACAAGGTCACCTCGCACTAGCCAGAATTACTCCGCAGTTGCTTGATGACCGTCAGGCAATGCTGTCGGAATTGCGGTCTACGGTTTCCGAAATGCACGCTAGTTTGATGGAATTGAGTTTGAGGATCAAACAGTCATATAACGACGATCCGTCGTTTGATTGGCCGATCGCAATCCAGTAATTCAGTATTTTAGTAGGTGCACGTCAGCGCCTGCATCCTGGCGGAAGCTTGCAAGTATTCTACTTGAGCGTCAATCAATTTGATTTTTGCGTCAAACAACTGGCGTTCCCGCTGAGTAACCAAGAAGACTGTACTGTCGCCGAAGGTGAAGCGTTTTTTTTCACCCATGTAGACTGCCTCTGATTTTTCGACTTGTTTTGTGACTGCCAGGTACTTCTGGTGAGACATATTCAGAGTCGCCGCAGCGCTCATCACTTCGGCAACAAGACGTTGTCTCTCTGAAATTTCCTCGGCATTGAGTGCGTCGATGTTGAATTGCGAAGCTTTGATTCTTCCCCGCGCGTTTCTCAGATAAAGTGGTGAACTGAACGTGACTTGCGTTCGAAAGACATTTCCGACACCGGAGATTCCGCCATCATAGCCGTACGTCGCAAGAGCGTCTGCTTGCGGCAAGAGATCGTTCCTGGCCAGTTTCAATTGCAATTTCGCCTGTTGTCTTTCGAGTGCTATTCGCTTTAGCTCTGGACGTCGATCAACAGCTTTGCGCACGCTGGCATCGATTTCTGCAGCGGTAAACTCTTGCGGTGTCGGCCACAATTGCGGCACGTTCATCTCATCAAGGAAAGGTGCTGGTCTCCCATTGCTATCGAACAGAAAGACGGCTAGTTCGTAAGTCGCCTTTTTGAACTCGAGCTCAGTAGCGATTCGGTCGGCGGTTCGTCTTTGGAAATCTTCTTCGGCTTCCGTGACCTGAATTCTCGGTAAGTCGCCTGCACTGGAACGTTTGTCCGCCGCAGAAACCAGAAATTCCGAGAGCTGAACAAGCCGGCGTGCGACCTGCATTTTTCTCTGCGCACCGACCCAATTCCAATAAGCAATGCTGGCTCGAAGGAGAATATCCAAACGATTGAGGGAAAAGTTCTGAGTTGCGACCGGCTCTCCAATTTTTGCCAACTTCTCATTCGTCTCTCGCTCGTTTACGATGAATCCGCGCAGAAGTGGCACGGCAAGACCACCTCCGAATTCGCCTATAAATCCGGTTTCAATGTAAGGGGACTGCGACGTTCGTGGATTGAAGCGATAAGTGCCAAGTAAACTGATACCGGAGCGAGTGGGCACTTCAATCGACGGCTGGTTGTAGATGACGCGCTTGAGCGTGTCGAATTTGGATGTGTTCTGCATCCAAGCATATCCATCCAACGTTCTTATCATCGGGTCGAAAACACCTTGTACTTCCATGCGCCGCGCGGAAGCAACTCTTCTGCGAGAGTCGGCAGCATCAAGACGCGGATAATTATTGTCGACAGCTGATAGAAAAATTGACGGAGTAAGGATCGTTCCTCCCTGGGTGATCCTTATTGCGTAGTCAGACTTTGTTCGCGCTCGTGGGGCGAATCCAAGCGGCTCATAAATGCCATCAGCCGCTAGAGAAGGACTTACCGGCCAGGTCAGCAGCCAGAGAAGAAGCAGAGAAAGAACAATGCTTATGGGTTTCATCAAGGGCTCTTGCGTTTGGCGTTATCCTTGACGGTTGGGTCGGTTTGAATAAGCAAATTGTTCGGATTGCTTGGATCCTGTGGCTGGATAGTGGGCTGCCAGCCGTTCAGTTGGCGCCATAATTCGTACCAGAGAGGCACGTCGCTGAGCAGAATCCAGCCAGTTACTTGCGCGCCCGGTCGAAGGAAAGTGGTTGATGGCCATGGATCAGCTTGCTTGTTATCGATTGCATTTTTGTCCGGCTCAACAATTACGCGATAGCGATTTTTTCCATCGTCTGTGGCATCGATTACACTGACGACACCGGCAAACGTTCCAATTGCAATTCGCGGCCAGCCGATAAACTGCAAAGCCGGCCATCCGGCTATTTGTAAGCGAACCGGACGTCCGACGGAAACTAGCGGCGCATCCCAATCGCGGATATTTATTTCGGCAGCGCGGTCTTGCGTATGCGGTGCGATTACTGCTAGAACATCACCCGCATTTACCATTGCCCCTGCGCCAACGCGCATAAGACGGACGATTCTGCCTGTGCAGGGCGCATCGACGGTTCTTTGATCTACGCGTTTGGTGAAATTGTCGATATCGATTTGCAACTTATAGATTTCAGCATCTGTGCTGGCCACTAATTGATTGGCATCGGCGCGTGCAGCTTTTATCGCATTGATGTTTCCGCCCGTGTCGGCATCTGTGCGTTTATTCTCCAGTACCGAAATACTTGCGTCTTCTTTTGCAACATCAAGCGCTGCCAGTGCTCTTTCAAGTTCTGTTTTAGAGCGGATGGTATCAAGCTCAGCAAGCTCTTTGTCTCGCTTGGAGCGAAGTCCGTCATTGTATAGACTGTCGACTCGATCCGATTGCCATTGAGCAGTTTTCAAACTTTGCTTTGCTGCTTCGACGGCTTGTTCTGCCTGGTAGACACGATCGTTAGCTTGTTTTACTCTTTCAATTGTCGCAGGCACAGCGGCTTTTCTCACGCCGGTCGATGCAGCTACCTGATCACCGAGTGCCTCTGCTCGCGCTTTCAGTGCGTCGCGTTTCGCTATCAATGACGTCTTTTGCGCGAGCATGGTTTTGAGCTGCGTGCTATCCAAAAATCGTGAGTCGAGTTCGGCGAGCGAAACGATTTTTTGTCCTTTCTCCACATCTTGCCCGTCTCTGACAAACCAGTTGACGTGCGCCTGTGTAATCGAAGACCAGACTGTCCGTCCGCTCGAGAATATGCATCGGAAATTTGTTGAGCTTGATCGATGTTTCGCAACGGCCTAGTTCTTCAAGCCATTCGGCCACTAAGTATCGCTTTGATGTCTCATTGCTCCTGGTTTTATATCCGCTGTATCCAAGCAGAAAAACTTCGCAAAGCACGAAGGCGATGACAATCAGCACAAAGGCAAGTAGATATGGGCTGTAGAGTGCCATGAGCGTGAGCCCGATCAGAATCTGCAATGTAGCCGCCGGCACATCTAAAAGCAGATTTGCGAAATTGCCCTGAACTGTAATCACGTCGAAGAATCGATTGACCAGGTCGGGGAGATATTCTCTGGATAACTGCGAGTGTTGAATGCGAGGAACTCTGTAAGCAATGCGCAAAGCGATGCGGTTGAAAACGCGCTGCCTGACCAATTCGACAAGCCATATAGTCAAGAGCCGGAGGACCGCAGCGAAAAGCAATCCTCCCAAAACCAATCCGGCAATCACCGTAATTGGTTGCAAGAAAAATCCTGCGGCAATCGTATTGACCACCATCTGAGTTGATAGCGGAACAGCTAAGCTCAAAACACCACCAAGCGAGCTGTAGATGAGGATCAAGAATAGGTCTTGCTTGTCCTCGACTATCATTCGCCAAAGGCGATAGTACGGGGAAGTGGGTTTTTCCTTCTGGTTGGCGTCACCGGCTGGATAGAGTACTTTCGTCAGTGAATCGGCAGGCATCTAGGAAATTTGCACAACGAGGAAAAATAGTAAATTCAAGTGTGCCTGAAACGAAGTGCAAATCCAATAGAATGCGGCAAGAAAGCTCCTAATTCTATCTAACCAATTAGTCCGAGTATATCTTCAGTGCATATGAAATGGCGGTTCGGTGCTCGACTCATTCGTGGGGTGAATGAATCGGCACCGAACGTTGGCGTTTGGAAAAGCTTGTTTTAGGTTGGTTGGAAGTTGGTTTCGTCTGAGGTGTCGTGCGGTAATGAAACTGTAAAAGTGGTTCCGTCGTTATCTGACTCGCATGAAATATTTCCTTTATGTGCATCGATTATCTGTCTGCACATATAGAGACCCAATCCTACTTTTGGCAGGTAGCCAGTGCCTTCTCCTTCCCCCGTCAAAGGGCGTTCGAATAATTTGCTTCTTTGATCCAGCTCGATGAATGAGCCTGTGTTATTGACTTTGAACATCACCAGATCGCCCTGGCGAAATGCTTTGAGAACGATTGTTCCTCCTGCGGGCATGAACTTTAGGGCATTGTCCAGCAAGTTTTGTATGACTACTCTTATCGATTCGCAGTTTCCCACGATTCCCATGTCGCTAGTTTCGCTGAGATCCAGTTCGATGCGGACCTTTTTTGCATCGGCAGATTGCTGAAAGTTCTTGGCGCAATCTCGAATCAAGCTGGTCAGGCTGGCATGCTCCGATGCCTGAATGTCGGATTCTCTGTCGTATTTATAGACGGCAATTATGTGCTGGATCATGCGCAGCAACTCATTGTTGCCTTCGACAATCTTGGAAAGAATTTGTTCTTGCTCCACTTCCAGTTTGCCCAACTTTCCTTCGGTCATCAGACCAAGAATTCTATTTGTTCCCACGATTGGATTTTTGAGATCGTTGGCCAGCATGGCCATGAAGTCGTCTCTTTGATTCATGAGAAGTATGCGACGGTTATTGTCTTCTGCATTTTTACGGTCTGTCACATCTTCGAGGGTGCCGATCAACTTGCGTTTTCCGTCTGTCTTGCCTGTGAGTGGCACGGCTTTTGCTTTGATCCATTTCGTGACACCGGACAGGGTCTGAATGCGAAACTCTTGTGACCACTCTTTGCCTTCTTCCACGGCAACCTTCCAAGAGTCGAGCGTTCGTTTTCGATCGGCTTCAATAACTAAAGTCCACCACTCCTTGGCCTTTTCTACTGGTGAAGCTGTGAGCTGGAACCAGGGCAGTCCGATCACTTCCCAGCTATTGTCGGCTTTTGACTCAAAAATGACTGTAGGCACCGAACTGCATAAATTGCGGAATTTTTCTTCCGATTCTTTTACTTGCTCAGTTCTTTCAATGACTTGCTCTTCGATGATCTGATTAGTCAATTCCATCTGAGCTTGTTTTTCCGCGGTTCGCCATTTTTCGCGCATATCTAGAACGCATTTACGAATCAAGAATACATCGGCGAAGAGAACCCAACTGGCATGCTCGACCCAGCGCCAAGGTTCAGGATACGTAACGCCATAAACGGAAAAGGGAAGATACAATCCGCGCACGATGTGATCTAGTGCAGTAATTGCTGTTGCCGTTACCAGCACTCTCCAATCAGCATAGAATGCCAAAAATGTGAGAGAGCCGAAGACTAGGAAATGTGTTTCTAGACGACCTCCGCACAAGTGAATGATCAACCCGGTCATGAGCAGCTGGGCCACTGCAATTGTTTGCCGAGTCAACATGCTGCCGGAATAAAACCAGGCGAGTCCGATTGGCAAAATGATGATTGCCATGCCCAACCAAATCGAGAGCATGACATGGATATGAGCGCTTGCAGAAACGCCTTCCCATGATGTTGGTGAAACAAGCAGGGCTGTAAGTACGCCACCAAGCCATTCGATGAAAAGAAGAACGGCGAACATGTGATCGCAATCGGCATAGTTTTTGTGAACTAGCTGGTCGAAAATCGACTGGGTTTTTGCGCTGATCAATTCAGCGACTTCACCGTGCGACTTAAGTTGTTCTATACGATCAACGCTCATCTTATTGCCCTCAGCGAGCAGCCGAATACGGGAGTTGTTGTGTATTTGGCCTTCCTTGCCAGAATGCATTGTTTGGCAAGTTCGAGATAATGATTGTCACCAGAATGGCCGCGAGAACCTGTGATACCACCTGTGAATTGCAGGACTCCCCTACCGTCGTAAATCAACACATGACCTGAAGTCGTGACGCCGAAAGTTTGTGCTAAAGAACCATCAGTGTCGTATTCGACCGAAACATTGCGAATTCTTTTGACGCTTTGAATTATTGGTGCTAGCGACCACTCGCCTTCCTTTTCCGGCGGCATGTAGAAAATGACCGTACCAACGGAGTCCTTATCACCTTGACGCATTAACTGGTGAAACTCATCTACAGTCGCGACGGAGCAAGGACAAGCCGGATGCAAGAACAGAACTATGTTTTGCCGACCGTGTGCCAATTGCACGCCGCTATGGTGAGGGAAAACCCTTTTGGTGTTCGTTAATGGGCTTGGGGTAAGTTCATACTCGAAAAGTACTAAATGACCGATAAAGAGCATTCCTATCCAGACTACATAAGCAACAAGCAAGAGGCATACGAGTGCCGTTTGCTTGCGGACAGACGTTTTCTTACTGCTTGATGATGAGCCTCTCGTCTGCGAGACTTGCATGGTGGCTTTTACCCTGTCTGAATTTATGTGCCGATGCTTTCGAGGTCTTTTTTCAATTCGTGCATCGACTGATGTCGTTGATATTTGTCTTTGCGCAGGGTCTTTGTGATAATCGCCTGCAAGCGATTGTCGATTGAAACACCGACTTTGGCGGCTGCTTGTGCAATCGGCGGGCATTCTTCATTCACTTGTTTATACATCGCTTCGACGATGTTCTCGGTGATGAAGGGTGGATGTCCGACCAAAGCTTCATACATGAGTGTTCCCATGGAATAAACGTCGGAGCTGGCTTCCAGATGCAAGCCCATGCATTGCTCGGGACTCATGTATGTTGGTGAGCCAAACACTTGTCCAGGTACTGTAAGTCCGGCACCTTCGGATTCAGCCGTAACCAACTTGGCGGTGCCGAAGTCGACTAATTTGACTGTTAGCTCAGGCTGACCGAAGTTGACGACGAGAACATTGCTCGGTTTCAGGTCTCTGTGAATGATGCCATTGTCGTGCGCATGTCCAAGTCCGCTGCATACCTGTTTGAATATCTCAGTGGAAACTTGCCATGGCAGGTGCTTGTGCTCGAAAATCAGCTCGTCAAGGCTATGTCCGCCAAGATAATCCATGATCATGAAGGCTTGTCCTTCCGGAGAAAGACCGAAGTCGATGACATTTACAATGTTTCCGTGAGTGAGAGAGCTGGCGGCAGCTGCTTCTTGTCGAAAACGTTTCAATAAAGAGATATCCGAGATTAATTCCAAATGCATAATCTTGATTGCGACAAGCTTATGCATGTAGCGATGACGAGCTTTATAAACTGCACCGCTAGTTCCTGATCCAAGCAAGGCAAGAATTTCATATCGGTCAGCGAAGACACTGCCGATCATTGCATCTTCTTTTAGTTCATTGCCGTCGTACGGGCATCGTGAGAACTCTTCACCCAGGCGAACCTTGCAATTTGGGCAGATTTTGGAGACTTGGAAGTCTTGAGAGTTTTTCGCGGTGCGTGAAATCTTTGTCGCTGGTGCGTTGCTGCCGGACCAAGATACTTTCTGAATCAGCTTTTTCAGATAGGACTGAACTTCGCTGTCCTTAAGACCGACTTGTGAGCCGATTTCGTCTGAGGAAGCGCCTTCCAATATTAGTGCCAAGACTTTTAATTCGCTTTCCGACAAAGCGAGTCTCTCAGATGTGATTTGAGGGTCCGCTAATTTCGCAGAATGAAGAACACGACGAGCAATTTCGTCATCGAGCCAAGCTGCGCCGGACGCTACGGAATTGATAGCCGTATTGAGTTTTGCAGTGGAGATGTCTTTCAGGCAGTATCCGTCTGCACCCGCAGCCAATGCGGAAAAAATCGACTTATCTTCTTCATGGCTGGTCAGAATCATTATGCGAGTGTTCAACTGCGCTTTGATACGTCGGGTGGCTTCAATTCCATCGAAACCGGGCAGACCGATGTCCATGAGGATGACTTGCGGCTTTAACTCCAATGCTTTTTGGACAGCGCTCGGTCCATCACTGGCGACGCCGACTATCTGAATATTGCGCATATATTGGAGAGTTAGGTTTAGGCCGAGTCGGAGAACCTCCTGGTCTTCGACAACTAACACGCTTATCAGGTCGCTTGCACGACTGCCTTCAGCATCAAAACGTCTCATCGTATTCATTTCGCACCCTCAAGCTGGCAGGCGGTACCTACCGCCAGCCATTAGACGAACCCTTAACTGTTCGCCACCGCCCTTACTTTTCCAATATCGCTTATGGAACCGCAACGCGCATCACTCGAAAGTGCGAAACATGGGTGATTTCGGCTCACCCTAAGGATTCTGACCGGTAATTTCCTGTGCGAAACGTCCCTGAAGGCAAGCCAGGCTTAGCCTGTAGCGTCCCGCTCGCCGTCGGTATGGTCGGTTTGTTC
>DTSE01000277.1 GCA_012965515.1 Candidatus Melainabacteria bacterium | reverse complement strand
GAAAACCGTAGCGCCAAGGGATTTGGCGGTGCCTACTGCCTGTGAGAGCGTTTCAAAAGAGGTCGAAACATCCGAGCTGATGATGACCAGCGGTCGGGCATTTCCCGATGCGGATGAGGATGCGTTTATTGACGCCTGCGAAAGAATGCCTAGCGCTTCATCGCTTTGTCTGGCACTGTATTTGATACCATAGCGCCCGCCTGGCTTACGGGAAAGTTTTACAACGGCCGTCGTGACGGCTTGAGAAACGGCCGCGTCGGCGAGCTCATGCAATTCCAGGTTGATCAGCCCGGCTTCGCCTGCCAATTTGGCGGCAAATGCCACGCCGTAATGCGGAGAAGTCTGCGCCGCACCGGCTTCTTCGGGTTTGCTTACAATTGCCTCTGATTCGCCGGGGAATGAAACCGCGGTGAGAGCAATGATTCCAAAACTCGCCATGTACGAAGTGCCTCGGCAGACTCGGACGGATGGGTGCAATCTCGTCCCTTAGAAACACGCGCCCCAGGAGAAAACGCTTCTCTTTCGGGCGGGGGTTTGACCTTCAAAAACCGGCAAAAGCCAATCACAGACTAGGCCAGACTAGGTTATAGAGAAGTATATAAGGGCGGGAAAGGTTCGCCATTGGACAGGTTTTAACAACTTAGTCGTAACGAACTGATTGCATATGCAACGAGCAGCAAGAATGCCGCTAAACGACTACTGTTTCGGTCGGACTCTTGAGCTCATACCTCACACCGCGCCATTTGATACGGTTTGTAAGGACTGAGTAAAGAGTGACAAAGGGCAAAACCAGGTGGGCTAGTGGTATGGCCATGACGCTGCGCAGCAATGTTTTGTCGAATGCCGCCTGCAACCCTCTTTCGTCGTCGCTGGCCGGGCTGGGTAGGTTGGCCAGAAGGACCCGTTTCCAGAGCCCTTGCGCCTTTACGAGGAAAAGCAGTTCTACCGGGATGAGTGAAAGACCGGCCGCCAGCGACAGAAGCCATTCGTAATTACCTGTCGATATGTAGGCGAAGAGTGAGAAGAGCACGGCTCCCAGCCAGAAGGAGAGCAAAATCGCTCGATAGATAGCGCGCAGCCATAACTCGCGGTAATAAACCTTAGTTAATATGAGTTGTCTATTCACCCACTCGACAATCTCTTCCAAAGAGCCGTCGCCGTGGCTGGCAACAAGGCATTGCGGGACGAATCGAACTTTCAGACCGAGCGCTTTGACACTGGTCGTTAAAGAGAGATCATCATCACAGGCGCGGTCCCAGCTTTCACCAACCTTTGCCTTTTTAAAGATGTCTCGTTTGATTGCCATTGCTCCGCCCCAGGCGAAGGCATATTTTTCGCTGCCCATCTCCCACGCCGTGACGCGATTCCACATGGAACGCAACACAGAGGGCATGTCGCCCTTGAACGGTATGTAAAAACGATATCCAGTTGTCGCGCCAACACCCGGTTGGGACAGGGGGGCGACCAAATAGCGCAGCATATTGTTGCGGGCAATAACGTCCGAATCGACGAATACGATTGCTTCTGTACGGTCGCTTATGACCTCTAAGGCGGCCAGTTGATTGTTGATTTTTTGCCCTCGATGGCTGTTAACCCCAGCTACGACAAGCTTTGTCTCCACTAAGTCGATTGTCTTACGAATCTCTTCTATCTCCGCATAGGCCGGATCATCAGCCGATGCTACCGAGAAAATGACTTCAAACTGCGCTTTTCCGTCTTTCACATAGTCCTGATCCAGCAATTTCTTCAAGTTGCTTCTGAAGCCCGGATCGATTCCCTTGCAGGGCAGAATCACAGAAATGGGCGGCAGGTAGTCCGCCGGTGGCTTGTCTATTTCTCTGTGGACATAACTGAAAAGTTGATTGAAAGCCTTTGTCTGGACGATAAGCGCGACAATGGTAATGAGACAAAGGATGACGACTAAAATCATGTTCCGTTTTTTCTGTGCCGGCGAAGCCGTGCAGCGCAGTCTTTGTAGCTGGACACCGTTTCGTTCTAGTAGAGGCAACGCTAGGCGTCGCCCGGTTTGAACCTTTCAGGCAATGCGGCCCATTACCTCTTTAAATAACCGAGCAAGTATAGTGCTAGACTTGCCCTGCTTTCCAGCAGGCGACTGTCATGCTCAGACCACTCCTGTACCAGACCTTTTTTACGCTCGGCAAGCGAGAAGTGAGCCGATTCGATCGCGACGCGGCCACTCCCGAGGCGACGCAAAGCCGCCACCTGCTTGAGATTATCGAGCGCAATGCCGCCAGTGCATTTGGCAAGAAGCACGGATTCAGCAGCATTCAGTCGGTTCGCGACTTTCAAAATGCAGTGGCAATTAATGATTATGATTCGCTAAGCGAGTACATCAATCGAGCCGCCGATGGCGAGAAAGGACAGCTCACCGTCGAAGATCCATTCATGTTTGCGACAACCAGCGGCACTGCCGGTGAGCGCAAGATGATTCCAGTGACGCGATCCTACATAAAGGAATTTCGCCGCGCTTCCGTTGTGTCCGGTTTCAATCTTCTGAAGAGCCATCCGAATCTGACCAAAGGCATTGCCCTTTCTGTGTTTTCACCTGCAGATAGAAAGACGCGGCGGCCTTGGTCCAGCACGAAATCAACGAGAGATCGGGCCAAATGTTCCGCGCATCAAACTGATCAGATTCCAGCAAACGAGAGAGTTCGCGGGCACGCTGAGGATTGGGTTTGAGAAACGGTTTGATAGCATCCATCACTTCTTTCGGCAATGACTGCGGCGGATTTATGGCACCATCTGCGATATCACGCACAATCTGCGCACCGTACGTTTTCAAACGTTTGCCCAGCATGACTATCGTACTGGGATTGAGTGTATATATAACTGTCACCGGCAGAACGAGAGCCAAGCGCAAAAGAGTGTAATAGCGACTCTCGTAATGTTTGACTATGAATACTTCATAGGGAATTGGAGAAATAAATCGTTTGATCAATTTCGGCTCTTCCATATATAGGCGACCAGAAATGGCTCCATATGGAATGCCTCCC
>DTSE01000276.1 GCA_012965515.1 Candidatus Melainabacteria bacterium | reverse complement strand
GCCCGACCGTCGGTCTTCTTAATATTGGAACCGAAGAAACCAAAGGCAATGAGCTGGTGCAAGAAGCGTATAAGCTTTTGAAACAGCAATCCAATATCAACTTCATTGGTTTCGTCGAAGGTCGTGATTTCCCTCTCGGCAAAGTAGATGTGACGGTTACCGACGGTTTTACCGGCAACGTCGCTTTGAAGACTGCCGAAGGCATCGCCAACATGTGCAAGATCATGTTGCAGCAAGAGCTGCTCAGATCCACGCGCACAAAATTGGGTGCGGTCGTTATCAAACCTGCTCTGGACGGACTCAAGAACAGAGTCGATCATAATGTTTTCGGTGGCGCCCTTTTGGTCGGCGTCAAAGGTGTTTGTGTCATCGCCCATGGTGGCTCGAAACACACGGCAATCAAGAACGCTATTCGTGTAGCCAAAGATATGGTGGCTGCCGATATCGTCAAAAAGATTGAGAACAGCTTCAGTATGACCGCGGCTGGGAGCAAATCTTGAAGTTTTCGCATGGCGCCCGACTGATTGGTGTCGGAGCCGGTTTGCCCTCTGCAGTAGTTACGAATTTCGATCTTGAGAAACTCGTAGATACTTCCGACGAGTGGATAAAAACGCGTACCGGTATTTCGGAAAGGCGCATCGCATCCGAAGAAGAAACGACCAGCCAGCTGGCGATCGCTGCTGCCAGAGATGCTATTGGTTTTGCCGGAATAGACCCGCAAGAGATTGAACTTGTAGTTGTCGCCACCTCCACACCGGACAATCTGTATCCGTCCACAGCTTGTATGGTGCAGGGAGCAATCGGCGCTACTCGCGCAGCTGCTTTCGACATGGAAGCTGCGTGCACAGGCATTGTTTACGCCCTTGCTGTCGCTCAGCAATTTATCGGCTCCGGTACTTTTAAATGCGCGCTTGTTATCGGCGTGGACATTCATTCTCGTTTCTTGAATTGGTCCGACAGAAATACCTGCATCCTATTTGGTGATGGTGCCGGAGCATTTCTTTTGAAGGCTGATGAAAACGACAATCAGATGATGGGTACCTACTTGCGTGCTGACGGCACAGGCGGGCACCTTCTGCACATTCCCAATACTGGTTCAGCCTACCCGCACGCCGGTGTGGCGCCGCCGCAAGCAACACATGGTTTCTTGGAGATGAACGGTCGGGCAATCTATGAGTTTGCCGTCAACGCCGTGCCGGAGGCTGTGCGTGCTGCTTGTTCAGATGCGGGCATCGGAGTTGAGGATGTCGATTTCCTGATTCCTCACCAAGCTAACATGCGTATTATCAAATCCGCGGCAGAGCGCCTTGGCATGCCTCCCGAAAAAATCGTCAGCAATGTGAATGAGATGGGTAATACTTCCGCCGCATCAATTCCTCTGGCTATGTGGCAAGCATTGCGACGTGGTCAAATCAAGGTCGGCTCGACCTGTGCGCTTGTCGGGTTCGGCGGTGGATTGACATGGGGCGCCGCAATCGTCAAATGGACGGCGGTCGATCAGAGAAAATCGTCAGCGGATGACAGTTCGCAGAAGAAGGAAGATGACAGTTGTCAGAAGAAAGATGGCGATAGTCCTGAGAAAAAGGCAGTCGAGAGTTCGAAGAGTTAGACCCGATGAGGGTCTCGGTATCAAATCGATTCAAGATTAGGTGGGTTGAAGGAGAAAACAGATGAGCAAGCTGGCATGCATTTTTCCCGGACAAGGCTCGCAAGCGGTGGGCATGGGGAAAGATCTGGCGGAGAAATTTCCGGAAGCGAAGAAGCTTTTTGACGAAATCGATGGAATAGCCGGACGCTCGCTCAGTCAATTGTGCTTTGAAGGCCCGGATACTGAGCTGAAGCGCACCATCAATACCCAGCCGACTATTCTTGCCGTTTCGATGGTGGCGTGGCGTTGTTATGAATTGCAGGGCGGGCCCAAGCCTGCTTTCGTAGCCGGACACAGCCTGGGCGAGTTTTCCGCACTTTATGCTGCTTCGGCATTTGATTTGCAGTCCGCAGTGAAACTTGTGGACAAACGCTCGCAATTGATGGAAGCGTGCCCGAAGGGCGCTATGTCAGCCGTCATCGGTATGGCTGCAGACAAACTCGAAGAAATTACGAAAGAAGTTTCGAAAACCTTGGGGGAACCCAAGGTCGTCATTGTTGCCAATTTCAATACGAAAGAACAACTGGTTATCTCAGGTGATCCGGATGCAGTGGCGGAAGCCGGCAGCCGAGCCAAAGCTGGTGGCGCTAAGGTAATTCCTTTGCCGGTCGGTGGAGCTTTCCACTCTCCGCTCATGAAGGCAGCTGCCGACGAGTTTGAAACTCTTGTCAAAACAATTGATGTTAAAGATGCGGCTTTCCCTGTTGTTCAGAACGTTGATGCTAAGCCGGAAACGAGTGGAGCCGCTTTGAAGGAAAAGCTTTCTCGCCAGATGCCCAGTTCTGTACGTTGGTGCGAAACCATTGAGTACATGCTTGGACAAGGCGTTAATACCTTTGTGGAGATTGGACCCGGCAAGGCACTTGCAGGCATGGTCAAGAAAATCGACCGTTCTGCAAATGTGTACAACGTTTCCGACGCTCAGACTCTTCAGGAAACTCTGGCAGCGCTCAAAGAGACGGCGAAGGTTTAGCGCTTCGAACACGCGCCTTCTAGAGCCCAATGTTGATGCAGGCAATAGCCTAATCTTGACGCTTGTAGATGAGAGCGTTAGGCAATGTCGCGGCGTTGTCTTTCATCCACATCATGTCTGACGCAATCAAATCGAGTGTGTATGTGCCGGGAAATTGAATCTCTAATTTGAGTTTTTCCTGCAAGTCATGGTAAGCGGGCTTCATCATAATGTTGAGGTTCTTCGGCACCAAAACAAGCACGTAGAACTTCTGATCCGGTAAATACTGCATGAGCTTGCAATAGAGATAAGCTTCAACTATGCAGTCATGTTTTTTCAGAATCTCGACGATTGTTTCGACAGTTCCCTTAGACAAGTTGTGCGGACCGATCACGTCTGACTTCGTGATTCTTTGCCTTTCTTGCTGCGCAAGGGCGATGATCGACTGATACTCAAACCAAAGTTTTTCTAAGTCTTTGAATGCCTCATGATTGCGTTTCTTCTCGTAGTAGTCGCGCAGAGAAGCGCAAGCGTGCAGCCCAAACTCTTGTTTTTCTTCGGCTAGCTCTTTGAGAATCAAAGCACCCGATTCGTCCTCTCTTTCCAGGAGTATCATTGCCACTGCGTATCGCGCTTCCGCATTTTTCGGCGCTACTTCCAGTACCTTTTCGAAATTGGGCAAGGACGACTGCGGACCGTCTTTTACAGCCGTTAGCTGCGCGACTTTTAATAGCTCCTCTAATGAGAGTTTTTGCGTCTCGGCTTTTTGCTCCAATTCTCTCAATTCATTTGCCGCTTCCTGGATTTGCAGATGCACGGATTTCCACTGAATGTTGTTAGTGTTGAACCACTGGTCGCTACAGTACTGAATTATTGATGGCAATTTCTTGCCGAAAAATACGCCGGCTGCTGATTCATCGGGTGCAAATTCAAGGGGCAAAGATTTGTAGAGTGTCTCTGCTTCCATTCTCTGGGCAGAGAAGTTTGCGAGTTTCAGGCGCTCAGAAAGCGAGGGGTGACTATCTTCACTGTCTGTAGCGCGACGTAATGCTTCGGCGAGTTTTTCAATAGATTTGTCTTTATTCTCTGGCGCTGTGCAGAGTTTTTCACCGATCTTGAAATAGACCAGATCTGGTGGAGTATCATTTTCTTTGATTGAGTCATGAATAGATTCCCACACTTCATTGAGCAGATTGCCTTTTACTTCAGTAAGGGACAAAGCCTCACCGCAAGTGCTTCCATCCGTAACTTCGATAGCCTGGAGATCGGCTTGTTTTTCGTGCTCTCGCGCGATCACCAATGATGCGGAACTGAACCGCGGGTAATACCAATCATAAAATCGACTGAGAAGCACGAGCGCAAGTTGCGAGTGCTGATGCATTGCGATCAGAAGCTGGACCAGCCGAACGCGCTGGTTGTAGATGAAGGCTGTGCTTTTGCCGTGATTGCCGGAGATATGTCCGAACTCGTGCACCAGAACCGACATGAAGTGCTGGGGCGGCAGCGACTGCATGAGGGGCAAGCCCAGCACCACGTAATTCTCGTACCATCCGAAAAATCCAAGGCGAGGATGTTGAACGACCATGGCATTGAATTGGTCGTCCACGAGAATGTGATCAACCTTGATTTTCAGTTGTTTCGAAAGCTCTGATACGAGATTGAAAAGTTCGGGATAATCGCTTCGTTCCAGTTTCAATCCCGTGGGTGGCGCTAGCGGAACCCAGAGTGCGCGAAGATAGGCTAACAATGCAATGAGCAAACCAAGCACGATTTGAATTTCGAAACCGTACAGGTGCCCGGTCTGCATGATGAACCAGACTGAGCCCGCCATCAGGAGAACGAGTACCATCGGCACGAAAAGGATGTAGATGTAGCCGACTAAGGCAAATGCTAGAACTTTTCGCCTATAACCGTTGTAGTCTCTTTTAGCTTCTTCTTCCGCTTTGCTGATGCGACGAGTGATCTCGTCTTCCGACATCATCTGGTGGGTCACGCTTTGAGGCGTTTCCATTGCCGGCATGTTTGTCAGTGTTTTTCTGACTTCAGCTTTCGGTGGTTCAACTTCGCTCATGTGTTCCGATCAGCTAACGGAGACTAGCGGCAGACTGCTTTTTCTTCTGTTTTTGCTTCGACCAGCACTTCTTCCACAGTTTTGCGCATGACGATTGTTCGCTTAGCAAGTTCGTGGAAAAACTCCTTGTGCGGTACGCAGACTTCCGGTGGGATGGCTCCTCGTTCCATTATCGTTCCGGCAAGCATCATGTCGGCAACGATCGCTGGTGGCACGCCTGTGTCGAGAGCGCCGCAGGACAGCCCCCATTTTTTGTGTGCAAGAACAGTCGTTTCAAGTGTGACATTCACCGGTTGACCGTTGCGTTTTCCTTTCACTTCGACGCGTACAACTTCCGCATCATCAGGAGTCTGATTCGATTGAGGGAAACGCTCGATCAAGTGGGCAAGCACTTTTCGAGGCGTGAATTTGCCTTCCGCTGTTTCTATCTTTTCATTGTCGCCGAATCCGAGATCAACTAGAAGTTTCAAGCGATCGTGAAACTCAGTCGGCAAGCCAAGTCTAAAGGTTACCTCCGAGCAGCCCTTATGCTCGTAAGTTTTCGGCAGGGTGAGAACTTCTGAGTGAAGAGTCAAGATGGCTTTGCATGCGCCCACTGGTTCCGGCAGCTGGACAAGCTTTTCTCCGGACATCGGAGGTTTGGCACGATACTCGCCATCTTCAAAAACCATCGGTTCTTTAGTGTACTCATCCAGGATGGTGTCGATGGCATAAGGCGGTTGTAGTGGGTGGTCGGTGGTGACGAAGTCTATGCAACCGACTGTGATGTCGATTGATTTCACTTCATCCAGTTCCCCTGCCCCTGCTGCCGCCATGATGTTGGTCATGCCGGGGGCGGCGCCCATGCCAAGAATTGCAGCTAGACCTTTGGTTCTGAATTCGTCATTCAATTCCAACTGTTTCTTTGTCACATGAAAGAGACCGCCCAGATCCATGTAATGGCAACTGGCGGCTAGACAGGCTTTCATGACGTCAACGTTGAAATAATAGGGAGTCGAGTTGATAACGAGAAACGCTTCTTTTAGCACTTCGGCGAGCGAAGCAGGATCCTTCAAGTCGGCAAACTGTGCTTCCAGTTTTTTGTTGTTCAGGCTGTTCTTGAGCTCTTCAGCTTTCTCTTTATTGAAGTCGGCGATGACTACCGTGTCGAAATTGCTGAATTCAGCGAGATCTCGCACGATGACTTGCCCCATTGCTCCGGCGCCGCCCAGCACTACTATTTTTTTCATGAGCTCACACAACCTATTTATTTACTGTCGTTTGGACGAATTTCTATCCCGCGTGCGCGCTCGCTAAAAACCGAATGCGCTCGCAATAGGCGCACTGAAGTTCATGCGAAGACAGCTATAGAGACCGCCTGCCTGAGTGCGCGCAAGTGCATAAGTGTAGCAAAAGATGTCAGACCAAAAGAGTCTGCTCTCGTACTCTATTTATGGATACGGATTTGTTGCCGGTGAGATTCTAGTACTTGCTGTTGGTTGCTGAGCCGGCGCCGTTGGCGCTGTCATCCCCATAGGATGCCATGCCGTTGCGGCCAGGAATGTACGGCGTCAATTTCGGTCCACCGTTATTGCCGCTTCTGTAGCTGCTACCGCCTCGCTGGAGCACGGTTCCGGGGACATAGTACTGAGCTGCTTGGTGACCGAGGTCGGAGCGAATCTGGTCGCCGGGTTGAGATACATTGGCGCCCCATTTCGAGACGGGCACTTGGGCCCCGCCCTTCTTTTCAATACGCTGCGGTGTATAGAAGTTGTCTCCAGGAGTCTGGATGTTGGCGCCCCACGGTACTTTCGGCAGGAGTGGGTTGGCTTGAGCGCCGCCTACCTGAAGACCTTGAGCGGTCTTACTGAGAGTTCCGGACGAGATGTAGCTGCCGGACGGATCCATTAGTCCAATCTGATTTTGGTTGCAGACACGGGCTGAACCGTTGCCATAGTGGAAGCTATAGCTGCTGTTCTGCGCAAAGGCTGGAGAAATGAAAGAGGCGCAAACAATGGCTGCGCCTGCAATGAGGAGGGTTTTTTTCATAACTTTAGTAAGGTCCATTAGGAGCGGGTACCTGGGGTGGGAAGATAGGTTGCTTCTAAATTTGTTTATCCGCTTCTGGGCGCCTCTAGAGGTGCGAGAGTTGGCTCAACGCGGAAAGAAGGCTCAGCGTTAGAGCGCTGAGGAGGATGTAAATGCCGGCAAGGCGCGCTTGCGACTTTGTCAGGTTCGCTGTCGTCACCTTGACCTGTGCGTGTTTCGAGGCGCCGGACGGCTGCCTTTTCTGCCTATTCATAAAAAGTCCGCCTAGTAAGTGTTGTAGATGCACTATAGATCAGTAGTAAAGGTAATAAAAGTTGCTACTTTACAATTTAATGTAACAGATTTAATCTCTTGCGCGCAAGTGGATTGAACCGCAACTGCCCATTAGGCTGGCAATAGCCGGATTTAGTATGAAATAAATTGCCAAGTGCTGAAAGGCTAAGCCGGCAAAGTTAGAGCGCGCTTGTGCGCTTGAATCTCGAGGGCATCGTCCAGCGGTGTAAGTTTGACATCGCTGTATCTTCGGCTGAGTGCTTGTGAAATCAGTAGGTCGCAAAATTGCGGGTTTTTCGGAAGCAGCGAGCCGTGCAGGTACGTTCCATAGACTTTGCCGCTTTGTGCACCTTCTGCGCCGTCTTCTCCATTGTTTCCGTTGCCTACAACAACTTTGCCGAGTGGTTGCACGTCTTTGCCGAGATAGGTCTTACCACTGTGGTTTTCAAAACCGACCAGGGTTGAACCATCGCTGCGCTTTATCATCACATTGCCGATCATGCGCCGATTTCCGGCTACGGTGTAGGCGTCAATCAGGGAGATGCCTTTCAGCTCTTCACCTTCATGTGGTTTGTAGTAGTGTCCGAGAAGCTGATAACCGCCGCATATTGTGAGAAACGCCGCTCCGTTGTCGACGGCTGTTTTCAATTGCTTGGCGCGCTTGACTAGATCTTGAGCGATGATTTGCTGCTGTTTGTCTTGACCTCCGCCAATGAAATAGAGGTCGAAATATTCCGGATCTGCTTCCTGCTCCAGACCGATTGGGCTAACTGTGACATCGATGTTGCGCCATTTTGCACGTTGTGTGAGGGCGATAATATTTCCCCTGTCGCCGTAGATGTTTAGAAAGCGAGCGTATAGATGGGCTATCCGTAATTCCATGAGTTTGGCTCACATGCTGAAGTTTGAAGCACTACCGATATTCAATTATAACGATCGAAGTTTTGTCGCTGCTCGTTAACTTGCGCCTAACTTTTGGCCTTATTTTGGTGGCATGAGCCTGGGATCATGCTTTTCACTGGTTTGAAAATTGATACCACCGGCGGGGCGCACCATATATAGTAGCGCGATTGCAAAGTGTTCTGTCCGATAAAAAAACGCTACCGCGGGAAGCTCCGAGTTCTTGATAATTGGTTGCCAGGAAATAAGGCGTGCCCTGCGTCTCCGGATTTCTAACTGATATATTTTTGGTGCCCTTCGCTTAAAATATTAGCGTTTTTTAAGCTCGGGTTTTTCGGCACCAGCCCTGGTTTTTCAACGATACTTTCAACAGGTGTTTCAAATTGCACGTTTTACCACTACTACTGACTGGAATATGTAGGCTATGATGCTTTCGTTAGATTCAGGTCATTGCGAAGGAGTGATTACTACTATGAAGAAGGGGTTTGCAACCTTACTTACCGCATTAGTTGCCGTAAGTGCGAGCACCTTAGTCAATACGTCTGCTGCTTATGCGCAGGGTGCTAGTAATGTCAGCGAACTGACTGATGTTGTTGGAAACGAATGGGCCTACAACGCCCTCAAGGAGCTCGTAAACAGCCCTTGCCACATCCTCGTTGGTTACCCCGACAGAACTTATCGTGGACAAAAATCCACCACACGTTTTGAATTGGCTGCGGCGCTTTATAAATACGAACAGTGCATTACCGAAAGGCTTGCACTCAAAGCTGATAAAGCGGATTTGGAAAAATTTGCTGCCTTGTTGGAAGAGTTCCGTGGTGAACTCAACCACCTCAAGGCTCGCGTTGATAGCTTAGAAGCTAGAATGCGCGCTGTTGAAGAGAAGAATATTGAGCAAGACATGAGACTTGCTTATGCTGAGCGACAAAAGGGCTTCCTCTGGGAGCGCGTGGTAAAGGGAACAGCGATCGACGTACGTGATATTGGAGTCGGCGTGTACCGTGGTGCACGTGGTATCTACCAATACTTGTTCTAAGAACGACAAGATTCTCTCTACTCGCTTAGATCTGATCTACAGAAACTCCCGTCAGGAAACGACTGCCGGGAGTTTCAGCTTAGCTATACGAATTTGTCAAGCGGTGGGGCGTGTCAATCGCTGTGTGCGGGCGCCAGCCTTGCGTTAGCAGTGATATCAAGATGAAAGGCTTGAGTTTTTTGATGCCGGAAATGGAATCTTCGCCTGATTTATCCTTTGCTCTTGACGTGTGCCGGCGTGCCGGTGTCGTGGCAATGGACCATTTCGATCGTGACATCGAGGTTGAAGAAAAATCGGACGGCACTCCTGTCACTGCTGCTGACAAGCAATGCGAACGCCTGATTCGAGAGGCAATTGCTGAAAGATTTCCAGAAGATGCCATCCTCGGCGAAGAGGAGGGTGGAAATTTAGCGCCCGTTTCAAAGGGACGCCGCTGGATAATCGACCCCATCGACGGTACTTACAACTACGCTCGCGCCGTGCCGATCTTTTCTACGTTGCTTTCACTTGAAAAGGATGGCGAGATTGTTTTGGGTGTTGTGTACAATCCTGCCGCCGACGAGATTTTCTGGGCTGAGAAGGGCACTGGAGCCTTTCGTAATGGCAAAAGGATCAAAGTCTCAAAAATCTCTGAGATGAAAAACTCACAATTCAATTTCGGTGCTTTGAATCGTGTTCAAGCCATGGGACTTTGGGACGCGTTTTCAGAACTGATAAAAAATACTGTCCGCCAGAGAGGATTTGGCGACTATCTCGGGTTTGCCCACGTTTTTGAAGGCAAGGCAGAAGCTCACCTCGAAGTCGGCGTTAAGGTCTGGGATCTTGCGCCCATGAAGATAATCGTGGAGGAAGCCGGTGGAGAGTTCAGCGACCTCTCGGGTGGCAAGTCTGTTTATACCGGCAGTTGTCTGATCTCCAATGGGCTAGTGCACTCGCAATTTTTGGGCATATTAAAACGTTGATAGGCCTGCTGGATTTCCTTTGTCGGAGCCACATGCGGCTCCTTTTCCGGCCTGCACTTCAACGCTCTATTTCTTCTAACTGGCTGATTCAGCCAATTTTGACAACTGTCAGGGTAAAATTGCCTCTCTGAGGGAATTCTCAATGCTCAAGGCCGAATGGACGAAATCGATGCGGGCGCGGATGACGCTCGTTATGTCTTTGTCCAGTGTTGTACCGGTCGTAATCTGCCACCTGATCGTCGTCGGCACAAGCGGAGCAAGATTTAGCGACATTGTCTGGTATCTTCCTTTGATTCCCGTCCTTATCGCCATCAATTGGTTTCTCTCCGGAATTATTCTGATTCCGCTGCGGCAATTACTTCAAGCAACGACGAAACTCGCGAATATGGACATTCGCCAACGTCTGGAAGTCGAGCCGAATGAACTGCTAGAGACGGCTGAGCTGCGCAAGTCCTTCAACAAATTGCTCAACCGTCTGGAAGAATCTCTCAATATTCAGTGTCAGTTCGTTGCCGATGCCAGCCATGAATTGCGTACGCCTCTCACATCAATTCAGGGATACACGAAACTTCTGCTGCGTCGCGGACAGAGTATTGATGGGCATCTTCTTGCAGAAGCCTTGCAAACGATTTCTGATGAATCGGGCCGATTGATTCGACTGGTTTCAGACTTGCTGCAATTGGCTCGTGCTGACGCTGGACAAGCGATCATCAATCAGCAGGACGTTATTGATGCGCGTGATGTTCTTGCATCCGTTGAAGATACTGTCACAGTCATCGCGCCGGAACAGATCGAAATTCAGTTCATCATGCCCAGTCAGCCGATCTTTGTATTCGCTGACAGCGACCGCCTCAAGCAGGTTTTTCTTAATCTGACCAACAATGCAATCAAGGCAACGCAAGCTGGCGGAAAAGTGACAGTTACGTTGCGCATGAGCAACAATCAAGCAATCATTCGCGTAATTGATACCGGTATTGGTATCGCGCCTGCCGATCAGCAAAGAATATTCGATCGCTTCTATAGAGTTGAACGTTCTCGCGTGAAGAGCCGGATTTACGGCGGTGGGACTGGTCTTGGTCTGGCTATCGCCTTGACGATTATCAAAGCGCATGGCGGCAGTATTGATCTCGAGAGCGAATTGAACAAAGGTTCTACTTTCACCGTGCGTCTTCCTGTTGCCGATGAGAAGACAGGCAAGAGCGATACGGAAAAAAAAAGAACCGCCGAGCTGGCGAGACTGGAAGCACAAGAGAAGCAAGACCGCCAGAAAGAAACGAAGGACCAGACAAGAGATCCGAGAGATCAGAGGGACCAGAGGGGCCAGAATCAGAAGGACCAGCGGGAGCCGCGTGAAAAAGAAGCAGCTACCGCCGTTCAAGAGCAGCAGGACTAGCAGGATTAGGTTGTTGCATCAAGAGAATCGTGGGGAGGCTGATGAGCCTCTCTTCTTGCCTGGAGTCCATGAGCTTCTTCGCGTTTGCCACAAACAAAAACGCACCGCCTAAGCAGTGCGTCTTCAATTCTATTTCGCGTCGAAGGACTAGGAAGCGGCTGCTGCCGGTTCCGGAGCGGCTGCGCCTTCCGAGGCAGCGGTTGCAGGAGTTTCTTCTGCTGCGGATTTCTTCGCGACAACGCGGGCGACAACTTCGTCTTCCGGGTTGAGGATTTTGATCTTGTCGGAGATCTTCAATTCGCCGAAGTGAAGACCTTGATCGATTTCGGTGATCAATGAAACATCAGCTTCGATGAAGTCAGGGATGTCACCCGGCAAGCATTCGATTTCGGCATCTTGGAAAACTTCGATCAGTTGACCGCCTTCGACGGTTACTGCGGTGGAAACGCCGATGAACTTCAGCGGTACGGTCACAGTCAACTTGCGGTCCAGAGCGACACGGTAGAGTTCCACATTGAGAACTTCGTGCGTGGTTCCTCGGCGTTGTACTTCGCGGATGATGGCGTTGACTGGTTTGCCTTTGCCCATCTCCAGTTCGATCATGTGAGAGTAGGCGCCTTTCGGTAAACGCGAAAATTCTTTGGCGTCGATTTGTACGTTTTCGGACGGCTGGCCGGGACCGTACAGAGTTGCAGGGATTTTTGCTTCCCTTCTCAGCTGTCTCGGTGTTTTATCTTCGCGAGCAGCGACCGCCAACTTAATCTTGTCCATGACCAAAAGATCCTTATAAATACGTAAGCCTAAAGCGGACGATAAACTCCCCTCAAAACGGAGGAGTAAGAGCTGGGGTGCAAGGATTCGAACCTCAGAATGGCTGGACCAAAACCAGCTGCCTTACCGCTTGGCGACACCCCAATCTTAGCGTCGAAGGCCCATTTTATTTAATAGCGCGCCATTGTGTCAACGTCAAACGGTTAGTTTGGTTACATCCTGTGCGGGTTTCAAGGGGATTTCCGAACCAGGCGGTCTTGCCCCTCTATACAGTTCTACGTCTCTTAGCGACGCGGAGACGCGCGGCGTCTCCTGGTCCGTTTCGGAGCTTTTGAGTCTTGGATGAACTCTAGATAGCCGGTCTTATCTGATTTGCCTGGGCGACAAGGGCGCGGGCAAAATCGAGAGCAGCCTTCGTGTCGCCCTCTCCGGAGGCCATTTTCGCCAGTTGTTTGAGGCGCTCGTCACCTTTAAGAGTTCTCACGCTGACGCTGGTCTCCTTGGCGGTCTGACGTTTCGCAACCTCTATGTGGCTGTCTGCAACGGCGGCAATGATCGGCTGGTGGGTAATACAAAGAATCTGGTGAGACTTGGAAAGTACGGCCAGCTTGTCTCTTACCGATTGCAGCGCCTTGCCGCTCATACCTGTGTCAATTTCGTCGAAAATGACTGTAGGTACATGATCTCCAGCTGCAAAAATCGATTTGACGGCCAGCATGATCCGCGACAGCTCACCGCCCGAGGCAATTTTTGCCAGCGATTGAGCGGGCTGTCCGGGGTTGGGAGCTATTTGAAACTCCAGTTTGTCTACTCCCAGCGCCGTTGCTTCTGGCAGACGTTCAATCTCTATGTGGAAGGCTGCACGGTCCATGCCAAGATCTCTCAATTCCTTTTGAACTTTGGAGCCGAGATCTTCAGCTAGTTTCTTTCTTGATTCAGATAGCTTGTCCGCGATTTTGATTAGACGGTGATAAAGCTGCTCGGATTCGGCTTTTATTTCTTCGATTTTTTCGCTCGAGCGAGTCAAGTTATCGATTTCTGTCTTAAGTGACTCTCTTGTTTCGATCGCTGCTGCAAGCGTCGGTCCGTATTTCTTTTTGATGCCGGTTATTACTGACAGCCGAGTTTCCACATGATTGAGAGTTTCCGGATCGCTGTCTAGCGTGTCCTTATAGCGTCTGAGCTCTGCCAGGCTTTCCTCGAGATGAAATAAGCTCGCCTTCAGGGGTTCGGTGGCGGTGCTCAAGCTGGGATCGAATCGCTCTGCTTTCTCCAGTCCTGAAAGCGCTTCCTGCAGGCTATCAACGGCGGGTTTCCCCTCGCTGTCACCGTCTCCGTTTAACAAAGCTCTGGCGAGATTGACTGATTCTTCAAGTGTTTGCGCATGGGCGAGTTTATTGTGCTCAGCGCTTAACTGTTCGTCCTCATCGGCATCCGTAAGATTCGCCTCGTTCAGTTCTTCGAGTTGAAACGTGGCAAAATCAAGGCGCCTGGTTCTTTCCTGTTCAGAAATTTCCAGTTCTGAAAGTTCTGCCAGAAGTTCTTTCCGTTGCGCAAAGAGTGTGCGCACTTCGTCGATTACTTTTCTGTGTACGTCGCTGCCCAAGCTATCCAGCATTTCCAGTTGTGCTTGTGGGGACATCAATGTTCGTGCTTCATGTTGTGCATGAACAGTGATCAAAAGCGCACGCAATTCTTGCAACAAGGAATGATTTACGGTTGTACCGTTGATGCGAACTTTCGAGCCGGTTTTGGTGATCTCGCGGCTGACAACAAGAGACTTTGAGTCTTCATCGATCAGGTCTTCCTGTTTCAGCCATGCTTCCACCCGTGGTGTCGGTTGAAATGTGGCTTCGATCTTGGAGCGCTCGCAACCGATTCTAATGAACTGGGCTCCCACCTTACCGCCGAGCACCGCACTCAGTGCGTCCATTACAATCGATTTTCCGGCGCCTGTCTCGCCTGTGAGGATGTTTAAACCATTTGACCAGTCAATTTTGATCTGTTCGATCAGAGCAAAATCTTTGATTTCGAGACTTTCTAACATGCACCGTATATAGAGTCGGATATCTTTTGTTCGCAGGAGCCGATGCCCCCACCGGCAATATCATAGCGAATTCAGATCGTCGTGCAAGAGGCGTTTAGCTGATTCATTTTTCTGGCTCGAGGCGCCGTTGCAAGAGGTCGTCTAGTTGTTGTCTGCGCTTTCGACATTTTCTGTTGCTGTACTTGCAGTACTGGGTGTGGGATCGTGCGATGCTACCCGCACACCGACCATCCAGAAGGCGATGCAGCTGGTTACGGCGTTCAGAAGTCCTAGGAAAACCAAACCCAGCATAGTAGCCCCGGACTTGAGTTTTACATTTGCCATAGAGTCGAGCAAAGTCATTTCCTTCGCTCTTATCGCTTGAACTTCTTTTCGCAGCTCGTCCGAGTTGCTGCGCAAATCTTTGAAGAGTTGGCGTTGCTTATCTTCTGCCAGTCCGTCTTTTGGAGAGTCGACCGCCGATTGAATCTCCTTTGCCGATTTTACGATCACCGTGGAAAGTTCGCTGACCTTAATCGTTTCGTTTGTCGGCAGCGTTCCTATGAGTTCTGTCAGTTCCTTCTTTCGCTTAGGCAGCTCTGACAGGTTTTCTTTCAAACGTGTTCCGAGTGTTTCGTCTTTGTCCTTGAAATAGGGAGCGAGATAGAGAGCAACATCATTGCCTGATTTTGATATTTCCTCGGCAGCCGATGCGATCTGTATTTGTTTTTTCAATGCCATTAAATAGCCGCGCTGCGCTTCGGCAACTTCGATGCGAGCAAATCCCCGTGCACCCAAGAAAGTCGGTATGGAAATCGCCGTCAGAACGACGAAAAGCATTATCCAGTTCTTTTTACTAAGTTCAGGCATGAGGACATATTAGCCCAAATTCTGACGTCGAACGCAGCTGGAATTGTCGGCCGTGTAAAATCGAAATAGCAGAACCTGGCTGAGTAAGGTGTGCTCATGAAAGAGAAACTGTTGCCGCAAGTCATTACAGGAATTACTTGCGCGGTCCTTTTCTTTTTCTTGGGTGCGGCAGCTGGTTGGTGCATTTTGATTGCGCCCGCTGATGGTCCGAAAGACCCGTTCGACCTGAGCAACGTAGAGATCTTACTGATTTGCGGTCTGATTCCCGCTGTTATTGGTAGCACGATTGGTGTTTTCGTTTTTCGAGCAGTAGAGCGAGGCAAGGAGCAAGACAGCTACCGTTGATAACGGTTGGCAAGTGCAATTGAAATGCAGCCTTTTGGAGGAAATCTAAAGCCAATGCGTCTCAGAATTCCAGTTTTGGTTGTGCTGCTCGCGCTGCTTCTGTTTTATTCGCTGCCAGGGTACGCAGGGGAGTCAAGTCCTGCAAGAATTGTGCTTCCTCTGAAGATCGTGGCAACAAATCATTTGCTTGTGCCGGTATTAATTGATGAGACCAAATATTGGTTGGTGGTTGATACCGCTGCTGGTGCGACTACTTTAGACGAAACCTTGTCGAAGAACATCAAATTTGCGGACGCGAAAATGGTTTGTGAAGCTTATGCAGCTGGGCTTGGAACAGCGAAGCAAGCCGTGGCGCCCGCCATTATTCCTAAGCTTCAGCTTGGAGAAGGTGAATTCAAAAATGTGATTTTGAGTCTTACGCCGGTGTCAGTGCGTGTATGCTGACTTGAGCGGCAACTTGTTTGGCAATTTCGATAAACGCTTGCGAAACAGGGCCTTCCGGGTTTGTCGCCGTGATAGGCGCTCCCGTGTCGCCGCCTTCACGAATGGCTGTGTCGAGCGGAATTTCACCGAGGAATGGAACACCGGCTGCTTCAGCAACACGCTTGCCGCCGCCGTGTCCAAAGATTTCGAAACGCTCATTCGAACCAGGCGGTTGGAAATAGCTCATGTTTTCAACGAAGCCCAAAACGGGCACGTCCATTTGCTGGAACATCGCCAGGCCCTTTTGACCGTCCAGCAGTGCAACTTCTTGCGGTGTGGTTACGATAACGCCGCCTGAAAGTTGAGTTGCTTGAACCATGGTCAATTGAGCATCGCCGGTGCCTGGGGGCATGTCGACGATGAGGTAATCGAGTTCATCCCACTGCACATCGCGCAGGAATTGACGAATTGCTTTGTCGAGCATAGGTCCACGCCAGATGATCGGTGTTTCCCGGTTTACGAAAAACGCCATAGAGATCACTTTGACGCCGTAATTTTCAGTGGGAAGAATTCTGTTGTCTTTGGCGACTGGTTGATAGTCGCTGACGCCCATCATGAGAGGAACGTTGGGTCCGGTGATGTCTGCATCGAGTAGCCCGACTCTGGCACCGAGATGAGCGAGTGCGATAGCGAGGTTTACAGAAACAGTGGTTTTACCGACGCCCCCTTTGCCGGAGGTAACTGCGATGATTTGACGAATGCCTTCAACCGGTTCTTTCCCGCCCGGCAAACGTCTTTGTCCGGCGACCGCTGCGCCTGATTCCATCTCTACTTCAGTTACGCCAGGGATCTTGGCGACAGCTTCTTTCGCTTCCGACTCCAGCTTCTCCTTTACGGGGCATGCCGGTGTCGTCAATGTCAGCTTGAAGAAGACTTTTCCTCCTTCAATTTTGATGTCGGAAATCATGCCCAGTGTGACGATGTCGGTATGGAGATCTGGGTCCATAACCGTTCTAAGAGCATTATTTACGTGTTCAGGAGTAATCGCTTCTGTTTGCGCACTGACCATAACTGCCACCTATCCTACCTATCTGGTCTGTCGAGACCGGGGATACGCCATTGGGTGCGCAACCCGGAGCGCACACCTGTCTGCATAAGATGATAACCGCGTGTCTATCGTCTGCCGGGCAACATAATCAATTCTTCTTATTGAGTGGGACTTTCTGAGACATTTGTTATCTGTGCTTCTGCTCTTATTCGGGGTAGTTTCTGTCGCAGCCGTGGAGGCCTATTCTTAATATTAAGATGCCGTCAGGTATGTTGTCAGCAAAATACCTATAATTCCCGTCCAGCTAGTCTGGATGGGGTCCGGCGGTTTCATTTGGTGAGTTAAACCATGCTTTTGACGGATAAGCCGGATGTGTCATGCCGCCCTGCGGAACATCCTGCTCCAGTAGAGCAAAAAAGCGTGTTGTCGGTAGCGGATGCTTTCGGAGCACTGGCTTCTTTCGCTGCTGTCATAGTGCTCTTTTACAAAACCGTATTTTTTGCGGCGCCGATTGCGCGTATGTATCAGCTTGCGAATCTCGACGCGTTTTTCAGGGATCAATTCAACGGTGCGGCATTTGCCTACGACTGCACCATGTATTTGCTTAAGCCCGGACTTTATCACCTGGTGGCATCGGTTTGGCGCAGCGGAAACATTCCATTGTGGAATCCCAATAGCGGTTGCGGAGTTCCACTGATTGGTGATTTGCAGTCACAGATTTTTTCTCCATGGCTGTTGCTTTATACAGCGTTTCCCACCGACTATTTGTACAATTTACTGCCTGTTCTGCAATTGGCGACCAGCGCAGTCGGCGTATATTTCCTGGCTCGCGAACTGAATTTGGCCAGATTGTATTCGTTCTACGCTGCGGTAACTGCCACGCTGTGCCCGTACTTCATTCATCAAGTCGAGCTCACAGGCGGGCCTGCCAATTGCCTCTTACCTTTTGTTGCTTGGTTGATGGTGCGTGTTGAGCGCGCTCCATCAGTATTACGGGCGATTGCAGCCGGCGCATTATGCGCACTGACGATCATGTGCGGTCATAGCGAAGCTTCGTTCTTCGTCATTACCACCGCGAGTTTTTTGATGGTTTCGCTTTTCGTTGCTAACCCGAAACATGGAGCGTCTTTGCTGGTCAGATTCGCGCAGAGCCTGAAGTATCTTTCGGTTGCAGCCGTAACAGCATTTTGCCTTTCGGCACCAGTGCTGTTTCCATTCATCGAGTACATTTTAAACTGTGACTGTTACAAGTTTCATCCGTATTGGTCTGAGGGCGGCGGACAGGTTCCCTGGCAGGGATTGCTGCTCAGTTTTTTTCATCCTGTCTACGGTGGCAAGTCGCCATTTTATGGGTTGTTTGCAATACCGTTTATTGTCGCGGCATGTCTTGCTTTCAAAAAACGACCGACTCTGGTGCTGCCACTTGTCGCCACTAGTTTCTTTGTTTGCGACAGTGCCGCTCGTTTGTTGTTTATCCCACTAATTGATAAAGTGACCGGACTCTATCATCTTTCGCGTAACGAAGCGCTTCCGGAAGTGATGGTGCCCGTGGCTCTTTTAATTGCCATTGGCGCCGAGGAAATTGTTGGGATTGTAAGAACTGCAAAACCGAAATTATTGTGCATGTATGGCGGATTAACCGTGAGCTTGCTTGCATTGATTTTCACGATGCGCAAGAGCTTTGATTCGTGGTCCGGTGTTGATCTGGAATGGCCTGAATATGCGGTGAAGTTTCATCAGTCTGAATGGGTAAGAGATATCATCCTGTTTGCGGTCGTGGTGGCGTCTGTGGTGGCAATCAGGAGATTTCGAAATTTGCCGGCGGCTTCTGCTGCGCTGCTTCTAATTGGTGTGAGCCTCTTCAGCCAGTTGAGCGTGTCTCGACATTCCATGCCGGTCGTGCCTAAATTTAGTTTTCCCAAGATTGCCATGTTCGATGATTTGAAGAGATCGGGCGAGCGAGCAAGCAATGTTGGCTGCAATATATTTCAGGCGAACGTAAATCTCGTCTACGATATCCCCTCTGTTGCCTTACATAGTCCAGTTTCTCCGCAGAGATACAACCAGTTCATGTCGGCAGCCGGTGGGCGTGCAGATGGATTCAATGCTTATTTTGAAAGTCCGACTATTGGGCGACTGGCTGATTTGGCCAGTGTGCGCTATTTCCTTTCGCTTTTGCCGGTGAAGGACCCTGGTGACTCACACTCACCTCGGGAATGTTTGAAGAAGCCGGTTGAATTTTTCGATGCGAATAGTTTGAGGCTCAACTCAGCGCGATTGCACTACGACCCCGTGCGGCATCAGATTGTCGGTGATTTGTCTTGGACCGTGAAGCGCGAATTGGGTGAAAATTACTACTGCAATTTTGTAGTTGGCGATAAATCCGGCAAACCATATTGGTTCGGAGCCGGAGATTCTATACGCCCGAGAATTCCTGGTGGGGACTTTCCGCCTGGTAATGTATCAAAACGCGAAGTACAGATGTTGGTTCCGAAAGATGTTCCTGTAGGGACGGACTTGGTCGTTGGTATTCAAATTTTGGATCGCCAGTCGAGCCAACTTCTAACTGCGAAAAATTCGGAAATGCTGGACCATGTAGTCGTACTTTCGCACATTCGCAAGCAGAGCGCCGAAGACAAAGACCACAATCGCTTCGCGTTGGTCTCTGAGTTGAAGCCGCATTTCATCCGCGTTTACGAAAACAGGTTTGCATTGCCGCAAGCACTACTCGTTCACGATGCGGTGCAAGTAGAAGACGGCAAGAGCGCACTGGCTGCAATCAAATCTCCCACGTTTGACCCTTCACGCAGCGCAGTCGTTGAATCGAAGGTTTCCTTTGAATTGGCAGATCTCCCCGTCAACCGCGCTGAAAGTGCGCTTGTGACAAGACCTTCAACCAATCAAGTAAATGTGACTCTGAAAGCCATTACTCCCGGTCTACTTGTCCTTTCAGATGTGTATTTCCCAGGTTGGATTGCCGAACTGGATGGAAAGCCTGTCAAAATTCTGCGTGCCAATTATCTATTCCGCGGAGTTGAAATCCCTGCCGGTGCGCATACTGTTGTTTTCAAATATGCCCCTGTTTCCTTCTGGTCGGGAGTGATTCTGGCAGCGCTCTTTTCTGCCTTTTCTCTGGGTTTGCTGCTGGTGATGAGGAGGAGAAACAATGCTATTTAACAGCATCAATTACCTTCTCTTCTTTCCTGTTGTGTTCGCGTGTTATTGGATAGCACCGTCTAAATTGAAGCGGCCACTTCTATTGCTTGCGAGCTATTTGTTCTACATGAGCTGGTTGCCCGCATACGGGCTGCTCATTCTAGGGATGACCATAGTCAATTTTGTCTTCGGCAAAATAATCAGCGCCAATGCCACCCTGAGAAAACCTGTCTTTGTTCTAGCAATTGTTTTCAATCTCGGTACGCTTTGTTTCTACAAGTACACCAATTTCTTGCTTGAGAATTTAGCGCTTGCCGTACCGTATTTTGCGCATCTCAAGTCTTCTGGTGATTTGGCAGTCAACATCATATTGCCGTTGGGTATCTCGTTTTTTGCTTTCGAATTTATCCATTATGTAAGTGACGTCTACAAAGGCGACAAGCCGATCAAGAAGTTTGTTGACTTTGCACTTTTTGCATCTTTCTTCCCATCGCAGATAGCCGGTCCGATCAAGCGCTATCAGGACTTCATGGCTCAGCTTTGCGTGCCTGCTGTTTTGTCGTCGGACAAGGTTTACAGTGGTGCACGCTTGATTCTGCAGGGGCTCTTTAAGAAAGCCGCACTGGCAGACAACCTGGCAATTCTGGCGAATGCAGGATTTCAACACACATCGTCTCTTGGCACTGCCGATGCTTGGGTCGCCGTCGCCGCCTTTACCTTGCAAATTTACTTTGATTTCTCCGGCTATACGGATATGGGACGTGGTTCGGCTCTTATGTTGGGCTATTCGTTACCGGACAACTTCAACCTTCCGTACATTGCCGTCAGTCTCACTGATTTCTGGAAGCGTTGGCACATTTCACTATCCACCTGGCTGCGAGATTACCTCTACATTCCGTTGGGTGGTGGCAGATGTTCTCAAGCCCGTAAGTCGTTCAACCTGCTCGCCACAATGTTGCTTGGTGGTTTGTGGCACGGCGCTGCCTGGCACTTTGTAATGTGGGGTGGCTTTCATGGACTGGGCTTGACCATCAATCATGCTTATGACGGTCTGGCTTCGCGTTCTAAAATTCTTACAGCCTTTAATACCAGCATTTTCGGTCGCGCATTTTTTACCACAACCACATTGCTGGCTGTTGCGGTGGGTTGGGTGTTCTTCAGAGCCGACACTGTCGGGCAAGCGCTGAGCGTATTGCATCACATGGTCGTGTTTCAATCGTCATCAGATGTGGTGGCACTTCTGGATGAGTCGTCTGCTCCCATGGCGCTCGGATTCTATTCTGTTTATGCACTTTTTGCGTGGCTTGAAAAGTCGAATTCAAGCCGTGTCCCTGCTTTTGAGCTCGTCAGCAAATGTTTATCTCGTCCGCTCGTCAAAGTTTCCTGCTACATGGTCAGCTTTGTTCTTGCCCTCGCCTTTTGTCCAAAGTCTAGTGAACCCTTCATCTACTTCCAGTTTTAATTCATATGAAAGTACTCGACAGAGCCACAATAACGAATCTGCCGGAAGTTAAGTCGCAACGACCTGCGCCGTCGTCATGGAAGAAATTCCTTCTTTTCGGTGCTGAATTTGTGGTTTGTGCATTGGCTGTCGTAATTGTTCTTGAGTCATTACTTGCATTTGCCGGACTGGGCGAAGAAGAGAATTTGAGAATGGAGCCAGTGTCTGGCTGGGTGCCGATGGAAGGAAAGCGCTTCACGCACAGAGGCGAAGGTTTTTCCCGTGGATGGTATAACAGCCTCGGCATGCCTGATGTAGAGCGCTCTTTGAAGAAAGCTCCAGGTGTCTTTCGCATCGCATTGGTAGGCGATTCATTTACTGAAGGCTTTTCCGTTCATCCGCCATTCCGTTTCGGCAACCTTTTGGAAACACGGTTGAACAGTACGTTTCCTGGGCGTAACTTTGAAGTTCTCAACTTTGGCGTGCCGGCATATAATCTGGCGCAAAAGTACATCAGATTGAAAACGTTTGCCCTCAACTTTGAGCCCGACCTTGTGATAATGCAGTGTCGGCCAAATGAAACGCTGTGGCTTGGGCCGGAAGTGTCAGGGTGGACCAGCGCAAAACCGAATTTCTCTCTTGGTTTTGACGGTCAACTATTGGAAGACCGCACACAGCAAGCTAGATGGAATCAGAGCGCTGACGGACGCCGCATGCGAGATACGTTTTGGCTTCGTCGCAACAGTCACATCTGGGGTGTTTTTGCACAGCAGATGGCTACGGTTGCGGCCTGGCAACGAAAAGCGAAGCGTTTCTTGAAAAAGCTTCGCCAGGGTGAGATTTTCACGCATCCTGCAGCAACTGCAGTTGCAGCAGATTCAACTAAAGGCTCTCCTCAGTATGAAGACGCCGTCAAACATCTAAGTAAGCTGTGCAAGGTTCTGGTTGTGGAATCGAAGAAAGTATCCGAGCAGCGTGGCGCCAAATTTGCTGTGCTTTATTTCCCGGCGATGGGCGATAACGGCAACAACCTTGAAAGAGCGCTACTCGAGAAGAATTCGCGGGAGACCGGAATCAATTATCTCGACCTGACTTCGGCATTTGAAGCCTATCCACTTGAGCGGCAGAAAAAACTTTATTGTGGATTCCACTTCAGTAATGAAGGCAATCAGGTCGCTGCCGACAAGATATTCGATTATTTGACGAGCAAAGGTTTGCTTGAAGCGAACAACAGAGACGAAAAAGGAACTAAGTAGCGATGAGGACCTAGTCTCTACGAGGAACCAAGTAACTGCAAGGAACTAAGTAGCTGCAAATGGCCTGGTTTCAATTTCGCCAGAGCAAAATCACTGTCTAGGGACTACGTCTAGCAGAACCCTATTGTCCTCGCCTTTGATTTCAGCGGAGATCAAAATTGAGCTGATTTTGGAGGAACTCTTATCTGCCGGGAGATTTACCGTCAGCTGATTACCCTTGCGTTCTGCCAGTTTGCGAGGCACTGTGCGGTCATAACCGAGGACTGGATCCTCATCGACGACGTATATCTCTGCCTTCTTCAAATTACCACCCGACAGGGTCAAACTAGCCAAGTCAGCTGGCTTTTCAAAGTTCAGTTGTACGTATGGCTTTCTCAGCGGCAAGTACAGTGCATCTTTTTCATTCTGCGGCATGTAGAAAATGTAGCGCGATTCGGACAAACGATTCAGGTGTGCGCTGTGTGGTGTCCAGTCATTGAATTTTGGAAGAGCGCTGGTGGGCTTTCCTTGAGTCTTGGAACCCAAAAAACCGCTGTAGTTTTTCTCTAGAATGTCCGCGGTGCAGACCGCATACAAATGACACAGGGATGCTGCCGGATGCCCATTTGATGGGTTGATACCGAGTTGCAGAGAGTTTAGTTCTTGCGGCGACAAATTTTGCTGGAGCCGGTTGGTGATCTCATCGAGCGTGTCGTAATAAGGAAGACCGTTGCTGTCGAACAGTTTCTTCACTTTCTCATAGCGTGGCACGTGATAATCATGCATTTTTGTGAGCAACGTTGCGCCAGATCGCAGAGACCCTCTTTGCGTATCGCCAGCCTGAAAGCCGGCGGGCAGGGTTACAGCGAATGATGGAACATTCAATTCTTTGATAAACTCCGCCACGTTTTTGACGGTGTTTTGATATTGCCGGAAGTTTTCTCCCTCAAGCAATTTCAATTCCCAGGTGCCATAGTCATAACCGTACTTGGCGCCATCAACAGTTTTCAATCGCGCACTGCGGCGTATGTCAAACAAGTGCCAGGCCAGGTTTGGAAACACGGCTTCAATCGAACGCTTGACCGGCAATGGAAAGTCGTCTTTGGGCTGCTTCCAGTCGCGCATCAACGGGACGATTTTCTTTCCCGTAGCGGAAATTTCGTCTGGATCATTTGTGACATATCCCCAAATGATCATGTCTGGTTTGTATGTCCCGACAATCTTTCGTGCTTCTTCCAGTTGCGAGGCTGTTGATTGTGCAGGCATTCCAGCGCCTATAACTTCCACATCTTTATAGCCGCGCTCATCAAGAACGTTCTGTAGTCTGCGCCACCAGAGCGTGTTCATGTTGGGGTAGCCGGTTCCCCAGGCAAATGAATCTCCCATAACAAGAATTCGTTTTGGTTTCAGCTTGGTTTGGGACACCGGAAAGCCCGCCGAGCGCCATACGGAGCAGTCAAAAGTCGCCTCGTTTTTGCGCCTGCCTTGTTCGAGTAACCAGCCGTCCTGCTCTTGCCACCTTCCTGATTCTAGTGCCCCTGAATCTTCGAGGGCTGGAATCACAAACCTATCAACGACTGTCAGTGGAATTGCGATACAGAGAACGGAAAACAGCAGATACAGCATCGCCTCGCCGGTGCTCTTTGCGGACACAAAGTTCAGCAACTTCGAGCGGTTATTCTTTGACGACTGCGTCTGTTCCGTTGACTTATTTTCTGTTGCGCTAGGCATCTAGCTAAATTCTCGAGCTCAGTGAATTTTTCCGCTAAGAACACCAGTTCTGCAGAGCTGGAATCGTAACATGGTGAGGGTAAAGGGGTCTCGGCTACTTGTCTAATGTTTGACAAGAGGATGCATCAACCACCCTTAATTACCGTGCTATTCCTTTGCAATGTTTTATCTTTGCCCGATAGAAGACTCTTCGCCCTCTGCATTTCACCGGCACTCTCCAGCGTATCCGGGTGCGTAGGACCAAGAATTTTTGTCTGGTTTTTCAAGGCTTCGCTCAAGTTTTGAATTGCTTTATCTAAATCACCTTGCTTGATGTTTATCTCACCGATTGAAGAAAGTGTCCTCGCTATAGCAGGGTGTTCTGGCTTGTAGAGAGTTTTTCTAGTGACAAGTGATCTCGTGAGAAACTCATTTGCCTCCACTAACTTTCCTTCTTTTGAGAGCAAACGCCCGATCGAACACTGATCCGAAGCAACGTCGGGATGCGTTTCTCCGAAGGCTTTTCGATCGATTGAAAGCGCCTGATCCAGATATCGGTGTGCCTGCTCATACGCACCCTTTTTCTCAGCAATTTTTCCGAGATTTTCTAGAACAGCGGCACTGTCCAAGGAGTCTTTCCCGGATGCTCTTTCCTTTATAGCAAGTGCTCTTTGTGCGGCTGCTTCGGCTTCATCAAGTCTTCCTTGTTCACGAAGTGAGCGAGCCAGACCATTGTAAATTGAGCCCAATTTCGAGTCATCGTCCTTTTTGACCTTGTCTTTCCAGATTTGCACAGCTCGTCTGTATACTTGCTCAGCTTGCTGATATTGCCCTATTTCGTTTAAAACCGAGCCTTCATTGCTCAGGCTGACCGGCAATTCTTGGCGTTTTGGAAAGTACTTCTCGGCAATTTCCACTGCCTCCTTGATATATGGCATTGCCAGCCGGTATTGTCCGGTTCCCCTGTAGAGCACGGACAGATTGTTTAGAACGCGTGCCAGCCGTGGATCTTTGGGATCTTCCGTTTTGCACTGCTCATAGCAGAAAAGAAACTCCTTTTCGGCTGCGTCGTACAGGCCTTGTTTGAAATATGATTCCCCTTTTCCTATTGCTGCATAATAAGGCATCGATTTGAGGGCGATAAAAATCGCCCACGGAACAGCTATCGCGTACAAAAGGATGCGAACTTTGTTGAGCGTATTTTGATAAGGGCGGATCTTTTCTTGAAATTCACGGAGCTTTTGCCGCGCCAACTGGACTTTTTCGCGAACGCCACTGGTGTGGCTGTTAGCTGAAGTCGTAGCATCGTTGTCGTTTTTTGAGTGACTTTCTGCCATTCTTTACGGAGGACAATTTATGGCGTGCCAATTCAACATAGCCCCGAAGGCGATGAATTTGAACAGGCAAACGCACTTGGCGTTTTTTGCTGCCTGATTTCACACTAGTCTGGTAAGTGCCCTGTCGGGCTTTGTGATTGCAGGGTAGAACCCTCGAGACAGGAAGTCAATGAGGGAAAACCATGGGTTATATAATTCTCTGGGTCAAATGACCAGAAGCATGAAAGAGTTTTCTTCAGCGTGAAAAGACAAATCAAATTTCTATGGTTTTCTCTGTGCTTTGTTGTTTCTTGTGCGCAGGTTTTTCCAGCCTTTGCAGACGATGACTCAGGTACCATGGGCTATCCAAACCAAAGTCAAAAGGCCGGACAAGGACAAAGCGAGAGTCAGCAAGTCAGCGATACGCAAGAAGAAAGCCCGAAGCACCGATTCAGACCGGGGCAAAGATTTGCTGAACGAAGACGAATGCGTCAGCAGCGACAGATGCAGAAGCTTCAAAGCCAGCAGTTTCAAACTCATGAGAACCAGACCCGGCAGAATCTGTTGAGGAGTCAACCTGCGTTTGCCCCCAATGCCAAAACAGGGACAAGTATTGAGAAGTCTCGCGACCGATCTATCGACGTGATTTCTGGAGACGATCTCGAGAAGTCACAATCCAGATCGAAAGCACATGAGAAGAATGCTTCCATAAATGAAGAGGCGAAAGACGAGGACAATAAGTCAAATAAAGAGAAGTCCGAGAACAAAACCACTAAGGAAGCCCCTTGTCTATCCTGGTTGAACCCGCTCGGTAAGCCAAAGGCGATCATTCTCTGTGTTCATGGATTGGGACTTCACAGCGGCAGCTTCGCCCAGTTTGGAAAGGCGATGGCTGTTCGTGGTTATGCTGTTTATGCAGTCGACGTGCGCGGATTCGGTTCTTGGATGGCAGCGAAGGGGAGAGAAAAATGTGACTTCAAACATTGTTCCGACGACATTGTTTCCACGCTGAATGTCCTGCGCATGGCTAATCCGAATGTCCCGGTTTTTCTTCTGGGCGAGTCTATGGGCGGAGCGATTGCGCTGGACGTAGCTTCTGAAAATCCGTCTCTTATTGACGGGTTGATCTCGGCAGTACCTGCCGCCGAACGTTTCAACACCGGGCGAACCGACTTCAAAGTGTTCATGCATTTGCTTACAGGAAATCGCAAAGTAAACGTCGAAAAGTCCGTTGTTAATCAGGCCACTGCTAATCCTGCCTTGCGAGAAGAATGGGCTGAGGACCCGCTTGGGCGGATGGATTTGTCGGCAAAGGAGTTGATGCAGTTTCAAGCATTCATGAATGACAATCACGATCGCGCAAAGAAGATTGACCGCATGCCGGTCCTGATTGTGCAAGGTGGAAAAGACAAACTTGTCAAAGCGGAAGGTACAAAGGAATTGTTCGAAAGGCTGGTGACGCCGGACAAGAACCTAGCGATGGTCAATGGAGCAGAGCACCTCGTTTATGAAGAAGGGCAGTTTTCAAAAGAGGTTCTGGACCTAACTGATAATTGGATTTCGCAGCGTTTGCCCAATCAGGACGGGCAAGCTGCTTCTTTTGATTTGATGAAAGCTCGGGCAATGATGCAGTCAAAACAATTTTTCAGAGTGATACCGCTTTTGCAGCAGGTAGTAACGCAAGAGCCAGAAAACCCGGAACCCTATGTAATGCTGGGATTAGCTTTGATGAGAACCGGGCATCCGCTTAAGGCGCGCGAGCAGGTTCGCAAGGCATTTTCCATAGCGCATGCCAGCAAAGATCCGAACAAAGCTCGTAAGGCGAATGATTTGCTCCTCAATTTGCCACCAGAAATGGTGGCGCCAGTCTTGGCTCGTGCGGCTCAAGGTGGAATGCCGGGACGGGCGGGCGGCAGAATAGCGTCAGGGCAAGGTCTGCTGAGCGCGCCGATGCAGGGCAATTACAAGGTTCTGATTTTCAGTGCCAAGTGGTGCGAGCCCTGCAAAGATTTAGAGCCGGTTATCAACGAAGCGCGGGCGCGTTTCGGCAAAAAGGTAGAATTCACCGTTCTCGACGTCGATGACGAGCGCAACCAGCCATTAATCGAGAAATATCATGTTAGCCCGGTTCCGACAATGATATTTCTCAGGCCAAATGGTGAAGTCGCTGATTACTCGGTTGGCTTTTCTGGAGTGTCGGGGATGATTAAAGGCATTGCAAAAATGCTATTGCCAGGATGATGTTGCACTTATTCTGGATTGTTCCATTGGCGGTCGCGGCCGCAATGATTCTTTGTTGGTATTTCGGATCTGTGCCGCTGCTCTGGCTTTTGCCGTATCTTTATGAAGGTTGTTATGCGATGGGAGAAGATTTGAGCATCGCATATGCTTTAGGTACCTTTAGTCACGAAATTGCCCTTGCGTTTTTGAAGAAACGCCTCGGTAACTATGATTACAGGCTGGGACCGGTGATGGTGCAGACGGCTGTTCTATTCAATGTGCAGGGCAAGTACAAGCAGGCAGAACCGTATTTTCTGAAGGCGAAAGAAATATACGAGTTGGCATTGAACCAATTTCAACAGAAAAATGACAAACCTATGGTTGATAAAATTGCGCGCGAACTGGCGCAGCTCGGTTTAGATTACGCGTCTCTTCTGGAACTGACAGGGCGCCAGAAAGATGCGCCAACTATGCTGCTACGGGTGGCGCGACAACTGGAAGATAAGGGGCATCAAAACCTCGCCCTCTCCCTTTCGGGAGAGGCTTCGAAGTACGAGCAGAAGTAATTATTCCTATGTATCGCCAGACTCACTGGCACTATGAGACTCGCTTGTACTGTGGGAATCAGTTGCTTTGCAGAAGTCGCGCGAGTTTTGAGACTCGGTATATTTTGATTCGATAGCTGCAAGTGTGCTCTTCATCGAGTCGAAAAAGACCTGCGCCATAAACATCTGGTTTAAGGTCCATGGTGCGCTGTGCTTCTCAATTGTCTGGCGTAAGACTTCGAATGGATGCACTTGGCTGCGAGCTTTTTCAACACTCATGAAGATGGAGCTGGCCCATGTGAATGTTTGAGTAAGCTCCGGTCTGAAAATGTGAATACTCATATCGTAGGCAGGAAAAGACATTGTGATGACACCACTGGCGGTTTCAATCATCCCTTCAAGGGGGAATTTCGAGCGCAGATTGTCTTCGACAAAAAAGTGCTTTTGTCCTGACGTTTTCAACCAATCAGCATACCTGGAAATGTCGATATTTGCAGGAGTTACAGGATATGTTCTGATTGTATCGCCACTGATTAGAGCCATCCCTTTTCCGTCAAAAAGTTCAAGGATGGTCGGCGCACTGTTCAATAGTGCCGCTTCCAGCGCTTCTCTTACCGGATGTTCTCGCACCCTTTCAAAAAAGCGTCTGAGTTTTTCCTTTAAATCTCTCTCTGTGTTATCTTCATAGGCGCTGATCCGCAACGAAATCAGCTTGCCTACTACTTCGCAATATGAGCGAAGCCAATGAGGAATAGGTTTTGCTTTGCGGTGGTGGCAGACAATCAGACCCCACAATCGACCATTGCAGACGATAGAAATGCTCAAACTTGCACCAATGCCATTGTTGCGCAAGTGTGCGATGTGGTTTTTTGACGCACTCGCCAAGGCGCAGTTGGAGAGATCTGTGGGTTGTGAGTCGCCGACTAAAGCGGCTGGCTCGTAGTGAGAATCGGGCACGGCTCTCACTGTATTTCTACAGTAAGATTCGCAGGTCTCCAGCGTTATATCTTGCGCCGGAAATGAGAAGTTCAAGAACGAATCCATGCCTTCCGAAACCCTCTCGGCAATAATTTCTCCGGTCATCGCCTGGTCGAGTTTGTACACCATGACGCGATCGAAACCAGTCAATTTCTTTATCTCCGGCGGAATCAGTTCCACCAGTTCTTCAATGTTTTTGACAGAACCGAATGTAGCAACCGCGTCCGTCAGCGCAACTGTTTGCTCCGTCGAGGCCTCGGCAGTTTCGTGAGTTTCTTCCATCTCGATCAGAATTCTGTCGCCTTGTGTTTGCACAAAGCAATTGAATCGTCTTTGGTCGAATAGAGGAAAGTCTCCCGAGATCAGCATTAGAACTCGACCTTCCTGATTAATTCGGCGTCTCAGATTGGCTGTGATTGCGGCTCCGAACAACTCGTCAAAGGTGTGGCCTAAAATCGTTTTGGCGCCGCCGACAACGATTTTGCTAAAGTTGTTGCTAGCCTTGACGACTTTCAGGTCTTCTTTATTCAGTACCATCAAGTAACCATTAGGCTGAATCGCTGCTTCATCAGATTGAAATTTTTCGGTTTCTTCGTTTTTGAACATAAGTCTCCCCACAGAACCCAGCATGGGTTCCTCTTATCTGTGGATATTTAGTTTTAAAATTTGTCTACCAGGAGTAAGCGACGCTATGCGGCCTTGTCTCTAGGCTCGTCAGCCGTCGGCTTTGCTTTTTAGATCAGGGTTGTCGCGCAGTAGTGGAGCAACGTT
>DTSE01000275.1 GCA_012965515.1 Candidatus Melainabacteria bacterium | reverse complement strand
GTGTACCTTCTATAATATTATAAGGGGAGGAGAGTCTCCGCAACGTACGGGTGGTCTTAATGGATCGGCTACCTTAATGAAAATTTCTAAAAAAAGTTTGTGTAATAAAAGACAAAAGAAAGAAAAAAACCCGAGGAGGGCGACTTGCGTCGCACCTCCCCGAGCCAGTCTTGCTGCCGTTAGGCGGCCTTAGCGACCTTTTCGACGTCTTGCGGGCGCGGCGCGAACCGGTTCCGCACGAGACGCTCGACGACAGTGTCAGCCAGGCGGGCGAAGGTGAACTTCGTCTCGCCGGCAGCGATCATCGCCTCGAGCTGCGGACGATACCAGAGAATGGCTTCGTCCGTTTCGCGGTCGACATCCGGAATCGTCTCGTGAGCTTCCATGCAGAGGTCCAGGTACTCCTGAACATCAAGCGTGGCGCCCGTGAGATCGACAGCCTTGCCGGCGGCGTCCTGCTCGAGCGGGTAGAACCCGAGCGAGAGGTACTTGACCGGCGAGCCCTTGCAAGGCTGACCGTCCTTGTCGACAGTCGGCATGCCGGACTGCCAGTAGACAGGCAGGCGCCCGAAGGAGTCGTGCAGCACGTAGAGACCCATGCGAGCCCACAGCACTTCACGGTCTTCGGTAGCCAGGCCGGCAGCGGCGTCAGCCTTGAGCTGCTCCCAGGACATCTTCGAGCGGTCGTTGAACTCCATGAAGACGTACTTGGCACCGGTCTTGCGCCAGTCGTCCGTCGCGATGCGAAGGAGCTGACGGAAGTTGGTGTAGCAGCGAGCTTCAGGCGTCAGCCAGATGTGTTCGCCCCAGATGAAGCGACCACGGACCTGGTACTGGATGCCCCCGAGCACGTCGCCGTTGTCGGCGAGCAGGGCGAGCATGTGCCAGTCGAACGAGTCGTCGGCAAAGTAGCCCTTGTAGGTGTCGCCGTCTTCGCGCTCGTCTTCGTCAGGAAACGCGGCTTCAAAGCCAGGCATGTAAGCGTCGAACAGCGGCTGGAAACGCTCCGAGTTGTCGCGGAACAGGGCACGCAGGTCGACATAGTTCTTGATCAGTTGCATCGTCTCTTTCCTTGCCTAGATTAAAGAAGCCCATTCACTGCACCCTGAGGTGATCGATCTCTTGCGTAGCTGCGCTTGCTTTTCTGCGTCAAACGAGCGAATGCGTGTGCATACGCGCGGCGGCAGACGCGAGGGTTTGAGCAAGCTTGAGTACAAGGTTCAGCTGTTGCGGAGGATTCGATACTTTGGAAGATTCATGAGATGGGTACCTAGTCTTAGCATCGAAAGTGCTCATAGACCAAGCTTTTGCCGGCTACAGCGTATCTGGACTGAAAATTCGCCAAGCCGCAAAAGCAGCACTAGCAGAGCTTTTCTATAAACTCCTGTACCAGCTTCTGCGAGCGCTGTTGCACTCAGTGGGAATTACCCCCGACGATTTTGCCAATGCGCGAGCTCAGATAACCAATTTCTCATCTACTAGCAACAGTGCGCAAGTTGTTCGAAGACAATGGACGAAAGCATTGAGGCAGCGCCGCCAGAGGTTGCAGCAGGCCTCTCGAATTTGGAAATTTCTATCGGACAGGCACAATAAGAACAACCCGCTTCAAACTTTACCTTCCAACAGAGGACTTAGCATTTGCTTCAGAAGTAGGTGTTTCCTGGCGACCAATCAGAGCACTAACTCTCTGCAACTCCGTCTCAATTTTCGTTTGCTCCGGGCTGCTTTCTGTATGTTTGTCTTTCAGAATCTTGAGTGCTTCCCGGAGAAAAACTGCTGCCGTTTTGTAGCGCTTTTCCCTCTCATAAAGCCTAGCCAAACCCTCATCGGCACGCGCAACCTCCAACCTTGTTCCGGGATCGCTGGAGTTTTTCCCAAGATTACGAACCCTGTTGTAGAGCTGTTTTGATTGAAAATGACCGGTATTAACTTTGTGGCTTTCCTCACTTTCAAGACTGTGGATATCTCCCAGCTTGTTTAGAGATCCAAGAAGCGCCGCCTCCCTGTCAGCATTGGCCTCATCCGGCAACTCTTCGACATTTTTATCATTCAAGTCAACAATGAAGAGCGGCTGCACCTGTCCGCGCAAACGCTCTTTCAGGCGCAAGGCTTGATTGTACAGCTTTGCAGCAAGCACATTTTCATTCTCATCCATGTATTTATTGCCGAGCTTTTCCGATGCGATTTGCAGGGCCATAATTTCGTCTTCATCATGTTCCAAACCGCCTGAGGCAGCGATAGAACTGACAACACGATAGATATCTTCGGGAAAGAGGTTTGCCAGATCGCGCAGCATGTTTTTATTCTGCGCCGTGCGAAAAATCGCCCAAATTGCGCCGTCTCTAACCATTCGCCGCTTGCTGTCAGCAATTTTGTGAGAAGGAGAAGACGTAGACAACTCACTTGCCAAAGCATCTGTCGCTTTCTTGTCTGCCTTTCCGTTTGCGTTTGCAGAGACAACCGCAGAGGCGAGATTCAGCTTTTCTTCCTCGACTTCTTTCGCTGCCAGGCTAGGAAGCATCTTTGCAATCGCTTCGATGCGAGCCAGCTCGTGCTGTCGCTCATTGAATTGCATTGTAACGAATGTGCCAAGGCAAGCGGCATACAACGTCGCGACAATCTTGGAAATTTCGATTGTTCGCTCCCAGGTCCAGCTCTTTTTCGGCTTTACTTCGCCCGATTGAACATTCGGGTCTGATTGCTGATCAGTTGCCATATTCCCCCAGTGAAAATTGCTTCCTAAGTTTACTAGACCAAAAAGCAACGGCCCCCCGAAGGAAGCCGTCTTATCTCTCATCTAAAGGCGAGTTGATTTAACTATTTAGGGTTGCCCGCGCTGGCAACTTTTTGCATGTTGCTGGCAGTCTTGCGGCATTCGTTTGCAGTAGCGAGCATTTTGTCGTCGTCTTTAAATGACTCGCAGGTCTTGGCGCACTCGATGCAAGCCTTGGCAGCAGTGGCGTATGCTTCTTTCGCATATTGTGATGTACGCGCACTGAATTCCGAAGCTGTTTTGCAG
>DTSE01000274.1 GCA_012965515.1 Candidatus Melainabacteria bacterium | reverse complement strand
GCGGAAGATACTCTTCTCGAGCGCTCTGTCGCATTGAAAGCGATCAAGCCGGAATACATGAATGACAACAATGTTCGCCAGCGCTTTCTTCGCGAGGCGAGATTGATGGCTGCCCTCAAAAGCGATCACATTGTGACCATTCATCAAATCGGAGAAGACTCCGGCAACTGTTTCATTGCGATGGAATTGCTCAGCGGTGAATCATTGGATTACTTGATTGCTCGGGTTGAACGTCCGACGTTGGGTGAGTCTCTGCGCATCATTCGAGAAGTCGCGCAAGCGCTTGATGTAGCGCACACCAGAGGACTTATTCACCGCGATATCAAACCTGAGAATATTTGGCTCGAGTCTCCGACTGGGCGTGTCAAGTTGCTAGATTTTGGACTAGCTCGACCGCAAATCGTAAACGTCAAACTGACGACGAGTGGAATGATAATGGGCACACCGGCATACATGGCGCCTGAACAAGCGCGTGCCGAGGAAGTCAACGAAAGAACAGACCTCTTCAGTCTTGGTTGCATTCTTTATCAGATGATTTGTGGAGAACTTCCTTTTGCCGGCGAGACTGTTTGGGAGATTCTTTATGCTCTCAATGAAAAGGATCCGAAGCCTGTTACTGACTTTTGGCCGGGAGTTCCTGATTCACTGAATGAACTGTTGATGCAGTTGCTCAAGAAGAACCCAGCGGAAAGACCGCAAACTGCATCGGAAGTCATTGAGCGACTTCTGATAATTGAAGGTTCACTTTCTGATGGTGACGGTCCGCTCTTATCGGTGAAAAAGGTACCGGGTTCTCCTGCTTCGATTTATCAGAAGAATAGAAGTAACGTCGAAAGAGGTAAGACTGGAACTCACAAACCGAGAACGCCTGAATCGAATGAGCCGCAGCTTTCGCAGATGATTCAGCGAGACGCTGAGCGTAGGCAAGTTACTGTACTGGTGTGCAATTGCAATTTGTTCGAGTCCGAATCATTTTTCGACCAAATTGATGTGGAAGAGCAAGCTAGTATTAATCATGCATTTCAAAGTGCATGCGAAGAATCGGTCAGAAGATTTGATGGCACTGTGATTCACTGTAATGATGACGGACTACTCGCCTGTTTCGGCTTTCCTGTAGCCTATGAAGATGCGGCTGTCCGTGCTGCAAATGCTGCTTTGACTTTGCGCGAACTTCTGAATCTTATCGCTGACGAACTGAAACAGAAGCATGCACTTGAACTTAGCCCGTGGCTGGGCATTCATACAGGACTAGCGATCGCACAATCCAAAGAAACTGGAATTTCACTGGTGGGAGAAGCCAGAAATCTTGCTCTTCGACTTAAGGAAGTGTCGAAGCCGGGACAGATCGTTTGCAGTCAAACTACTCATCTTCTTTTGCGAGGACGCTTTGATTGCTCTAGCTTGGGCGCGCACAAATTCAGAAGTGTGACCGAGCCCATCGACTTGTTTGACGTAAAATCTCAAATTGAAGGTTCAAGTCCGGTCGAAGTAGCCTCGCCTGTCGAACTCTCACCACTGACCGGACGAGATGTTGAGATGAGTCTCTTGAAGGATCGCTGGGAGCAAGCCAAGGAAGGAATTGGGCAGGTTGTGACATTGACTGGTGAAGCCGGTCTCGGGAAGTCGCGCCTGGTGCATGCGTTGAAGCAGCTTGTGTATGAGGATATGGATGGACCTTCGCCCGTTTCTTGTCCTTACACTAGTGATAGCCTTCAGCAAGGGAAACACCTGCCTATAGTCGAATGGCGCTGCTCTCCACATTTTCAGAACTCTGTGTTTTATCCTGCAGTAAGCTATTTTGAGAGATTGCTTCATTTTGAACGTGATATTTCAAATGAAGAAGCTTTCCAGCGTCTAGTCGAGCATTTGGAGTGCTATGGGCTGGCGCAACCGGATGTGGTGCCAATTCTGGCTGGCCTGCTTAATCTCGCCGGAAGCGATAAATTTCCTTCTTTAGGTCTGGCCCCAGTTCGCGAGCGGCAAGAGTTGTTCCGGGTGTTGAAAGAATGGCTTCGTGCCTATTCTGAGAAGCAACCTATTTTGTTTGTCATTGAGGACCTCCACTGGCTCGATGCCACCACTCTAGAATTTCTTGGTCAGTTTCTCGCGGAAACAGCCAACAACAAAATTCTCACATTGCTGACTTATAGGCCTGAATTTCATCCGTCTTGGGCGACGATGCCGCATCTCACTGCAATCGGGTTGAATCGTTTAACGAAGAAGCAAGTCGGCGATTTAGTGAAGAAGAAAATTGGCGGCAATTTACCTGATGGTGTAGTCGATCAGGTTTACGAGAGAGCCGGAGGCGTTCCTTTGTTCATCGAGGAGTTCGCCAAAATGGTACAAGACTCCGGGATGCTGGAGCGTGCTAATGGTGCGCAGTTTAGATCCATGATGAGCCGGGAGATTCCGACGACGCTGCAAGATTTGTTGATGGCTCGTCTCGATCATATGGAAGGTGATCGAGAATTAGCGCAACTTGTATCCACTATTGGACGAGAGTTTAGTTTTGAACTGATTTCAGCCGTTTCCGGTTTGGATAATGCGACATTGTGCACCAATCTTGCTAAGTTGGTTCAGGCTGAAATTCTCTTTGAGAAGGGGCGAGCTCCAAGGTCTACATATTCGTTCAAACATGCGCTGCTTGAAGATGCTCTCTATAACGCAATGGTCAAAAGTAAGCGTCAGCAGTTTCACTCCCGCATCGCGCAAATCTTAGAAACCAGGTTTCCGCAAGTGGTGGCTACTCAGCCGGAACTCTTAGCGCACCACTTTACCGAAGGTGGCATGAGTGAGCGCTCTTTGAATTATTGGTTGACGGCCGGATTGCGTGCTCAAGAGCAGTGCGCGAATTTTGAAGCGATTAATCATCTGACCAAAGGGCTGACTTTGCTCGAGACCTGCGTTGAATCTGAAGAGCGCGATGAAATCGAACTGATGATGCTTACTCCGCTTGGTTCTATTTATCAGGCTGCTCTCGGCTATGCCGCGCCCGATGTTGGTGCGACCTTTGCGCGAGCGAGAGAGCTTTGCAGTCGCGTCGGTGAGACGCCACAGTTGTTCTCAATCATGTGGGGCAATTGGAGCTGGCATCTTGTGAAGGGAGAGCTAAGCCTTGCCCTGGAGCTCGCCGAGGACATGGTCACCTTTGCCGAGAATGTTGCGGACATCGGAATACTCATGGAAGCTTATGTCGCGCCAGCTTGTACGTTGTGTTACCTTGGTGATTTTGTTGGCTGTCGTAACTGGTGTGATGCTGCGATTGAAAAGCACGAGGATTTGGAGAACAGTCGTATCTGGTCGACAATGACCGGGCAAAATTCTGCTTTGCATATTCGCACATATTTGATGCTTGCGCTTTTCCATCTCGGCTATCCGGAACAAGCACTAAAGCTGCACGAAGAGCTGATTGCAATGGCTCGTGAAATTGGTCATCCATTTAGCCTTGCACATGCACTGCACTTCAGTGGATGGTTGTTGTTCAACTGTCGAATGGGCGATCGTTTGTACGATTCCGGGAAGGAAGAGACTGCTATTGCTACCGAACAAGGATTTGCATTGTGGGAATCAACGGGCACGTTTTTTGTGGGAGCTGGTCTTTTCCTGCAAGGGCAATTAGATGAGGCGATTCGTCTGATGGAAAAGGGGATTCGTTCGTTTAGAGCAATAGGCTCTTACCTGACTCTTCCCGGGCAGTTAGGCGTTCTGAGCGAAGCGTATTTAAGTGCTGGAATGCTTGACAAAGCTCGTGTTGCGCTCGATGAAGGTTTGGAGTTGGCGAATGGAAACAGCGATAGAAGTCGTCTTGCCGAGCTGCAACGTTTGAATGGAGAGCTGATCTTGCTCGAGTCAGGCGACCTTGCGGCTGCCGAGCAGTGTTTTCATGATTCCGTGGAGACAGCGTGCAGCCAACAAAGCAAATGCATGGCTTTGCGTGCCACGACCAGTCTGGCGCGATTGTGGAAGCAGCAGGGACGGGTTGATGAAGCCAGAAAGGCACTATCTACTGTTTATGAAGTGTACGAAGAAGGTTTTGAAACCGAAGACTTAAAGCGCGCCCAAAAACTCCTGAATGAGCTTGGGGCTTAAATTTAACAAAAACTACTGCTCATCCCCGAGCCGATAAATGGTACAAGCAAACCCCGTTCGTAGTAATACAGAAGACGTGGAAAGACAGCGCTTATCTCGTCAATGACTTTAGTTTGTTTCGTCATGCATCTCGTGAATGTATAAACGTGAAAAATGTAGTGTCGGTGTTGCACATTGGCTACCAATTTATTCCCAACGGTTACGCGTGCAATTCATTTCTATGTAGAAGAGGGTTCGCCAAATCATGTCCTCATCCAACGATTATGAATTTAGCGCTTCAGAAGAAGTGAAGACCTGGAGACTACTTTTCACACAAGAGAGTGCCAACAAAAATCAATCTAAAGACCTATCGATAGTCTCTGATCTAACTCTTCTCTTTTTCCATTTATGGAGAAATCAGTTCCTCCAAATTTCGACGAAGGTAACAAGAATGCCTAAAATCCGAGACACCTTGATAGACAGGTATCTCCAGAATAAGTTTAATGATTTGCCCCCAATGCGCACAAAATGGGAACTTGTCTAGCAGTAGACGAAATTACGGCACGTCTAGCAGGAAATCCCACCTTGACTACCCTGGTACGGTTGTGTACCATCGGGTTATTGCTAGCTCGCAATAAGCTGGCAATTTAGCTTAAAGCATACATTTTGGTGTCTCGCTCGCGCAGTTTTGCGTGGGCTGGTATCTGCTGGAATCACTGATTGGCATACTGAAGAGGATGGCACCAAATGACATTGGTTGCGGCTTTGCGCGCGACAACTTTATCGTGTTCTGGATCTATGGGTCTGTCTGCCCGCACTCTCGACGAACGGTTTGCTAAGAAGGAAGAGTCATTTACTAGAAATACAAGCTTGTATTCGCAAATCAACATTCATAAATTGGCGGTGACACCATTTTTAGTGGCATTTTTTTTCACGTACTTATTCATCGCAGGTTCGGCAGCGTTAGCACAAGCAGTTACCTGGACTAAGACAGATATAAATACGGGCAGTAGCGGCAGCTATAGCTACAGTGCAGGAAGTCCACCGCAATTTACAATTTCGGGCACCGGTACGGGTGTGGGGTTCTTCGATGACTCGTTCGTTTTTGTCGGCACTCCTGCCTTCTCAAGTTTGACGCTACAGGGCCGGGTTGCTAGCCAGACTAACACAGGCGCAGGTGCACTTGCTGGCCTCTGCATTCGAAACAGTGTTCAGAGTCAATATGCTTACAGCTATGTGTTGGCCGTTACTCCATCGAACGGTCTAGTGTTCTACCGTCGCTACCAGAGTGGCGCCAATGCAACTATTGCTACAGGCGCTGGAGCTGCACCGCTCTATCTCAAGCTATCTCGTGACGGTAGTCCAAGCACAGGCTATACGGTTAGCGCTTACTATGGCACAGATGGTATCAATTGGACACTTTTGGGTTCAGCTGGTGAAGCTAATACAAACCCGTTGCCCAATAAGTTCTATGCCGGCTTTGTGGTGAGTAGTAGCGCCTCCGGTGGCACTGCAAGTACTGCCGTTTTCGATTATGTCAGCTACCTCACCAGTGTTCCGCAAACCAGCTCTAACCTATTGCTGTGGTTAAGGTCTGATGTCGGTGTCACCACTAGCAGTGGCGCAGTGACCGCATGGGCAGACCAGAGTGGAAATAGTAACAACGCCACACAAGGTACTGGTGCCAATCGGCCAACATTGACGACCGGTGCTGTAAACAGTGGAGTGCTACCCGCCATTAGCTTTAACGGCAGTTCTCACTATCTAAGCTTGCCTACAGACTTTTCAAATCTAACATCAGGAGCGTCGGTTTTTGCGATACTGAAGCCTTCGAGCGGCTCCGCAACAGGGGTTCCCTTCGTTTGTGGCAACACTAGCAACAGCGATGCACTGATAGTGAAAACGGTGGGCACAAACGCGGCGATGTATGCATACAACTCCAGCACCAGCTCAAATGTTACGACTAGCAGCAATCCAATCTCGACTAGCAACTATCAACTGCTTGAAACTGTCTTTACTCCTGGCGCTAGCGCAGGTACAGGTGTTGGAAAGGTGTATGTCAATGGCAATTTAGAAACAACGGCTACAAATCTCGTTCAGAATTTGAATAACACTTCGCGGGCAAGCAATCAGATCGGAGCCGGCATAGGTCTTTCCGAATATTTTGGTGGCGACATTTGCGAGATTCTTGTCTATTCCAATCCAGTCAGTGATACGCTAAGGCACTCATTAGAGTCTTATTTCCTGTCTAAATATGGTGTAGGCTCTGCACCCACTCTAGCCGCGCCAAACGTGCGTCCCTCATCGGGAGTCTATCTTCCCCAACAAACGTTTGTGCTCGACCAAGATCAAAATGCGGTCGTGCATTACACAACGAATGGAAACACTCCTACAGACAGCGATCTCTGGTTCTATAACAACCTTCCATTCTGGATGAGTTATATCGGTCCAGAATTCGTTCCTCGTGTTCAAAGAACAACAACAATCAAGGCCATAGCGAAAGCACCCTTCTTTAATGACAGCCCGGTAACTACGGTCACCTATGAGTTGGACAATTCAACCTCTGCGATACCGCGCAGTGGTCTCATTCAATGGCTAAGAGCTTCGAATGTAACGACAAGCGGAAGCAATGTGACCACATGGAATGATGTTTCAGGCTCATTGAATGACGCGTCAAATGGCTCGAATCAACCGACATTGGTATCGAATGCAGTGAATGGTCTGCCAGCGGTTAACTTTAGTGGCTCTCAATTCCTCCAAGCTCCTGCAGGATTTTCAACATTTACAAGTGGTCTGACGGCAATGCTTGTGGGCAAGCCGGTTTCAGTTAGCGCCGGTGCTCGACTGTTCGATTATGGTAATGGTGCCACCAGCGACAATATCATCATGAGTTTGCCTTCCAGCACGGGCTTGACGTTCTCGACTTACAACAGTTCAACGGGTTCCTCGGCTACCGCTTCCAGTGGAGTTACGCTTGGTAATTTCCAGCTGCTGGAGGCTCTGTATAACGGAAGCAATACCGCAAATCTCTATGTAAATGGTGCTTCCGTGGGAAGCAGCTCTTCCATGCAAACACTGCAAAACTTGACCAGAAATACGAATTACATTGGGCAAGACAATTCAAGTGGAAATCGATACAACGGACAAATTGCAGAAATGCTCCTCTGGAATCGACAGTTGACTCCGGCTGAAAGAGCCGCTGTAGAGGGATATCTCCTTTCGAAATATCAGGTGCCCAGTACGAATTCGGTTGCGACACCAACCTTTAGTGTTGTCTCATCAACGACTTTCAGCGAGCCCTCCCAGGTTGCGATTGCTGGACCCACCGGCGCGAAAATCTATGTGACGCAGGATGGAAGTACACCGACTACCTCGAGCCAGGAATACACCAAGCCTGTATTTGTTATGTGGTCGCAGACCGTCAAAGCAATTGCTGTTCTCAACGGAGTATCAAGCAGTGTGGCAACAGCTAGCTATTCCCTTGATTCGACGAAGTGGCCGGCTCCGAGCCCATCAGATACAAGAACTCTAGATCTGAAGCAACAGCTACCGAACGTTGGGATCCCTCACGACGCAAACCAACCGTAAATCGATCGTAATTCATTCCCATTTTGAGAGAAAAAGTAGATGAATCTGCGGATATCAAAGTCAAAACTGCGCAAGACTGTCGCCAGTGTCTTGGTGCCGCTCGTTCTCATTATCAATCAGCCAGTTGCTGCACTAGCGGCACCGCAACCACCCATGCCGCCTTCAGTACCTAAGTTTTCACAGACTCCCAAAAGTGTAAGAATTGGTCCAAAGTCACTGAAACCTGTCGCGCCACGTGCGTTGCCAATTCATCCGACTGATTTGCAACTACAAGCTGCAAGAGTCTTTGAAGAGCCACTCATCCCTATGACGAGTCCGGCGGTCGCGGGAGAGAACGATGCGCTTGCTGCCGCTATTCAACAATTCAAGGCCGCAAAAAATGTTGAAAACGTATCTGCGTTGACGTCATTTTTGAAGAGTTTTCCAAAGTCCAGATGGGCTCCCGCCGTTCAACTAAATCTGGGACTACTCAGATTTCAGTCCGGCTATATGACTGAAGCACTGCAACTTTGGAAGGCTGCTTGGTCAACAACCAAGAATGAGAAAGGACAGCCGCAAAAAGCTATTGCAGACAGATGCGTTGCCGAAATTCTTGTGCTGGATGCCAAAGTAGGACGGAAAGCAGAGATAGAAGAGTTATTGAAAGAAGTAAAAGATCGTGCTTTCCAGGGCTCCGTTGAACAGCGTGTCAGGGGGGCATCGGACGCTCTTGTCCAGATGAGGCTACATCCCGAAAAAAGCTATAAATGTGGCCCTCATGCGGTCTCAGCGTTACTGACTATAAAAAAGGGAAAGTTCGAATTTAACAAGACCATCGATGATTATCCTTCTACCGAACAAGGGACATCGCTGCGACAAAATGTAGAACTCGCGGAGAAAGTTGGACTCAAACTTCAAATCGCCAAACGCAGCCCCGGCGCGGCGATAGTAGTACCAAGCATCGTTCACTGGAAGCTTGGACACTTTGCGGCGGTAACAGCGAAGTCAGGCGATAGGTATGAAATCAAAGATCCAACATTTGGCACTGAGAGTCCGTTCAAAATTACTAAGCAAGTCTTTGATGTTGAGTCTGACGGTTATGCGCTGATTCCAGCAGGTCCGCTACCCGCAGGTTGGCAGGCTGTAAGCCAGCAAGAAGGTGCAAAGGTTTTTGGAAAGGGTGTTCCTTGGATCTGGCCTGATGGCAAAGGTTGGTTTAGGTTTTCGGGACCCACTGGAGGTCCCCCGACTCGATGTGAGACGAAGGGGATGATGGTCTTTGACATAATTCCGACGACAACTGACCTCCACCTGACGGACACACCGCTTTCGTATAGTTGTCCAATTGGTGGCACGGTCGGATTTGAGGTTCAGTATCAATACCTTCAGGCCGATCAACCGAGCGTCTATACGTTTACAAACTTTGGTCCGGATTGGAGCTTCCAGTATCTTTCTTACTTGACCCTGGACGTATCCTCAACCGCAACCGTAAGGTTGCCTCAAGGCTATTCAGAAGTGTATGCGTTGAGTGGTGGTGTTTACACCAGAGACAAGTTATCGCAAGCCTTGTTGGTCAATATGGGCGGTGGAGTCTATCAGCGTCAGCTCCCTGACGGTAGCATTCAGGAATACAGTCTTTCAGATGGTGCATCGCCGGCAAAGATATTCATGACCAAGGTCATCGATCCACAAGGCAACGAAACACTGATTCAGTTTGATGCTGACTTTAGGATTACGACCATTACAGATCCAATAGGAGAGGTTAGCAACCTCTCTTATGTATCAAACACATTTGGGAACTCCGGATTTTACAAGGTTTCGCAGATTTCGGATCCTTTCAGTAGAACTTGCTCTTTTTCGTACGATTCGTCAAACACAAATCTGATGATGACGACCGATGTCATCGGGTTGCAGAGCAAGATGAGTTACGACACGACGAATACTTTTGTGACGTCATTGGAAACTCCATATGGCATAACATCGTTCTTCAAGTACACTCCGACACCCTCTTACAATGCGAGAGGCTTAAAAGTTAAATATTCAGACGGCACATCCTCTGTTGTTGAAACATGGATTGGACATGAGCCTCTCGATGCCACATTTATTTGGGATCGAGAAGCAATGGAGCTTTATCCTGATGATGTTGATAATCATGACTTCACACATGCGCATAAAACTGCTTGGCTATGGGGACCAGTTGATGGATATCTCTGGCCAATTGTCGACTATATAAAGCCCGCACTCGCGAATCGTATCGAGTATTCATATGTTGATGAAGGCACGAGTAGTGGTGGCCGAGGTACTGTCGGTACAAATACTACAAACAAGCCGATCAAGATCAGTCAGGTCGCAGCGACCCCGGTTAAAGCAACAATTGGCGGTACAAAGACAACGAGTGATGTCTTGACGCTGACATTTACCGATGCTTCATTGCCCGGAGGTTCTCAGAATGTCGCCTACACTGTGCAATCTGCAGATACTCTGGCAACGATAGCCAGCGGATTGGCAACGGCAGTTAATGCAAATGCGAATTTGAAGAAATTGGGACTTACTGCAGCCGCTACCGGTACCAACATTGCATTGATTTCACAGTCATCGAATTTGACGGCTTACTCTAAGTCGCTCAGTGGAGGCGCCACCGAGACAATTTCGTTGGCAACAGCGTCTCCTCAAACTGCGCAGGTCACCCTCACAGGAAGCGCCACGTCCGGCAACTACGTCATCCTCGGTATCAATGTAAATGGAGTTTCGCCAGGTTATGTTCAGTACAATGTTCAGCCGGGAGATAATCTTGCAGCCGTCGCAACGGGTTTAAAAAATCAGATAAATGGCAGCTCGCTATTCACCAATCAAGGCGTGTCTGCCGTGTCTTTCGGTTCATCGATATTCCTGACGACTTCGACGACCGCAAACAGTGTTTCCTATGGAACCGCTTTCTCTGGTGCGCCGTCGATGACAATCGACTATCAAGTAAGCAGCGGCTCAATTACTTCTGTCTATCAGTACAACGCACTTGGGCACCGCACTTTAAGCGTCGACCCTGTTGGCCGAGTTTTTTCTTACACCTACGCTGGAAATGGAATTGACCTGACTCAAATCACAGAGATTCAGAACAATGACTCATTCATGATTGGCAATTGGACTTACAACAGCGATCATCGTCCGACGCAATACATAGATGGATCTGCCAGAACCTGGGGATACACTTACAATAGCGCCGGTCAGATCACGTCGATGACTGACCCAAACAGCAACACAACCAGTCTCACTTATACCGGTACGTCTAGCGCATTTCTCACGCAGATAAATGGTCCACTTGCCGGTAACAACGACATCACGACATTTTCATATGATGGCTTCAACAGGCTGGATACAACGACCGACTCTGAAGGCTATCAACTGAGTTTCGACTACGATAGTGCAGACCGCCGGACACAAACGACCTATCCAGACGCAACTACTGAACAGACTGTCTACGATCGTCTCGACGCGATTTTCACAAAGGATAGAATCGGTCGCTGGAGCCAGTCCGGTTACGATTCACTGGATCAACTTGTGTTCGAAATTGATCCTCTAGGCCGAAAGACAGACTATGACTGGTGTCACTGCGGGTCACTCGCAAAACTTACTGATCCAGCCGGCAATGTGACCAGGTGGCATCACGATCTTCAAGGGCGCAAGATTGAAAAAGTCTATGCAGATCAAACCAGTGTGAAGTATGCGTACGAGCCAGGTGCCGGACGGATGCTTTCTCGCACTGATGCATTAAATCAGCTAACAAACTATTTCATCAATGCAGACGGAACCACATTCGCAACCGGATATCAGAATGCTGTCAATCCGACTTCAAGTGTAATAAATCAATATGACAACAAATTCTCAAGAATATCTAGCGTACAGAATGACTGGGGAACCATTTCCTACAGCTACAACGCTTATGTGACAAGCACAGGTTCGACGCCCACTACAGGTGGTGGCAGGCTCTCGACGGTGCAAAATGATGTCATTGCAAATTCGGACATTACTTACACTTATGATGTCTTGGGAAGGACCACAAATCGCTCGATTGACGGGGCGAACAATTCTATAACCTGGGCTTATGATGCGATGTCCAGGGTGACGTCCGAACAGAATTCGCTAGGAACCTTCAATTACACCTATGTGGACGACACGCACGGATCGTCGAAGGGCGTGACGAGACTTGCTTCAGTTGCCTATCCAAACAGCCAGACGACGAATTATGACTGGTACGGGAACACCGGCGATCAGCGGTTGAAGACTATTAACAACTTGAATCCTAGCGGAGGAACGCTTTCTCGTTTTGATTATCAATACAATCCGGCCGGTGAAATTCTTCAGTGGCAACAGCAACAAAATGGTGGCAATGATTTCCACAATTTCAAATACGATCTTGCCGGGCAGTTGGTCAGCGACCAGGTAGGCTCCGGAGCGCCCCACGCGCCGTTTTCTAAAGAGTTTTATTACGCATATGACAAAGCAGCCAATCGCGTCGGCGTGCAATCACACAGCGTCGACACACTGCGCGTCTCAGGCACGGTCACTTCATCCGATGTTCTCACTGTCACGGTGAAGGACACAGCTCTGGCAGGTGGACAGCAGGCAGTCAATTACGCTGTTCAGGGTGGTGATACGCTTGCGACAATTGCGCAGGGTATCGCGACAGCAATCAACACGAACTCGAATTTGCAAGCAATTGGTGTTGCCGCCAATGCGCAATCAGGCAAGAATTTCGTTAACATTCGCGCTGCCTCGGGCAATATCACCTCTTATTCAACATCGACCAGCGGCGGAGCAACTGAAGTGCTCAGTCTCGGCATCTGGAGAAATGGGCTGGAGAATGCCATAATCGGGGGGACCAAGACCACAGGCGATGTTATCACGCTCACATTCAAAGATGCCGCCCTTTCCGGCGGTAGCAGAAATGTCGCCTACACTGTTCAATCTGGCGACACCTTAACGAGCATTGCTACTAACATTGCAGCAGCCATCAATGCAGACACACCACTTCAGAATCTTGGAGTCAGCGCAACTTCGGTAGGAACGACAATCAGTATTGTCTCCAATTCAGTCAATGTCACCTCATATTCCAGCTCATTGAGCGGCGGTGCGACAGAGACGGTTGCTCTGTCCATTAACCAGAACTCTCTCAAAACAGCAACCATTGGGGGAACCAAGACGACCGGTGACACAATCACCGTCAATGTCTACAACTCTGCTCTTGGAGGAGGCACACAGGCTGTCACTTATACGGTTCTTTCAGGCGATACACTTTCGACTATTGCTTCTGGTGTAGCCAGCGCTATCAACGGAAATGGCAATCTGCAAGCAATTGGTGTGAGCGCGTCTGCTTCCGGAAAAGTGGTCACCATTCAGTCCAAGTCGGCTAACCTGACGACTTATCGAGCCACGACCAGCTCATCTGCCACCGAGACAATAACTTTGAGCGTGCCAATGGATGCCTGGACAGTTGCTGCGATCGGCGGGTCCAAAACAACAGGCGATGTACTCACAGTCACCACTTATGACGCCGGTCTCTCTGGTGGCAAGAAAGCAGTCAACTACACGGTTCAGTCAGGAGACACGCTAACCAGCATGGCCACGAACCTCGCTGCTGCAATTAATGCTGATGCTGATCTTCAAAGTATTGGCGTAAGCGCTACCTCGAATTCGACTGTGGTCAGCCTCAAATCGACCTCGCCGAATCTTACAACGTTTGCGCAATCGGTTAGTGCGGGAGCAACCGCGACAATAGCGCTATCGGCTAGTACTTCTGTCATTCAGTCAACCTGCAATAACGTCAATGAACTAGTCTCTATTGCCCCAGGAGGCAAGACGCGTTTCCAAGGCAGCACAAGTAAGCCCGTAGTATCTGCAAGTGTTGCGGGACAAGTTCTAACGATATCTCAGCGCGCCCTCAAAGGAGTAGCCTTCAGTACGTCAGTATCAGGAACACCCACAGAAACACTGACACTTAGCTCCAATGTTAATGGAAACATCACGGCAACCGTTGGCGGCACCGTCACACCTGGAGATGTCCTCTCGATTACGGTCAACGACATTCGCTTCAGGTACGGACCAGTGACCTGCTCTTACACGGTGAAGACCGGCGACACAACTGCCACGATTGCCCAGGGGCTATCTAACGCTATTTACAATACATTGGGATATGGCGGTACTCTGTACACCAGCATTGCTCTCTATTTCCCAAGTTATGCCGGATCAGTAGTCACAATCAATCCGGACAAGTATTACGCCGATGTGACGTATTCCAAGTCTGTGACAGGTGTTCCGACGGAAACACTGACTTCGTCGGCAAACTTTAACGGAAACAGCACTGTGACCGTTGCTGGAACTGTAACCACTGGAGACGTGGTCTCGCTGACCGTTGAGAATGTGAATCTTTCCGGTGGTGAGGAAACGGTATTTTATACAGTTGCTGGAGGTAATACGACCACCGATATTGCTACTGGCTTAAAGAATGCCATCAATGCAAGCAGCAATTTGGCAGCGATTGGCGTGACATCGACTTCATCTGCCGCTGTCGTCACTATAGCGACCGCCGGAACGACGTACACGACGTCAACCAGCGGCGGCGCTACAGAGACACTAACGCTTGGTACGAATGCGAACGGAAACACGACCCTGGTTGTGGCCGGCAAAGCAACCAACGGTGACACTGTCACTGTGGTCACTCACAACCCCCTGCTTCCGGGCGGTCAGGAATCTGTCGGTTATACAGTCGGCGCTTCTGACACCTTGGTTGATGTCGCGGCTGGGCTGGCAACGAACATGAATGCAAACTCTGACCTTCAGGGACTTGGTGTGACTGCCAAGAACGGCGATGCTGCAGATCTGGCATTCTCTCAAAGCTTCTCAGGTAATGGCACGCTTCCTGCTGGAGCAAGTCTCGCCAAGGTCTCTGCCACCGATGCCGTGCCTACAACAAAGACAGACACGAATTCTCTTAAGGTCACTGCCAGTGCGTCTTCAACGCTGACTTGGGATGCAAACGGTAATATGACCTCAGACGGTACCAATACGTACAAGTGGGATGCCGAGAATCGCCTGATCGAGATCGATTATCCGGGGGTTAACAATTACAGCCAGTTTTCGTACGATGGACTATCGAGGAATACGAAGATAGTTGAGACGGTTTCTGGTTCAGTGACGAGTACAAGGCAATTTGTGGTGATAGGTATTCGTAATCTTGAGGAGCGGGACGCCGGCGGGACTATTGCAAGAAAATTTTTCTCGTTAGGTCAATTGAATGGCGCTTCCAATCGATATTACACTGTGAACGCGCAAGGTTCTACATCTCAAATGACAGACAATGCTTCTGTTATCACTGCTTCTTATGCTTATTCGCCGTTCGGAATTGCTTCAAGAACTTCTGGAAGTGAAAGTTCAGACTATCAATATTCCGGCTACTTCGCGCACGAGCGGAGCAGTCTAAATCTCGCCACTTTCCGTTTGTATTCCGCTCAAAATGGTCGCTGGCTTTCGAGAGACCCTATCTTCGAAACGGGTCTTATGCACATTGCACAGCCCGGTATAGCCCAAATTGATATGAATACCCTGAATGGCGCAAGCGCGAAAGTATTAAATCTAAAGCGCAGCCAATTCGGGCTTGGCGCGACGAATCTATACTTATACGTGCTCAACAATCCCGTTGGATTGATTGATCCACTTGGATTAGGGGAAGGCGATGCAACTTTTTGCCAAGCACTATGCTCAGCGATAGCAACCGGAGGTATTGCGGCATGTCTATTATGCGGTGTTCCGTTCTGGGTCTGCATGGCTTTAGCGGCTGCAGGGTCGGTCGGCTGTATCTTTGTATGTGAGCGAATATTTGGTCCAGATAGCGGAGTCGCTGGAAAGGAACCAGATTGTCCATGCCCTTCTCGTTGACGATTTCTAGCCATTCGCACGGAGCAACTATGAATATTGCAAAACGACTTATGCTGGTTGCCACGGTTCCCGTACTAATTTTGGTGATTGGACTCCTCATATCTTTGGCAGTCTCTCATGACAAGGTGTCGCAACTTAATAACTTCAGCAAAGGCTTGCTGGTCTTCTCGACATTTTTCTCGGGTTTTGCCGGAATTATTTTAAGCGGGCGGATTAGCCAGGAATTCCGCCGAAAACTGGTTGCGCTAGAGAAAAACTTTGAGTGTTTTGCAAACCATCAAGAACTACCCCCTCGGGCTGACGGAACCGATGAGTTTGCAAGGGTGGATGCTTCTTTCAGAAGATTAATCGTTGAAAAAAAACCTTCTGATGAGTCTCGTTAGGTGGTGCTCAACCAAGCTAACATCAATGCAAGTGTCAGGCGCAACTCGTTTGAAAACGGAACGCAAGATACATACGACTAGGTCAAACCCCGAAACCAGCTCCCTGTATAGGTTTTTAGTCTGAGTCAAAATCTCACTGCCGATTGAGAGTCATAGTCAATCCTGAAAATGCTTGTCGGGAGCGCCCTTTAAGTGTGAGTCACTGTTCGCAATAGGCGATTGCTTTTTCCCGCCGTCGCTAGCGTATCGGACTCCAAATGCGACCGCCGAATTGGCCACGAGGCGGAACCGAATACTAGCAGCCGACGCAGAATTGCGGAAGGCAAGATACACAGGAAAAGGTTAAGCACTATAACAGGCATCACTACGGAGTTTTTCGGCACCGTCAAAAAATTTAGAGTGCCTTCAACTTCACTGCCGCCGTTCAAATAAGCGCACCAGCCAAGTCTGAGCGACACCGTCGCCCGGAGCATTGCCGGTAGGTTCGACCGTGCGGTAATGCAAGTTAAAGAGCGCACGGTCGCGCTCCAAAGAAGTCCAGTCGGCGCGGTCTGAAATGGCCGGTATGTGTTTCCAACTGAGTCGAGTATGCCATGGTCGGAACCGCTACTGCAGCCGGTACAAGGGTTGAATGACCCGATACAAAAATCTCGCTCTGGGAACCTGCCTTACCTGGCTGTATGGCGCGAAGCCACCGTCCGAGCGAAGCGGCGGCCAGCTCGCTCAGTTCGATGTGAGTGCGGCCGGAGCACTGCCGGGAGATTTTACCGTCCGGTAGTGCAAGATACATCGCGTCGGCACGCTCAATGAAAAGCCTTGTCAGCAAAGGACTTTGCTCCCGGCACCCAAATTGCAAGCAGCGGTTAGAGCCGGGCACACACGAGCAAAGCCCTTGTACGGTAGAGCTTTTGCTCCCGGCAAGCTCAAATTCAGATTCAGGCAGGTTCACTAAAGTAACCAGATAAGCAAGACTTTTGGCGCTGAGGATGACCGGAGAAAACATAGGAAAACATGGGAAAGCTTATGGAGAGCGAATCCCCGGGTAAACACTGGTGCCACGAAATCAGGGCGCTGCTATATTGGAATCAACGCGAAACTGTCTGCGCTGTTTTTAGCCGTGTTTCGCTTTTCATTCCATCCGCCGTCATGCGGACACTTTTCTCAAGCATAAGAATTTCAGGACTCAATCATCTTCCCCTTAAACGTCTTTTAAACGGGCCAAGGTCACTTCACCAGGCCTAGCTGAAAAACATTCTTCTAAGAACGCGCCAGCGCTACATGCCCGGCGAAAAGCCAAGCGGCAAAGCCCTCGCGTCAAGGCTAAACCCTTCGGGTGGCTCTTCCAGAGCCAGCCTTGCACGCCAGGAACCCGCTTTGCCGCAAATCCGGCATGAGGGCATGTGCGTGCTGGCGCGCGAATTTTTCTACAAAGCAAACGCCGGAAACGCCCGTCACATGACACTTTCGAAAGATAAAAATTTTTCCGAGTTGTCTACATATTGTCGACTCAACTTTACATACCACCCCAAAAATGGGAAGGCAGGAATTATGCCCAAATTGACCAAATTGTTCATCGCAAGTATCAAGTCTCCGGAGAGGGGGCAAATCTTCTTTCGTGATTCGCTACTGATAGGCTTGGGACTTCGGGTCACTCCAGGAAGCTGCAGCTACATTGTTGAAGCACGTGTCAATGGCGTGCTTCGCCGAATAACACTCGGCAAGGTTTCTCAGTTAACCCCAACTGCTGCAAGGAAAAAGGCACAAACGCTGCTGGCGAATATGGCAGCAGGGAAAGATCCAACAATCGAAAGGGCAAAGAGGAAAATAAGAGGCGCCACTCTGGAAGAGGTCCTCGATCATTACCTATCCGTCCGAAACTTAAAGCCGAACACGGTGAGAGCTTACAGATCGATGGTTCCGCGCTGCCTGGGGGACTGGCTGGAACTTCCTATTGTCGCAATCACCCGAGAAATGGTGGAGCAGCGGCATGCTGGATTGCGGAGAACAACCAAGCAAGGAACAACTGGAGAAGCGCAAGCAAACACCGTCATGCACATGCTTGGTACATTACTCAATTTCGCAGCCGCAAACTACGAGATTGATGGAAAGCCAATCATCCTGGTCAACCCAGTCAAACGCCTTTCAAACAATCGACAGTGGTATCCACACCGAAGGCGGCAATCTATTATTCCAGACCACAAGCTTCCGGCATGGTTTTCTGCCGTAATGGAACTCCGCCACCAAAAAGTCAAAGATTACTTGATGCTGCTCTTACTGACCGGACTGCGGCGCAATGAGGGCGCCACGCTCAAGTGGAACGAAGTGGACTTTCAATCAAAGGTCCTCACTATTCGGGCCGAACTCTCAAAGAACGGCAACGAACATCGTCTGCCGTTGAGCGATTATCTCTATGAGATGCTGCACCGTCGATATTTGGAACGTGGAAATTCTGAGTATGTCTTTCCAGGGCAAGGTGGAAAGCACCACATGGTTGATTCAGATCATGTCATCGACGGAGTAGCAGAGAAGGCAAATTGCCCTTTCATTCTTCATGACCTGAGACGCACCTTTCTCACCCTTGCTGAACGTTTAGCACTACCCTATGTGGTCCTCAAGAAACTTGCCAATCACTCGGGAAGGAATGACACCACATTTGGTTACCTGGTAGTGGACGTAGAGAGACTTCGAGAACCAATGCAAATCATCACAAATGAATTCCTGCGTCTATGCAATCAGAAGAATGAAGGGTAGAAATCCGTCAAGCAAGCTCTCGTTCCTCGTTGACGTCAGACTCTTCATCAAGATCGCCGATGTGAATAATCTTCACCGGTTTCGAGTTCGGAAAACTGGCAATCAGATCCAGTGATCCTCCCATGGCGACAACATAACGCCGAATTGTGCTCAAGTATGCATCGGCTCTACGCTCGAACTTCGATAGGTCACCTTGTCGCATCTGGAGTATCTCAGCCAATGTCTCTTGAGATAACTGCCTCGCTTTTCTCAATTCACTGAGAGTCATTTCTTCGGAAATCAGCTCTTGGGCTCGCGCCTTGATCTTGGCTCTTCTCTCCGGCGAAAGCTTTTTCATATATTCATCATGCTTGGTCATCGCCGTTTCCTCTTTTCCTTTTCTTGTTCAAGCCTTTCCTTTTTCTCTCGATCTGCAACTACCTTCTGCAAGTGCTCTCCATATAGTTTTTCCGCCTTTGAAATGTTCACCTCGTACCAGCGCTTGTCACCTGATTTGTCGCCGGCAAGAATGATCACTCCATGCTGGTTTGGATCAAAGGCATACAAAATTCTGATTGGTGCTCCAGCAAATGTAAATCTCAGCTCTTTCAGATTGGCGATTTTACTCCCCTTAAGAGTATCTGCATGCGGTCTGCTTAGCACTGGACCTATTTCCCCTAGCAGTTCCAAATGAGCAAGTGCCTCGTCCTGCAGGTCTTCCGTCTGACCGTCAAGCCACTCTTCGAATTCTTTGAGGTACACTAGTGTCCACGGCATAAAACAACTCTATTGCATAGAGTCAATATTGTCAATATGCCATATTGCGTAAAAGCAATACAGCCGCCAACGCCCAATTTGAGATAAGAGGTTGCCAGTAGTGGCCCTAACTCGTGATTTCAAAGAAACCATCGCGGATCGCATTAAAAGCGATCCTGCTTTTGCGCAAGCTGTTGAAAGAAGTGAAAGCTTTGTTCGAGGTGGGAGAAGCTGAACTTGCTCGTCAAACCCTTCGCGATTTAGCGGACGAAAACGCAGAGGAATGAAGAGAAAACAAATTCAATGACCTGCCGTTTTTCTCAACCTGTCTACACTGGCGCTACTCGCAACTCTTAACGGTCTCGACATATCCACGAAAGTCTTCTCTCCAACTTCGTTTGTGCACCATCAGCAGTGCCCACTTTCTTAAAAAGATCGATTATCCGGGAATTAATAATTTCACGCAGTTTAATTATGATGGATCGGGTCGCGATCGAGAGATTGTTGAAACAGTCTCTGGAACAGTAACAAGTACTCAGAGGTATCTGTGGAACGGTCCTTTCCGCGCGGAAGAGCGTGATGCTTTAGGAAGTGTGGCTAAGCAGTTCTTCACAAATGGAGAGAAGAGAAGTAGTTTTAGCTACTTCTACTGTGGCAATCACCTTGGTTCAACCACTGAAATCACTAATTCCAGTGGCGTTTTACAATGTCAATACCAGTACGACCCATACGGAAGAAAATCAAAGACGCAAGGGGCATTTGATGGGGATTTTCAGTTCGCTCGCTATTTCTTCCATTCACGAAGCAGTTTAAATTTAACAGCTACTCGAGTATTTTCCAGCACCTTAGGTAGATGGCTGAGCAACGATTATTTGAGCGCTCCAAACTCAAGCAATTACGTATCAAATAATCCCGTTTCATTTATTGATCCTTTGGGATTGTGGAAAGATCCATCTTCCGCTTCTGGTTATAGTGGCTGGAAACCAACTGATCCAATTATGGGAAACATGGGTGGTGAAAGCGCATATGCCAGTGGTGTCATGAGCGCCAATGGTTTTGGCTCAAGAAATGATAGTAAGTGGTCGGAATGTATTTTCAACTGTCTTCACCATGCAATTGCAGCGGCGTCGACATCGATGAATTCTGGAGGAGGAGCCCTTGGCGGAGCGCTCGCAATGGGAGGAGGAATTGGAATCGAGGCTGCGGAGCTGGCTGGCAATATGCTGAATTATGGGATTGGCCACGCATATAATGAAATCACCACCGGCAAAATTGATTTAACGAGAGAAAGAAATCAACTAAATGAGTCATTGAGTTCGGACACAATTGTTGATCTAAATAATGACGCTATGGGTGCTCAAGCTGCCGCAGACCAAGGAGCATCTGGCTGGGGTAAGGTTCTTGATCAAATAATAGACAATTGCCTAAAACAATGTTGCAAGGAATCAAAAACTGATAAGCCTACAGCACCCAACGGTCCAATAAAGTAAACTGGCTCTAAAGGATTTTGGTTCTATAGTCACTCAGAATCCTGGAGGATCGAAGTGGTTAAGAGTAAAAGGAAATGCGTCTGACCAAGTTCCTTGTAGTAATTATGCTTTTGTTTTTTTCGTATGGTTGTGGCAATCAACGTGACACACCATCAATACTGCCATTTGCGACTCAAATAGTACCTGCTAAAGATCTGATGCTTCTGGATAAATCGAGTAAGGTAGCTTGCTCCTTTGCAGATCATTTTGCGGATTTACCAGTTTTACTGCAAAACAGCGGTCTTCTATCCCTAGAAGGAAAAACCTTTAGACTAGGACCCTGGACCCAGAACACCCGAGGGTTGCCAGCGACACTTAACCAGATTCGGATTATGGAGTATCCACCTACTTTTCTATTACCGTATAGAGGAGAGACTCGTCGCTTTGTTTGCACTGATGCACTCGTGCTTCCAAGCAGTGATATTCTAATTCTTGGAGGAACTCCTCTGAAATCCGAACAAAAGTTTTTGCACCCAAACTATCAAAGTCAGAATTTCGCTACGGACGACAATGAGCCGGTTAATTCAACCTGGATATTTCATCCTGCATCTAGGTCTGTCAGAATCGGACCACCTATGAACTCGCCTCGACATCAACCTACCATAACAAAGTTGAATGATACACGCTTTCTGATAACTGGCGGGTGGAATCCCGACCCATCTAAAGCCATCTCTGCCGCGGAAATCTATGATGCTAAAAAGAACGAGTTTATTCGATTACCTAACCTCCAAAAGCCGCGTTATCAACACAGTGTCGCTCAACTTAATGATGGCAACATAATCATCGTAGGTGGTTTAACGACGAAATCTATTGCAGATTCTGCGTATAGCCTTACTGCGACTGTAGAAACACTGGACATGAACAAAAAGAGATTCGTTCTTGCAGGGCAGTTACATAAAGCTCGATATGACGCGATAGTAATTCCGTTTGGGGAAAAGCAAGCACTTATTGTGGCCGGGTATTCCGACCAAGATGGCTCGTTTGATGGACCAAGTGAGCAAATTCCTGAAATTGAATTATACTCCGGCAGCCTAACAAATTCCGAAGGCTCTGCTGAAAGTGCGAACACTTCTTCTCCATGAAAAGGGTGTCTTGATTCTAACGGGTCATTGAAGAATATCTCCTTCAGGAAAGCGTTCCACGAACCGCACCCTTGAAATAGTCGAGCGCACGCGAGAGGATGCAGTTGTGATTTTGGGGTGCGGTTAAAAATGCCGCAAACTCAACCAGCGGTCGCCGCGTTTACGCGTAGCAGATATCGTCTTGTCCGTTAAGCGCTGGCTAGTTCCGCAGAGAAAGGTTTTCCGGACTTCAAAAACCCGTAAATTATGTGCAAAACCTTTCTTCTTGCTGCCCCGAGCACTTTCATCGGCGGCTTTCCTTTCTGGAACACACGATCATAAAAGCGGCAACAATTGGGCTCCAGTTCATCGCAACCAGAGCAGTCATATAGAGTCCTTGCCTCAATCTCGCATTGCCCGTATTCGACAGGCTGGAGCGCCCTCTGACAGATGTGCCGGAGCGGCTCTCTCGGGGCTCCAGACGAGCATATGCAACGAGCTGCTTTGCCGCTTCAAAAAATTCCAAATTGGGAATCTAAGCCAAAATTAGATGCGTTGTCTGTAAGCGTCCGGTGAACCGCATCTTTTAAAATTTAGCGTGCTGAGGCATCCTTGTTTTCAGAAAGGGATGTCGATGAAAAGAACACCAGGCAGCACGAGCGCCGAACGCGAGAACTATTGGACCGAGCTTATTACGAGGGCGAGGGAACATCACCTGAGCGTCCAAGAGTTTTGTGAGCAGGAAGGAATCTCCTCCAACAATTACTACTCTTGGTTCAAGAAATTGCGGCCGGAGCATCCTGAATGGAAGAAAGATTTGCCGCCTCACGGAGCAAAAAAGAAGTCGAGAAAAAGGAAGGCAAAGATCAAGCGACTGGTGCCAGTAGAGATCAAAGTGCAAAAGGTCAAGCGCGTCGAAACAGATTCAGAGCCTTTGGAATTGCGCCTTAGAAGTGGGCACTGTGTAATTTTGCCGGCGACGTTTTCAGCTGAGCAGCTTGCGTTGCTTTTGAAAAATCTGGAGTCTTAGTGTTAAACATTCCGGCGTCGATGCAAATTTACTTTTGTGTTGTTCCGGTCGACATGCGCAGAAGTTTTGACAGCCTGGCGGAGATTGTACGAGCGGACCTGGGACAAGAGCCACGTTCTGGCCACTTGTTCGTTTTTAGAAACAAGGCTGAGGACAGCGTGAAGATTTTGTTTTGGGATCGAGACGGCTATGCGATTTTTTACAAGCGTTTGGAGAAAGGGAAATTTTCGCTGCCTTGTGCGGCGGCTTCGAGTTTGGAAATCGATCCGGCAACATTTTCGATGTTATTGAACGGTATTGATTTGGCGAGAATGCAGAAGCAAAAGAGATATACGCGGGAGGAATCGAGAGTCTGATCTTATATATTATGTTTCATCTATTTTTCTAATGGGCTGGGCATCTCCAGCCTTTGGAAGATTAAAAGCGGCTTTTGGGGTAGGCAAAAACCGCTGATTTCAGCGTGGTTTCGCGGTAAAATGATGGAGTTGTTTGTGCCACCGCATGCAGTGCTGGAATGACTCCTCAAGGACTCGACAATTTTAGTCCACCTTCTGATTTGGCAGAGTGCCAAGAAATGCTGGGTGATCTTGTTGGCACTCTCAAGCAAGCATTTGGACGTCTTGACGAAAAGGACGAGCAGATACAGGAATTGCAGCAGCGCCTGCAGCAACTTCTGCGAGCAAAGTTTGGACGGCAATCAGAGAGTATCGATCCCGATCAGCTGAAGCTATTTGGAGCATTGATCGACGCGCCGCTTGAATCAGCGGAAAAGACGTCCGAGACGGTAGTCGCAAAGAATGGTACCAAGCACGGAAGGCGCAAGCCGGCGAAGAATCTACCCAGGCGCAGGGTTGTTCACGAGCTTTCGAAAGAGGAACTTGGCTGTCCTGGATGTGGTGCGGAGCGCACTGCGATTGGAGAAGAGGTCAGCGAAAGATACGGCTATATTCCGTCTTGCGTTGAAGTAATTGAAGACGTGCGTTTGAAGTATGCCTGCAGTACCTGCCAGGAGCATGTGGTTATTGCTGCTGTACCGAACAAGCCGATTCCGAAAGGGTTGGCCGACAGCTCGATGTTGGCGTACATTGCGACAAGCAAGTTTGCCGATCACCTTCCTCTGAATAGATTGGAGGGGATCTTCAGGCGGCATGGGGCAGACATACCGCGTTCAACGATGTGTGACTGGATGGCGTTCACAGCTGGTCTTGTGACGCCAATTTACGAAGAAATGAAGAGAAGAATTCTCGGTTCCAAAGTCATCTGGACAGATGATACACCTGTGGATTTGCAAGATCGCGAGCACGAAAAGAACATTCGCCAGGCTCGAATTTGGGCGTATCTTGGAGATGCCGACAACAATTTGCTCATTTATGATTTTACTGATTCTCGAAAAAGAGATGGACCGGTAAAATTCCTCCAGGACTTCGAAGGATTTTTGCAGGCAGATGCATATGCTGGCTACGATGGAATTTACGCGGGCAATTTAGTGCGTGAAGTAGCTTGCTGGGCTCATGCTCGCCGCAAGTTCTTTGAAGCAATGCCGAGCAACAAGGCTGCTGCAAGCTGGGCACTCAGGTGCATACAAGTCCTCTACAGAATTGAGAAGCGTATCGCCAAAAATTCCCCGGACGTGCGCAGAGAAGTTCGACAAGGGCGCTCCAAGAAAGTGCTGGCAATCTTTAAAAGATGGTTGGACAAGAATTGTGTGATCGAATTGAAAGGACCGCTGGCCAAAGCAATTCGCTATGCGCTAAATCAGTGGGATGCATTGTGCACATTTACTGAGGATGGTGCGCTTACCATCGACAACAACAAAGCAGAACGCGCGATGCGCGCGATTGCAGTCGGCCGCAAGAACTGGCTATTTGCAGGAAGCCGAGATGGCGGCAAACGTGCAGCAATTCTTTCCAGCTTGATCGCATCATGCAAACTTCATGGCGTCGATCCACTCGCCTACTTGACGGACGTTCTCAGCAGACTTTCTTCGGCGAAAGCTCCGGATATCGCTTTGATGACACCCGACAAATGGATGCCGGTTAGCTGACCTGCGGTCTACCGAACGGATACCGTTGTCTCTCCGCCAACTTAGGGAATGCTCAGCAGCAAATTATTCTTTCTCGTCAAAACACGTATGAGCGGCGAAGATATAGCGGCAAATGAAATACCCATACCTCCAGCATTCAAGTCTTTGAAAATGAACAAATTCATTTGTTCGAAGAGTTTGAAAGAGCTAAAATATAGACAGCATCAGCTTTTCCCCGACCATCTCCATCATGTGAATTGTCGCGGATTCGCTCGTAGAGATCGATTATCCGGGATCAGGAAATAAAAGCGTTTTCACTATTAGTCCGCTAGGCGGAAGAGTTAAGATTCAGGAGTACTCAGGCGGTTCGGTCACCAGCACTAAGCAATTCTGCGGTCCGGAGGAGCGGGACGGCAGCGGCAGTGTCATAAAGAAATTCTTTAGCAGAGGCGAGTTTATTTCTGGTTCATCGTACTTTTTTAGCCTCGACCACCTTAACTCCGTTAGAGAGCTGACTGACTTCAGCGGCAACAGGCAGGCAGAATACAGTTTTGACCCTTACGGAGTCAAAACCATTATGATGGAAAACGTTGCGGCGGACTTCCAATATGCGGGCTATTACTTGCACTCCAGAAGCGGGCTGAGTCTCACAGCGACGAGGGCCTATAACACGAGTTTTGGTCGATTTATCAATCGTGATCCAATTGCAGAACTGGGCGGAACTAACCTGTACGGCTATGCAGCTAATATGCCGCAGGCAATGTCCGACCCGACCGGGCTTGCCCCAACTTGTCCAAATCCTTGTCCGCCCAATTGGACCGGTCATGTTGTGTTTACAAGAATAGGTGATTACACCATTTGGGTTCTCTGCTACAAGGGACGGCAGACCGGTACTGGCACAGTATCGGGGAATGGTGGCTCCATGACCTTCAGTTACAACATTGGCAATGGCCCGTTGCAGGATGGCGCAAATACAGCTAGTCAGCTTGTAACGCAGCAGTATTACAACAATTCACTAACGGTCACAGCAATCGCGGGCATCCTTGCTGCAGGGATAATTCTCGCAGACGGAATTGCAGGAAAAATGCTAGCTGATGTAGAGAGAAGTCTCCAATGGGAATGGAAGGCGCCGGATCACACAGGTGGATTAGCCCCGCAAGAAATAGAAAGGAACCTGGCAAGGGAAGCCATTGAGAAAGCTCGTGCGATGTTTGAAAGACTCTTTAACCAGTAACTGTCGATCACACTCTTAAATCTTGGCTGGGAAATATGACAACAAAATCGGATTTTAGCGAGAAATGAACGTTAGACGACACACAAGGTGCGCGAAGATCTACAATATCATCAGCGTCTTTTCATAGTGGCTTATATGCCTGATTTTAAGCGATTGACAGATGATTCCGTGCGGGCTTTTTGGTGGGCACAAGTCGAAGCGCATGAACGGCACGATGGATTTTGTGGAATTGCCGATTTCCTTTACGGTATAGTGTTGGCCAGAGAAAGTAACACGTCAGAATTCTTGAGCAAGGCAGGAATCACGGCGAAAGCAGCTCGACCTGCCTTCGCTCCTTTCGCCGACGAAGCGCCTACGATGGAGGGGGGCATCCCACTTACTCCAAATGTCAAAAAAACCATTACCTTTGCTTTTGACCTCGCCGACGAGCTTGGCCATCAGAAAGTCGACTGTGGACACATTCTTTATTCGCTCCTTAATGAGCCGATGGTTGAAGATCTTCGAGAGATTTTGCAGACTTTGAAAATAGATCCTGAGCACCTTCGAACCGAGTTATTCCTACGATTGAAAAATACTGGTTGGGCGTGAGATTTAGCTCGTGGAAGAAGAGATGCAAGGGGTGCCCAATCTGTGTTTGTAGGCCTCAGTGGATTTTTATAGCGTCACTCTGTCAAGATCTTAGTGCGATGCACTTCGGCTGTCACCTCGCCTTTTCAAAACATCAAAAACTGAAGCGCTCGCTCGAGTCGTCCTGTGGATTGGCGCACTTATCGACATCGCGTATTCATTAGATTGGAACATCGTAACGTATCTAGGCAAAATTAAGAATAAAACCATTCTTTTCTACTGACCCAAAGTTGAAGGCCGTGCAATCGAGTCGCTGCGGAACACGAACGTCATCCGCAACAGAGACGGTTGCTCTATCCATTAACCAGAACTCTCTCAAAACAGCAACTATTGGTGGCACCAAGACAACCAGCGACACAATTACAGTCAATGTCTACGACTCTGCCCTCGGAGGTGGCACACAGGCTTCACTTATACGGTTCTATCAGGCGATACGCTTTCGACAATGCTTCCGCTGGCGCTCTTGCGTACATCTTTCAGGTTCCGGGATTCCTGCACTCTACTGCAATTCTTTCGACCGTTCTGCCCAATCTTGATTTTGATAATGATGGATTACTTGTGAAACTGCCTGCGACCGGTCTTTACACCAAAGATGGCCTTCTTGCGAATAATCTATTTGTTCCCTATCATCCTTGGCTTTCTACTAAGACATGCATGCGCTCTCTTTCCTTTGGCTTTATCGAAACACTCCTGGAGATGAAACGAGAGCGGACAGATATAAAATACTTCGGTCTTCGATTGAACGAAGATATCGTCATGAATGCTAGCTTTTATGAAGAATGGGAGACTAGAGCGTACATCTGGGGACCAACGGGATTGACCGAAGAAAAACTTGTTCATCCAAAATTCCCAGAGGTTCCAAGTAGAACCCTGACTGTCCACAGCCGTGTTGATGACAGCCCATTCTTGAGGTTGCTCTTTCTCGGACTTTCTCACATAGAGGTAATGTGGAGTAGAAGAGGCATGATGGACGACAATTAAAATTGCGGCCCAACTTTTTACTTGACGTCAATCAAGGCAACCTGAAGTCTGTGCAGATTGAAGAACTGGTAGCTCCTGATTCACCATACTTTATTCATTCAGATACTATCAAATGCGCTTATCTACACTCAATTTGGAATGATTCAGAGAACCGATTTATACATCTTGATGGAGCGGTCAAAGAATATAGCAAACAAAACTATGAAAAGCGCTACAAAACTCAAATGCATCGAACTGATTTTAAGGCGGACAGTTATATGAAGGTCTTCCGAATTGACGCATCTCTGACCGTCAACGAGTGGGCTGACTTGGTTTCAAAATACTTCTACCATGACGAGCTAATAGTCGAATATTTGAGCGAACTCTTGTCTGACACTAGAAGGACAATTGCGCCGAGAGGGGCGAACTAATAGATGTACTGACGCTTGTCAAGGCTGCTGGAGCAAGCACAGAAGCTTCAGCAGCAATTTTACTCTTTCTCTTGCGCTCTCCGGCTGTTGGCGTCTCTTTTTTTGTCCTGCTGTTTTCGCCAACTTCTTTCTCTGTGCACTCCGCTTGCATATTCCAAAATTGTGCCAATTTCATTCGCACGCTCTGTTATCTTGCTTACTACATCAATAAAATTCCTTCTCTTCCAGCCGGAAGTAGGTAAGCCAAGTTTTACTGCCGCTTCTCTGGCTTTGCCTTCGCACGCCTTATGAGCTATTTCCGCAAAATTTCGAAAATCGTGCAGAAAGGCAAGAACTGAAAATTTGTCATAAATATCTAAATAAAGCTTCTTCAAATCCTCTTCGAGCGAAACTTCTTTCTTTTCTTGGAACCGTTCCATATCCATAATAAGGTCTGCAACTTCAGAGTTTGAACAGTCAAACTTTTCGATCAAGGCGGCGATCAAAGTCATTCGCAAAAGCAAGTTTCGGGGACTAGTCATAGTTTTCTTGTCCTTCTGCGTCAATCTTGATTCAAATTTTGAGAGAACCGCTGTAATAGGATTGCTCTGAAACTCCTCAGTTACAAGATTCGAAAGAAAAGTCATTCGTTTGACAAACTGTTCATCACCATAGGAGTTTGGGTAGACCCATTTCAGCTGTTTGGCTATGATGCTATCCTCGGAGCCTTGCCAAAACGGCTCGCAATCAAGGATTCCGAATGCCTCAGAAAAGCCTTTTATATCCCGGTTCAATGAACAGAGTGCATCGCATAATGCTTTGATAAGTTTAGGAAGTGGGATTTCGTTTGCAACGATACTCATTGTATCTGCGCTGGGAGGAACAACCGAATATTGCTTCCAATGTGGCCACTCTTCAATGAGCACACCAGTGGCAAAATCTCCAATCCATGTGCAAACCAGCTCGTTTCCAATCAACTGAGTGCTGCCTGAAAGTCCCCACTCTCGCCTGCAAAAGACATTTCCCTCATTGTCAACCTCAAATCCAACGGTTTCTTGATACTTGTGTAGAACTTCCTGACTGAAGTACACGGTCTCCATGTCTGAACCGTCGCAACCCTTAAAATTTCCCTTTTTCTTGCCTTTGAAATCTGTGAATCTTCCCGGCGCAATATTGCCGGAGCGCGTTGGTAGCGTCATTGAAAAGATATCAAATCCAGGTTCATCTGATAGTGGATCATCAACGTCTACTTCTTTAGGTTCGATTTCAAACCACAAATTCAACCATCGTTTTGCAATAGCTTGATCTCTTCGATTGCTTCTCACGTTTGCAAAGCTTTCGACCAATGCTTTTGAACCTTCAGATGCCGAGCCAAGCGCAACTTTTCCAGTTTCAACTTTATGAATCACACTTTCCGACGGATCCAACACTTCTAGACTTCTGAAGCAACCTACAATAAGCGCCATTTGCCGAATCGTGAGATATCTCGCCAAATAACTGCAGCGTATTTCGAAAGCAACTTCATTGCCATTGATGACTTCTTTTCTTAAGACCTCTTTGCCATTATGGGGGTCATACCAACTATCGTGGTCATCTTGAACCTTCTCCAGTCTAAAGAGCAAACTAATGTCAGGATTGATAAACAAGTCCATCCTTCCCTTCTCTTTCATTGCAAAAACAACTGGCTCCGCATAACACTCGAACCATGGAAATTTGAAGAGATTGAAGGGCAGATAGACTAGTGTGTTTTTCCTTGTACTATCCCGAAACCACGTTGGCTTGCCTAGCCCGTCAAGACAATGTCGAGTTTCGTTAAAGCTCTCAAAGTTCTCTTTGAACTCTCCTGGTTGCATGAGCATTGACTGACGAACTATCGCTTCACTGGCCCCAAGGAAGTGCTTTTGCTTTTCGCGAGTGTATGTACCAAGTCTGAACAATTCACCTTCCAGACGAGGCGTGTCT